>CAYFFE010000104.1:0-13073 GCA_964342265.1 uncultured Cellvibrionaceae bacterium | reverse complement strand
TTTACCTTCAGCGCCTTTTTCTTCGCCGCACTTGCCTTCGCCGCATTTACCTTCGCCGCCTTTTTCTTCACCACATTTGCCTTCGCCGCACTTGCCTTCGCCACATTTGCCTTCAGCGTTGCCAGCTAGGTTGTAGCCTTGGCTTAGGTCAGTGGCCGCGAATGGGTTTTCAGCAGCGTTAGCTAGAGGAGCCAAAGAAGCAGTTGCCAATACAGCAGCGCCAACCGCAGCAGCCAAAGGAAGAGACTTAGATTTAGCCATGATAGTTCTCCTAATATGAACTTCAGTTTTTTTGTGTTTAAAAATCTTACGGGCCAATAGACCTAGTGGGTAGGGACAAGTTTCTGTGCCGACTGGGGCTACTTGTAAAATTTATATAACAAACAACCCGGTCAGAATTACAGGTAGCCTCCCCCGGCCAAAGATTCTACACGTAAGTGCCCCTAGCAAATACGTATGAATTTCACATGTTTATTAAAATTTCTTGCCAGAGCTTGTCTAACCGCTTGGCTGACACCGTTTGACTGGTCTTTAAAGTTTGCGCAAACAGCGAAACTCTCAGTTCTTCTATTAACCAGCGGAAATGTTGCAGTTGTTGGTTCGCTTGGCACCAAGTATTGCCTTTTTGATCTAAAACGTTTTCGTAGCGCGACCACAGTTCCTCGATAATGGCAATGTTTTGTCGGTCGCGCTGTACATTTTGGGGGACTTTTTCCAAGCGCAGATTGATGGCTTGTAAATAACGCTTAAATTGCTGAAATTGCTCGAACGGTACTTCGTAAATAAACTCGGGATAGAACAAATGTTCCAATTGGTGGGTAATATCCTGAGCAGCCCAGGTTAAGGCCAAGGCATTTTTGCTGGTTTTGATGGATTTTTTTATTTGCACTACATCTTTTAGTGCATCCACCAAAACGGTTTCTATTGCTTGGGCTCGATCAATTATGTCGGCGCTGTGAGCGGTGAGTTGCTGATTAAAGTCGCTTTCGCGGCGCACCAATTGGCCTTCGAACACGACTTGTTTAATCGCCGAGGCGATAATATCTTCGGCAACTTGGTCGCGGCTTCCTAACGAAGTAACCGATAAGCCAATATCTTTGCCCTTTAACAGCTCTTTGCGCAAATACTTAACTTTATCTTTCAGCGTTAGCATGGCTAGGCGGACTTGCGCCCGCAAGCTGAAACACTCCGCCTCTAGGGGGTTGTCGTGCATTTTGAGCGCCACACTTTGCCCTTCATCGACCAACGCCGGATAGGCCTTGATGGTAACGCCTTGGCGCTTTAATTGTTTGCTCTCGGGTAGGTCGCCAAAAGTCCAGTCGGTAATGCCTTCTTGCTCCAGACCTTGCCCGGCCGATTGCAGTGTGGCTTGAATGTTTTCGCGGTATTTGGCTTTTAGCTCGCTAAGATTGCGGCTTTGTTCGATCAATTTACCGCGATCATCATCCACTTTAATGTTGATGAGATAGTAGGAGTCTAACTCAACCTCGTCCCAAGCCTCGTCGGGTATTTGAACATTACTCAAGCGCTGCAATTGGTGGCTTAGCACTTCAATAAGAGGCTTGTTGTCAGCCACCATCGACGCCAGGGCTTTGTTAACAAACATAGGCACAGGCACAAATTGTTTGCGCCAGCGCTTGGGCAGGCCTTTAACCAGCGCTGTACATTTTTCTGCGAGAATTCCGGGCACCAACCATTGCAGCAGGTTTTCGGGGACTTGATGCAACAAACCCACGGGCACATGGATGCTGACACCGTCGTCCACTGCGCCTGGCTCAAAATGGTAGCTGAGCGGGAACTCCATGCCCTGCCACTCTAAAATATCCGGAAACTGGCTTTGGCCCAAGTCGACACTGGCGTCGCGCATTAATAATTCGCGCTCGGCAAATAAAATGTGGGGGTCTTTTTGTTCGGCTTGTTCTCGCCATTTTTCAAAACTGGCCAGATTTACCACGTCTTGGCCGACGCGCTGATCGTAAAAATCAAACAAAACTTGATCGTCTTCGAGAATGTCGCGCCGGCGAGATTTGGCCTCGATTTCCAACAATTCGTTAATAATGGCGCGGTTGTGTTGAAAAAACTCGCCCACTTTGCGATTGCCTGCTGCTTTTTTATTGCGGCCCGATCGCACTTCACCATAGGCACCTTCAACCAGCGCTCGGCGAATGAACACTTCGCGGCTTTCCTGCGGATTAATCGGTGCGTAATTAACTCGTTGTTTTTCAACCAGCGTAAGCCCAAACAAGGTAACGCGCTCGTAGGCCATTACCTGCCCGCGTTTGGCCTCGTAATGGGGCTCTGAGTGATTGCGTTTAACTAAGTGAGTAGACGCCGCCAAAATCCATTCGGGCTCGACTTTGGCCACGCCGTGAGCAAACAGCCGACTGGTTTCTAACAATTCGCTGGCCACTAACCACGCCGGGCGTTTTTTAAACTGCGAAGACCCGGGAAAAATCATAAATTTGCGATTGCGTGTGCCCAGGTAATCGCCTTCGTTGGTTTTTTGGCCCACGTAGTCGAGCAAGCCCACCAATAACGGCCGATGTATGGCCTCGTAGCTGGCTTCTTCTTTATTGATTTTTAAACCAATGTGTTGGCAAGCCAGAGTGAGCTGGTGGTGAATGTCTCGCCATTCGCGCAATCGCAAATAGGATAAAAATTCCCGCTGACACTGTTTGCGCAACTGGTTTTGAGAAAGATCCTGGCGCAGCTGCTCGTAGTGCTGCCAAAGGCTGAGATAGGCGACTAGATCGGAATGGTCATGCCAAAAGCGCCGGTGCTTTTCGTCCGCGGCCTGCTGTTTGTCGGCGGGCCGTTCTCTGGGATCCTGCACCGCCAGCGCGCTAACGATCACCAATAATTCCGCCAGCGATCCCTGTTCGCCGGCGGCCACCACAATCGCGCCCAGGCGCGGATCCACAGGCAGTGTGGCAATTTTTCGGCCCAATTCGGTAACTTGATCGTTGTCGTCAACGGCTTTTAATTGTTTGAGCAAATTAAAGCCGTCGTTAATGAGCCGGTTGTCGGGCGCGTCGATAAAGGGAAATTGGCGAATATCGCCCAGGTTTAGTTGCAGCATCTGTAAGATCACCGATGCCAAATTTGTCCGCAGGATTTCGGCGTCGGTAAACTCTGGGCGAGATTGAAAATCGGCTTCGTCGTACAAGCGCACGCAAATACCGGCACTGACTCGACCACAGCGGCCTTTACGCTGGTTGGCACTGGCCTGTGAAATCGATTCAATGGGTAATCGCTGAATTTTGGTGCGATAACTGTAGCGACTGATGCGTGCGGTACCGGGATCGATCACGTAACGAATACCCGGCACAGTCACCGAGGTTTCGGCCACATTAGTGGCCAACACCACTCGCCGCCCCTTGTGATTGGCAAACACTCGGCTTTGATCTTTTAAACTCAAACGCGCATAAAGTGGCAACACTTCCAAATGGGGTAATTCTGCCCGGCGCAGCGCCAATGCTGCTTCGCGAATTTCTCGCTCGCCACTTAAAAACACCAAAAAGTCGCCACCGCGCTGGCCGCCGTCGCTGCGTTCTTCTTGCAGCAACTCTTCTACCGAAGACACAATCGACTGATAAAGGTCTTCCTGCTCATCCAAGGGTGGCCGATAGCGCACATCCACCGGATAAGTCCGTCCAGACACTTCGATAATGGGCGCATCATCAAAATGCTTAGCAAAGCGCTCTAAATCGATAGTGGCCGAGGTGATAATCAATTTTAAGTCGGGCCGTTTGGGCAGCAGCGTTTTTAAATAGCCCAATAAAAAATCAATATTCAGACTGCGCTCGTGGGCCTCGTCGATAATTAACGTGTCGTAGCGATTGAGCATGGGATCCTGCTGGATTTCGGCCAGCAAGATGCCGTCGGTCATCAACTTGATGTAGGTGCGATCGCTGCTTTGATCGGCAAAGCGCACCTGAAAACCCACCGCCTCGCCCAACTCTGCACTGAGCTCATCGGCAATGCGGCTGGCCACGGTACTGGCGGCTAAACGTCGTGGCTGAGTGTGGCCAATAACACCGCCAATGCCACGGCCCAATTGCAAACAAATTTTAGGCAGCTGGGTAGTTTTACCCGAGCCAGTCTCGCCGGCGAGCACCACCACTTGATGCTCATCGATGGCTTTAGCGATTTCATCGCGTTTTTCGCTGATGGGTAATTGTTCGGGGAATTCGATGGCCGGTAAATGCTCTCGTTTGTGCGCCAGCGCAGTCTCGGAGGCCGTCTTTAAAGCGACTAATTTTTGTTCTAATTTATCGTAGGGTTTGTTGGCGCGCTGGCGGCGGCTGATCTCCCGGGTGATGCGTTGTAATTGAGGCCGGTGTACGCCCAGGACCTCGTTTAAATCGAGCGCTTGATGAGACAAAAGAAGCGGTTCCTAATCAGTGTATTCGTCGTGCTGAGGAGCTATTATACAGAACAGATGGCAAGGAAAAGCCAGTGACTTGACCGGTTGAGAATAAACCAACCGCAAACGCTGAAACTTACACACAACGATTGTGTTACCCGGCTCGGAGATGACCCTTTTGGCTCCATCCAGTGCAGTGCAAGTTAAACTCAAAGACCATTACGATTTGGTGGTAATTGGCGGCGGAATTAACGGGACCACCGTTGCCCGCGAAGGCTCTGCCCGAGGGCTCAGCGTGTTGCTCTGCCAAGCCAGCGATTTGGCCACCGGCTATTCCTCTGCCCAGCCTTATTTTTTAAGTGCCAATTTGCGCAACCTGCGTCGATTTCGCCTCACTAATTTAGCCAACGACTACGACGAACTAAAACGTCTGCAACAACTGGCTCCGTATTTAATGCGCACTTGCCCCACTCTCGAATGCTTCGACGGCCATTGGTCTTGGCCGTTACTCAATACGCTGCACAACGCATGGCAGCAGCCGGTTAAAAAGCCGGCTGTAGCGGCTCAAGTGCTACCCGCCAACGGAGTACGTATTGCTGAGCAAGGATTTCAAACCAACGCCAGCCGCTTTACGCTAGCCAACGCCTTACAAGCCAAAAAGCACGGTGCGCACATTGTGACTCGCCACGCCCTGTTAAAAGGTGTTCGCGAGCATGGCCTTTGGCATTTAAGCATTCAAGCCAACGCCTCTGGCCAAGCGGTAAAATTGGTATCCACGCCAGTGCTGGTCAACGCCACCGGCCCGCATGTACACACCGTTTTGAACACACAGCTCAATAGCGACACTCGAGCCGGCACGTTATTGCTGCGGTTAACTCACTTGGTTGTGCCCAACTCGTTAAACTTATCGACGGCTGTTTTTTACCATCGCGGCGCGCAACGACTGGGCTTAATTCCCATCAACGAGCATTGGCTGCATTTTGGGCCTTTAATTACAGCCGCCGGGGAGGAAATCTCCAACGAAGACATCGCCCAAGACGAACAGCAGCTATTGGCGGAACTCAATCAGTGCACACAAGCCAGCTTTAGCGCCGACGACATCGCGCAATGCCGCTCGGGTCTTCGCGCCGTGTGTGACGATGGCAATCAGCAGGATTTAAGCGATTTGGTGCTGGACATCGACTGCCCAGATGGACAATCGCCGCTGGTGAATTTATTTGGTGGCGATTTGCTCCACCACCTCTCCACCGCCGAGCGAGTTTTTAGGCTGTTATCGCCCTATTTACCGTCCAAAGCGCGCCGTGCCGGTAAACTCAGCCCATTACCCGGAGCGGGTTTTAGCGATGCTCGTCAACTGCTCAAAGAACTCGCCAGCAGCTACCCCAAAATGCCCAACGCACTGTTACAAAGACTGAGCATTACCTACGGCGACGCCAGCTTCGAAATACTCGGGCAAACTAAAACCGAAAAAGACCTAGGCCGAGATTTTGGCCACGGTTTGCATCAAAAAGAAGTGGATTACTTAGTCGACAACGAATGGGCGCAAACCGCTGCCGATATTCTTGAACGCCGCACAAGTTTGAGCTGGGATTTTACCGCCGCTCAGGCGCAGGAGTTGGAGGAATATTTGGTGGATCGATTGAATTCATAGCGTAGCGAATACCAAAACCACGACACGGAATAAAAACCCACCAAAACTTAGTTTGCGATTGCAAACGTTGCAATAAAAAGCCTGCGAACTTTCTTATTAACTTATCAGTTTAAAAAGTATAGTTACGACTTAAAACGTATCCAGCTGCCGTCCTTTTTAATGTATCCGAAAGGAGATATTGCATAAGCCAATTCATTGTACCCTTGTACGGCCAAATACGACGCAAGCTGTATGGCTTGTGAATCGTTGGAATCTACAATTAGAGCAATGCTTCTGGCAGGGACATAAACCACCCACTCCCTATCGCTCGGCAAGTTGGTGCTTTCTAGATAGTCAAACGCCACTAAAATGGATGCTTCGTAGTTTTCATCGGCAGAAAATAGATAAATACGGCCATTACCTTGCGTATCCATCTCTCCAATTTGGGCTCCAAGACTTCCATAATAATTTTCCATATTTTTCTTGGCAATCTCGGCGATGGAACTTTCTATACCGTATTCATCAACATCTTCTGGCGAAACAAAACTCATACTATCTTTTGAATCGAATACATACATTTGGTATATATCGTCATTCAACTTTTCGTAGTAGAAGGGTAGAGCTTCTTTATCGTAACCGGCTTCTTTTAATTGCTGTCTTGCGGTTTCTATATACTCTCTGGGTTTTAGAACCGGAAAAATCGATTTGACGCTTGTATTCGAAAATATTTCTTTTTGACTCTCAATGACATCTGAAAAATCCGCAAAAACACTTTCGATACTCTTGGCACCCGATTTGTAAGCATCGTAGGCATTACCTAAATAGACTTTCAACTCATAACCATTTACATCTTCGGCTTGGATGTTAAGGCTAGATAATATTTCAAACTCGGAGTCGGGATTGTTGCTTTGCAAATACTCAACATATTTCGCAGTAAACTCACGCTCGGTTAAGAGAGGCTTTTCAGCTAGTACAAAAAAAGGCGCAAACAGCACCAAAACCAATAGACCCTTAATTTTCATATTACCTAGCCCAAGTCATTACCGGATTTAACTTCAAAGCACTTCGGTTAGCGCTGCAACTCGCTAATCGCCTGCTCCAAACCGCCCAACGTAAGCGGGAACATGCGCCCTTCCACTAGCTGGTTGATAATTTTAATGCTCTCGGTGTAGCGCCAGTAACGCTGCTCTACCGGATTTAACCAAACCACTTTATCGAAGGTATCGGTTAGACGCTTCATCCAGGCGGAGCCGGGTTCGTCGTTCATGAATTCCACACTGCCGTATTGCGATAGAACCTCGTAGGGGCTCATGCTGGCGTCGCCAATAAAAATAACCTTGTAATCTTTGCTGTAGGTGTGCAGCACATCAAACAGTGGCGTGGTGTTGGTCATGCGGCGAACGTTATCTTTCCACACGGCATCGTAAATAAAGTTATGGAAGTAAAAATATTCCATGTGTTTGAATTCGGACTTGCACGCCGAAAACAATTCTTCACAGACTTGCACGTAGGGGTCCATAGAGCCACCTACATCAAAAAACAACAACACCTTGACCGCATTGTGGCGCTCACGCACCATTTTTATGTCGAGCATGCCGGCGTTATTGGCAGTGGAACGAATGGTGTCGTCTAAATCCAGCTCTTCATTGGCACCATTGCGGGCGAATTTTCGCAATTTGCGCAATGCCACTTTAATGTTGCGCGTGCCCAGCTCGATGGAATCGTCTAGATTTTTAAATTCCCGTTTATCCCAAACTTTAACAGCGCTTTTGTTGCGGCTCTGGCCGCCCACTCGAATACCTTCGGGATGATAACCGCTGTTACCAAACGGCGATGTGCCGCCGGTGCCAATCCACTTATTGCCGCCTTGGTGCCGTTCTTTTTGCTCTTCTAAGCGCTTTTTAAACTCGTCGATGAGTTTTTCTAAACCACCCAGCGTTTTGATTTTCTCTTTTTCTTCATCGCTTAGATGCTTTAAAAACTCCGAGCGAATCCAATCTTCGGGAATTAACGCATCCAAAAAGTCTTCGATGTTATCCAGGCCTTCAAAATAGGCACCGAAGGCCCGGTCGAATCGATCGTAGTATTTTTCATCTTTTACCATGCAGGTGCGCGACAGCAGATAAAAATCATCGATACTGCCAAACGCCATACCTTTTGACATAGCTTCCAAAAGTACCATGAATTCTTTAACCGAAACCGGTACTTTGGCTTCTCGCAATCCGTAAAAGAAATTAACTAACATGGAAACACCTTAAAGGTTACTGATTTTGTTCCCGGCGGCTCATAAAGGCCAACCGCTCAAGTAGCTGCACGTCTTGTTCGTTTTTAAGCAGTGCACCGTACAATGGCGGAATGGCTTTTTTGGTGTCGCGGTTTTGCAGTACTTCTTCGGGAATATCGTCGGCTAAAATCAGTTTTAACCAATCCACCAATTCGGAGGTTGAAGGTTTTTTCTTGAGGCCGGGGATTTTGCGAATTTCAAAAAATACATCCAACGCGTCTTGTACCAAGCTCTTTTTAATCTCTGGGTAGTGAACGTCAACGATTTTTTGCATGGTTTCCCGATCGGGGAAATTAATGTAGTGGAAGAAACAACGGCGTAAGAAGGCGTCGGGCAATTCTTTTTCGTTGTTACTGCTGATGATTACAATGGGCCGGGTTTGAGCTTTAATGGTTTCGCCAGTTTCGTAAACGAAAAATTCCATTTTATCCAATTCCACCAGCAAATCGTTGGGGAATTCGATGTCGGCTTTGTCGATTTCGTCAATTAACAATACGACTTGTTCTTCGGCGGTAAACGCTTCCCAAAGTTTGCCTTTTTTAATGTAGTTGGCGATGTCTTTGGCACTGTCGCGGCCCAATTGTGAGTCGCGCAAACGCGATACCGCATCGTACTCGTATAAACCCTGCTGGGCTTTGGTGGAAGATTTAATGTGCCATTGGATCAGGTTTTTGCCCAGCGACTTGGCAATCTCTTCAGCCAGTAGGGTTTTACCTGTACCGGGCTCCCCTTTTACCAATAATGGCCGTTGCAAGTTGATGGCGGCGTTAACCGCCATACGTAGGTCTTCTGTGGCGACGTAAGTATCGGTGCCTTTAAAACTCATTATTAATCTCCGCAATAATACCGTCAAAAAAGTTGCCGATAGACTAACACATAACAGGAGTTTGGTGAGCTTATGAGGAATCGCCCTAACAATACCATTCACCCACCTAAATCGGCGGGTGAATTTTGATCGATTTTGTCAATTATTGATTATTTTTGAGAACTAATTTAGGCGATAAAACGCCTTGAAAATAATTTTTGGTTATTTCTTGTCGTCGTCATCGGAGGCGAAATCATCTAGGGAAAACTCCGCATCATCGTCATCGTCGTCGCTGTCCGCCTCGGGCAAGCCGCCGGTGGCTTCCGCCAGCATAGCGTCGAGATCATCGATGGGCGCTTCGGGCGGATCGGAATCGCCATCATCCATGGGAATATCCTCGGCCAGCGCATCATCGCTGGATAAATCGGTGGCCTCAGGCAATTCTGGTGGGGGGCTGACCTCATCCAATTCTTCGTCGGCGATGTCGGCCATGGCCAGTGGCTCTGCCGGTGCTTTTTTGGTCTCGGCCTCTTCTTTAGCTGACGGCTCTTTGGATTCGGGCTCGACATCGTCGTCTTCCAAATCTTTTGAACCCCCCATAATTAATTTGTACGCTAAAAAGGCCAAGCCAAAGATTAGTAGGTTACCCACGCCTAAGGCCACGTATACCCACCAAGGCGTTCCCGATTTTTTGGCTTTGGGCTCGGCCTCAGGCTCGGGAGTGGGTTCAGGTTCGGCAACGGGTTTTGGCGCGATGGTTTTGCCTTCGGGGAACGCGAACTCGATGGTGGGGTGCTGATACTGATAGGCATTGCCATTGCGCTCGGTCACGTCGATGGCCAAGCTCACTTGATACAACCCCTCTTCTACCGGACTGTATTTTAGTAGCCAGTCGTCCACCTGGGTGAGTGGCACAGGTAAGATCGCGGTTTGCCCGGACGGCGAGGTAATGCGGGCGATAACACTGGATTGTTGCAAGTTGATATTCTGGGCGTAGGGAATGGCGTGCACTTCGTAGGGCATGCCGGGCTGAGGGCCTGGTCGAACCTCGACGCTGAAGGCATCGCGCACATCCACAGAGTGGGTAATTTGCCGCTGAAAGCTTTTACCATCCAAGGCGACCGTGACTTGATATTGGCCCAATTCGTTAAAATGATCCAAGCGCGCACGATAAATGCCGTTGGCCGGCACGCCACCCGCACTGAGGGACTCTTGCCTGCGCTCGCTTTGCCGGGTGGTAACGGCAGAGATGTCTAGCAGCCTTAGGAAATTGGCATCGGTAATGGTTTTGCCTTCTTCTTGTAAACGCACGTCCAGCGGTAACATTTGTCCGCGATACAAGTTAGCCGGCATGGGCTTGACTACTAAATTGAGATTACTGACCACGGTTACCCGGCTATCTGGCGCAATGCCCGTGGTTACCACCCACTCACCTTCCAGCGGTCGCTGAAGAGTAATGAGATCGTAGTCGATACCGGCGTGCCAGTTGAGGTCGGGATCGGATTGTGCGCTGGCTTGCTGGTAGCGGGTTTGATCGGGCCCGAGTAAAACAGTGGGTTTAACTTTGGATTCGCGAAAAATCAGCGCGGTAAATTCCTCCACACTGGAATCCACGGCAAAACGATCTCCCTCAAGCGGCAGCTGTTCAGCCGGGGCAGCCTGATCGAACGCCGCTAAAAAGGCTTTCATCAGTTCATCGGCGGTTTTGGCAACCGCAGCTTTCCCGCCGGTAGCCAAGGCAATTTTGTTGAGCAGTCGGGAATCGGCTTTATCCGATAAGGCAATGGTGTGCACGCGAATGTTCGCCGCCGCCAGTGCGGGCACAACTTCCTCAACAATGCGCCGCCATTCCTGCTGATTTGCACCGGGATCTTTGCTGACATCCACCATGCCATCGGTTAATAAAATAACACTGGTGTTGTAGTCGCTGTTGTCTTGATCCCGGTCGTAGGTGGCTTTATCGAGCGCGTCGCCAATGTTGGTAAACAATCCCACAGAGTTTATATCGCCGGATTTACCCGCCGCTTGGCGTGCCCACTCATCGTTTACCGGTCTGTGCGGCACCAGCATGTTGACGTATTGACCAAAGGTCCAAACCCCGGCTTTGCTGTTGGGGGGCAGTAATTGGGTGAGCAGCTCCACGGCTGGCTGGCGCAGATTGTTGGGATCGTTTTGCTTCATGCTGCCGGAAATATCCACCACTAGGCGAACATCCGGCTGCTGTTGGGCGGCAAGCCCCTGTGCAAACAGCCCCGCGGCCAATAGTAAACCGATGAATATCATTGCAGGCGAAGGCCGCCTTGGCGTTTTTACTTCCACACGTTGTCCTAATTGCTGCATTGTTAACCATGGCCTGGGAGTGGCTATACACTCGTTATCGGCGTTTTGCGCATTTCTTGACCTAAAAGCAAACCGAGATTTGTTTCAAAATTCGCTTGTTTTTAGTGTAGTGCAGAATAATAAAGACGCTGGAATCGAAAGACGGTTATCAGGACAGGGCTGGAGAGAATAACTTGGGGAAACAGGCAACTAAAAATGGGCGGAAGACCAACGAGGACCCCGCACTAAAAACTAAGTATTAACCGGCGACATCGACCTCAGACAATTGCGGCTCAACGCGCGCGTTTTCGCGCTTATTAGGTTTGCCTTTCGGTTTATTTTGCGGGTTATCTTGCGGTTTGCCTTTAACGATCAACCGTTTCAACGCTACAAACAACGGGTAAAAAGCCGCCGCGACCAGCATACAAATTACCAGGGCCGGCGCTGCGCGCGCAAAGCCTGAACTGGGTACAAAAACACCTTCGTACAGCATGACCAACCAAGCGGGTGCCATGAGCGTTGAGCCGGGCTCAACATTAAACGGCACCAGTAAACCCGCCGAAACGGCCAATAAAGTGGGATATTTAAGCCACTGCGGCCATTTTCGGGTGATGCGCCACCACACCACACTTAACACTACAGCCCCCAGCCAATAGGCAAGCCAAGCGTTTAAATAGTCCGATTCGGACATACAGTTAATCCCCTAAACGGTTTAAACCCAAACAATAATGTGTTCTTCGATGGCTTCCATCGAGACGTCGTTTTCCGAAACACAGCGGTTTTTAATGGATCGCTTAAAATTGTGCACCGATTGCGGGTTACCCGAAATCAACGGATGCCACTTTTGCAACGCACGCCCTTCTTGCAAACTGCGATAGGCGCAGGAAACCGGTAACCACGTCAACTCCGGCAGAATTTCCGGCGTAAACGTTAAGCAATCTGGTACCTTTTGGTGCCGATTTTGGTAATCCCCACAGCGCACGGTGTCGATGGTCAGTAGTTGGCAAGCCACATCGGTGTAAAACAATTCATCGGTATCGTCGTCGATAAGCTTGTGTAAACAACATTTACCACAGCCATCGCACAAGGCTTCCCACTCGTCTTTGGTCATCTCGGCCAAGGATTTATGCCGCCAATATTCGCTGGCTCGAAGCGCTTGCCACTGATCAGACACGCTAAACGCCGCTCAGTTTACTGTTGGCTTGGGCAATTTCGCGCATGTAGTCTTCTTTCTCGCGCGGCAGTTGCAGGTAAAAGCCCTGGTTGTTGAGCGCTTCGATGACCTTGTGAATATCGGCATTGGCCAGCGTCTTTTGCTCGGTTAACAACATCGTCATGGCCGATTTGGGCGTACCAAAGCGCTCTAATAACGCCTCGGGCACTTGCGCCAGCCCCTGTGCTTTGGGCACGTAGAGGTACATGTCGTCGACTTTGGGGCTTTTAAAAATTTCGCAGATGATTTTCGTCATAGTGTGTGCCGATAAAACAATTAGCTGCTGGTGCAATAGGCGTTAGCTTCGTCGAGTAAAGCTTGGCCAATAATATCAAAACGCCAAGTATCGCGTATGCGTTCGCTGAGCTGCGGGCGATTCTGTTCGTACACGGAACGCAATAACGCTTGCAGGTCTGACTTTCTCACCAGAACTTCGGTAGGCAGGCCAACATCCTC
>CAYFFE010000103.1:0-13250 GCA_964342265.1 uncultured Cellvibrionaceae bacterium | reverse complement strand
TGCCTGCACATCCTTGTGCAGGAGGAACCTCTGGGTTAATCAGAGGTTCCCTTAATTTAACGAAACTTTTTATTTATCTGTTCTTCTTTGTTGGCGAACTAAAAACGCCTAATCGGTAAGAGGAAAATTAATTTTCTCTCCAGCGAAAAACACTGGCAGACACCAACAAAAACACTACTGTCATCGCCAAAAGCACCGCTAGATGTCCGCTCACATCCACCAGTGTGGCACCGTCGAGCATGACTTCTCGGGCTGCTTGCACCATATGCGTTAGGGGTAAAACTTGGCCCACCCACACCATCCATTGTGGCGCGCCGTCCAGTGAGAACCACACTTCCGATAGCAGCATCATGGGAAAGACAAACAAATTTAACAAGCCGTTGGCTAATTCTTCGCTAGCGATGCGGCTGGCGATCACGAGCCCCAATGACAACAGCGATAAAATTCCCAGGGCGGCGACTAATAAGAGCGTTAAATAATTTCCCAACATGACAAAATCCAACACCAAGTTGGCGACGAAAAACACCAGCGTGCACACTGCCATATTAATTACGAATCGCGACATAACTTGCGCCGTTAAAAATTCCAGTGGTTTAACGGGCGAGGCTTGTATGCGTTTTAACACGCCGTTTTTACGATAGCGAACAATCACATAACCCACGCCAAATAAGCTCGAGAACATCATGTTCATGGAGATAATGCCGGGGATAACCCAGTCTACGTAGCGAATTTCCCGTCCGGTTAAGGCCTGAGCTTGCCATTGACCGTAATCCGATAAATTTAACAATTGCAACACCACAGCGCCTTTGGTGGAGTCGTCGTTTACCCAATAGCGTTGCTTGTCCAGCAGTAAATCCAATTGATGGTATTCAATTTTAGTGATACCCGAATTCACATTGTCGTAGCGAATAATTTCCAGTGCTGGGTTGTTGTTCAGTTGCGTTTGTAATTCGGCGTTAATCTCCACTACGCCCACTTTAAACAGGGTGTCGTCTTCGTTGGAAAACGCCAGGGCGACCACGGCAATAATCAGCGGCGGCATAACAAACGACCACATGAGTGAGGCGCGATCGCGGTAGTATTCTTTGTTGCGGGCAAAAAACAGGCTTAAAATTCGTTGCATGGGTGTACTCAAAACGCGAACAATCAATCGCGCAAACTGTGGCCGGTAATTTTTAAGAAGAGATCGTCCAGCGTAGGGTTTCTGATTTGCAAGCCGCTTAAATCCGTTTGCAGGGCCAGCAATTCATTAATGGTGGTTTCGATGCTGTGGCTAATAATTTCCACCGACTGATTACGCTGTGTGTAATCAAAGTTTTGCAAAAGCGAATCGGTTACTGCCATTTGCGGTAAACACACGTAGGTGTAACCAAAGTGTTCTTTCAACAATTGTTGAGGCGAGCCTTCGGTAACAATTTTTCCCTGATCAACAATCAGCAATTGATCGCATAAAAATTCGGCTTCGTCCATGTAATGCGTGGTGAGCACTATGGTTTTGCCCTGGGCTTTTATGGATTCGATCAGTGTCCAAAAGTTGCGCCGCGACTGAGGGTCGAGCCCGGTGGTGGGTTCATCGAGAAAGACAATTTCCGGATCGTTTATCAACGCCAAAGCCAGCAGCAATCGCTGGCGTTGACCGCCGGATAACTTGGCTGCGGGTTGCTTAACAAAATCGCCCAAATGGCATTGTTCGATCAATTCTGCCACAGGCACTGTGGCTCGATAAAGGCCACTGAACAGCTCTAAAACTTCTCGAACTGTTAAGTAGTCCATCAGTGCGGTGGATTGAAATTGAATACCCGCTTCCAGTTTAAAGCTGGGATTATTGGCAATGCCCTTGTACAAAATATCGCCGTCGGTAGCCGGAGTAATGCCTTCGATCATTTCGATGGTGGTGGTTTTGCCGGCACCATTGGGGCCGAGCAGCCCAAAGCAAATTCCCTGTTGAATGGAAAAGGAAATGCCTCTAACGGCTTGCACATCTTTGTAGTGTTTGCGCAGATTGCGCACTTGCAGAATGGACGGCATTCTCAATATTGATCGACAGTGAATAATTGGACGGATTAAAAAGCGCGCTCATTGTCACAGATTTAATCGCTAAAGCCTAATGTCTGTGCGCCGGAAGTGGCGGTAATCAGGGCTTTTCGTCAGTGAGCGACGCAATTCTATGACGCAGTCGCCACAATAAAAACAGCGAGGGCAGCACCAGCACGGTGGTGCCGATAAAAAACAGCGTCCAACTGCCCAGCCAATCAACGGTATAGCCGGCAAAGCCGGATAGGCTGGTGCGACCCAAATTGCCCAACGAGGCCAACAGTGCGTATTGAGTGGCGCTAAACGCTCGACCGGTGAGCGACGACAAAAAAGCTACCATGGCCACTGTGGCAAAGGCGGAGGTAAAATTATCCACCATTAAGGTGAGCATAAAAAACCACTCTTTGGGGCCAATTTCGGCCATGGCGGCAAACATTAAATTGCTACTGGCCATGGCTACACCGCCAATCATCAAACCTTTTACCACGCCAAAACGCGTATTAAACGCGCTGCCGGCTAAAGTAAAGGCAACGGTTAAAAACCAGCCAAACAGCTTGCTGTATTGAGCGATCTGTTCGTTGCTAAATCCCACTTCCCGATAAAACTGTACCGACATGCGGCCAAGAAACGCTTCGCCGATTTTGAACAGAAAAATAAACAGCAGCAGCGTTAGCGCCACTTTAAAACCGTTGCGATTAAAGAATTCGCGAAACGGCTCGACAACCGTAACCGCCAGCCAATTGCCAAAACCCGATAAATGCAGATTTTGCGCAAACGCTTGCTCTGCTTCTTTTTGCAACTGCTCACGATCGGTTACCGGTTCTCGTACCAACAAGGTGGCAGCCATCAGCACCAGCAACACCAAGCCCATCAACACGTACACAGAATTCCAGCCCATGCTGTCGGCGTTGGCGAAAGACAAATAGCCCGGCCAGGAGTAACCGGTCCACCAGCCCACCACCGACATGGCCGCCGCCGCTGGAGTTTTATCGTTTTCTTCTGGGCGAAATTGATCGATACGAAAGGCGTCGATGGCAATATCTTGAGTGGCCGAAAACAGCGCCACCGAAAACGCCAACAAGCCAAACAGCCACAGCTTTTCACTGGGGTCGATGTTCATAAAACCCACTAAGGCCAACAGCATGATGCCCTGGGTGAGTAAAATCCAACTGCGTCTTTGACCCAATCGACCGAGCCAGGGTAATCTCACCCGATCAATTAACGGTGCCCACAAAAAATTAAGCGCGTAAACCACCGCCACCGAACCCAGCAAACTGATTTCGCCGCGACTGATTCCTTCGTCTTTGAGCCAACCGCTTAAATTACTGCCGATTAAAACGTGAGGAAATCCACTGGCCATGCCCATTAAAAAAATCCACAACAGACGAATGTCGCTGTAGGTTTTGAGTGTGTTTTTCCAGGATGTGGTCATGGTGGGCGATGATCGGTTACACAAACGAAGCTGGCACCTTGCCTGATTGTCGGTGCCAGAGCAAGCTCACAGACGAACTGGCCGGACTAACTTGGGTGCAGTCGCTCAGGCGCTAACTGCGTTCGAGTGACCAGCCAAACTGAGACAAATTAACGCGTCGGTCTTTTACCACAACGCCTTCGGCCATTAATCGTTCGCACTGAACGGCACCGAGATCGCCGGGCAGGGAAATTTTCCCCTGGCTGTTAATCACGCGGTGCCAGGGCAGTTTGCTGTTGTTGGGTAACTTGGCCAGGGTGTGTCCAACCCAGCGAGCGCCGTTGGGCTTACCCGCCAGCCGCGCCACCGAACCGTAGGTGGTGACGCGGCCGACGGGAATTTGATCCACCACCAAATACAGGGCGGCGAGATGGTCTTGCATATTAAAAGTTGTACACCAAATTCACCGAGGTGATGCTGTCGGTGTTTTCATCGCCTTCGGCGGGTTCGCTGTTGTAGCGCAGCTCGTAGGCAAATTTCATTGCCAAGGACGAATTAATGGCCACGCTCAAGCCAAAAATGTTTTGCGTGAAGGTATTGTCTTCGGAAACTTCCACACGGGTTTCGTTGGTTAGCGTGGTGGTGTCGGTGAGTTTGTGTTTGTAGTCGGAAATAAACAGATAGTTTACGCCGGATTGCTCTTCGCCGGTCTCTTCCAATTCGGTTTGTCGATAACCCGCACCCGCAGAGGTTTTCCAGCTAATGGCTTCGGTTTTAACAACGCGATAACCCAAACCGACTGCACCGGAATAAATCGCCTCGAAGGAATCGAATTTGTCGTCAAAATAGCGCAAATCGCCGAAAACAAAGGATCGTTCAGTAAGGTAATATTGTGTATCCCAATCGGCGGTGTAGGACTCAGCGTCTTTTTCTCCATCGCTCTCGGCGCTGGTGGCGGCCAGTCTCAGTTTGTGATCCCACTTTTCGCTTTCGTTCTCGAAGGTCAGGTTGGCATTCAATACCTGGGATTCAGAGTTGCCCTCAACAATAACAAGACCGGCTTCGCCCACGCCTTTCCAGTCTGAGGCGGCGCTCAATGTGCTGGCTAATAACAATCCGGCGGCGGTGGCGGCGGTAACGAAATGTTGCTTGATCATAAATGGTCTGCTCCCTCTGCAAAACATAGAGCTGCGAATTAAGAGTCGTGTCCGGAGTGTGTGCTCCGTTGGCTCTATGCGCTTTGTTGGTTAAATCGGGGTTGAATGTTGAGTTTATCGCTTGTGCAAACCGGCTCGGCGAAGCTGCCAGCCGGGCGTCGACGGGCGCTAAGTGTAGCGATAAACCGCACAAATTCCGAATTTAACAGCGCTGGAACTGTAAAACTGTGTTTAATCGACGACAGAATCAATTTAAACCGGCTGCGAACTTGAATTTTGCGGGCTTTGCCCTCATCACTCAGTCATTAATAACGTCGTTGTTCGCGCGATTAAACCCATCTGCCAATGGCACCATCGTCCAACAGGGAGCTTGCGCCCACACTCATGCCTTTATTGCTCGTTATTTTCATCGCCATCATTGTTGAGTTTTGGTTGATTGTGAAAGTCGCCACCGAAATCGGCGCGCTTTCGGCCATTGCCGCCACTTTGCTAACTGCCGCTGTGGGTTTGGCGCTAGTTAAGCGCCAAGGCATTAGTACTTTGGCTCGCGCTCGACAAAAAACCGAGTCCGGCGAATCGCCAGCCCAGGAAATGGTTGAAGGTTTGGCGCTGTTGTTGGCCGGTATTTTGTTGTTTTTACCCGGTTTTATCAGCGACGGCGTGGGAGTGTTTTTGCTCATTCCCGGCTTGCGCGGCGCTCTGGCTGGTCGCTTAGTTAAACCGTTAGTTCAAAGTCGATTTGTTAAAACCCAGTATTACTACCACCGCCAGGACAATGGCGAGACCTTTGAAGGCGAATACCGTCGCACAGATGAGTCTCAAAACGGCGACGACAAAAAAAATAACAATTTTTTGCCTTGAAGGTGTTGAAATCCCTATTGCCAACCCCATTTCCACAATCACCTAGATACCGGCCGGTTGACGGCAGTTTGTCAGCCGGCTTCCGGGCGCAGCCGAAACGCTCCCGGAATTAACACGTACTACCAATCCGCAACGTCGGGTTACTTTGATACTTCAGGAGAAAATAAAGATGAACATTCGTCCTCTACACGATCGTGTTGTGGTTCGCCGAAAGGAAGAAGAAAAAACCACTGCGGCAGGGATTGTTTTGCCAGGTTCAGCCACCGATAAGCCCAACGAAGGCGAAGTACTTGCTGTTGGCAACGGTCGCATTTTGGATAACGGCGACGTTCGCCCAGTGGACGTAAAAGTGGGTGACACCGTGGTATTCGGTAAGTACGCCGGTAGCGACACCATCGAAATCGACGGTGAAGAGCTATTGATTTTAAGCGAATCCGACATCAAGGCAGTTTTAGTTTAAACCGCCCTCCAGCAACCGACAGTCCGTAACTGAATAAAAGATAGAAGGAATCAAAAATGGCCGCTAAAGAAGTTAAATTCGGTGATGACGCGCGCGCAAAAATGCTCGTTGGCGTAAATATTCTAGCTGATGCTGTAAAAACCACCCTGGGCCCTAAAGGCCGCAATGTTGTATTGGACAAATCTTTTGGTGCTCCTACCGTAACCAAAGACGGTGTTTCTGTTGCCAAAGAAATCGAATTGGAAGACAAATTCGAGAACATGGGCGCGCAGATGGTTAAAGAAGTGGCTTCTAAAGCCTCTGACGACGCCGGTGACGGTACTACCACTGCAACCGTATTGGCTCAAGCCATCGTTAACGAAGGTCTTAAGTCGGTAGCCGCTGGCATGAACCCAATGGATCTTAAGCGCGGTATCGACAAAGCGATTATCGCTGCGGTTGAGCAAGTTCGCACTTTGTCTCAGCCTTGTGAAGACAGCAAATCCATTGCTCAGGTTGGTACTATCTCTGCCAACAGCGACGAGAACATCGGTAGCATCATTGCCGAAGCCATGGAAAAAGTGGGCAAAGAAGGTGTTATCACCGTTGAAGAAGGTTCTGGCCTTCAAAACGAGTTGGACGTGGTTGAAGGTATGCAATTCGATCGCGGTTACTTGTCGCCTTACTTCATCACCAACCAAGACAACATGATGGTTGAGTCCGACAGCCCATACATCTTGTTGGTTGATAAAAAAATCTCCAACATCCGCGAGTTGTTGCCGGTATTGGAAGCCGTTGCTAAGTCTGGCAAGCCATTGATCATTATGGCCGAAGACGTAGAAGGCGAAGCGTTAGCAACCTTGGTTGTTAACAACATGCGCGGCATTGTTAAAGTAGCAGCCTGTAAAGCGCCTGGTTTCGGCGATCGTCGTAAAGCCATGATGCAAGACATCGCTACCTTAACCGGTGGTACTGTTATTTCCGAAGAAGTGGGCTTGGATCTAGAAACCGCCACTCTAGAGCACTTGGGTACTGCTAAGCGCGTTACCATGAGCAAAGAGAACACCGTAATCGTAGACGGTGCTGGCGATGTGGAAGAAATTAAAGCCCGCGTTGCGCAAATTCGTGTGCAAATCGAAGAATCCTCTTCTGATTACGACCGCGAAAAATTGCAAGAGCGCGTTGCCAAATTGGCCGGCGGTGTTGCAGTAATTAAAGTGGGCGCTGCCACCGAAGTGGAAATGAAAGAGAAAAAAGCGCGCGTAGAAGATGCCTTGCATGCAACTCGTGCCGCGGTTGAAGAAGGTGTTGTGCCTGGCGGTGGTACTGCATTGGTTCGCGCCGTTGCTGCTATTGCCGATCTAACCGGCGACAACGAAGAGCAAACCGCGGGTATTGCCATTGCTCGTCGCGCTATGGAAGCGCCATTGCGTCAAATCGTTGAAAACGCTGGTGAAGAATCGTCTGTAGTGGCTGCTCAAGTTCGCGAAGGCACCGGCAACTACGGTTTCAACGCGGCCACTGGCGTTTATGGCGACATGCTAGAAATGGGTATCCTCGATCCTGCCAAAGTAACTCGTGCTGCACTGCAAGCGGCCGGTTCTATCGCAGGCTTGATGATCACCACCGAAGCCATGATTGCCGATGCACCGACCAAAGACTCAGCTCCAGCTGCACCGGACATGGGTGGCATGGGCGGTATGGGCGGCATGATGTAAGTCACTTATTGGCTCTCGCTAAACGAAACAAAGGCTCGCTTGCGGGCCTTTGTTCGTTTTGGGGCTGCCTGTTTGGTGGCCGAAGCGGTACACTGTGCCACCATATTTAGCGCGCCAATATTTATTTTCTTTATCTTTTTAAACTGAGTTTGCGCGATGCGGTCGAAACACTCGTTGGAACGATTCATCGAGGTAATAATCCGCTGAATTTGGTTTTGAAATTTTAACGGCAAGGATTTTTTAACGGTATGGTGCAATCGCGCAAAGAACCGACAATTTCTTCGGCAGACCTGAACACGCCCCTGGATGAGGAGATGGCTCCTAAGCGGTCGCGACGCGCCAGTGCAGCGAGTCCAGAGCCTAGCAAGCAGCCGACTGCCAAGCCGGCTAAGAGTGGAGGTTTTGGAGTGATGATGGTTGGTTTTCTCGCTTTGATTGCCCTGGCTGGTAGCGGCTACCTGTTTGTGCAGCTCACGGCGGTAAGCCAACAATTATCTGCCGCCTCCGATCGTATCACCGAGCTAGAGAAGCAATTAACCCTAACCGACGACGAAGCCAGCCAGTCGGTGACTGCTTTGCAAGCCAACTTAAAGCAATCCGCGCAAGATATTGCCACCAACGAATCCGAAATCCGCAAACTTTGGGACACCCGCAACGTTAATCGCGGTGGGATTTCGCGCAATAAAGAGCAGCTCGCCAAGCTCGATCAACAAACCTCGCGACAACTGGATGCGCTCAAAAAAACACTGGCCGGTGTGCAATCCAGCCAACAGGCCAGCAGTGCCGAGCAAAAAGTGCTTACTCAAGAGCTAAGCGCCCTGGCGCAGCAACTCAAAACGGTCCAGTCGCAATTGGCCAGCGTCAACAAATTGGCGAGTCAAGTGGAAGGCGTGAGTCAGTTACAGCGGCGCGTGAGGGGCAACGAAGAGGCCATCGAGGCCATCGACGCCTACCGGCTCAACATTAATCGACAGTTGCTTGATCTGCAAAATCGTATCAACCAGGCGCAAACGCCCTAGCTGTTGTCGCAAACCTGTTGCCGTAAAGCTGTTTCGTTGAGGCGAATCGCCCCGAGTGGTTTATCCCCGGTGCCATTAATTCCGGTTCATTTAGCCCCACTTCATTTAATTCAGGTCATTTAACCCGAGTCATTTAACCCGAGTATTTGGCCAGTCGATTATCCATTACATCGGTCAGTCGCTGATTGATAACTTCCGCTGTATCGGTATCACTTTTCAGCGTTACCGAATCCTCGTTGTCCGCTTTACGGGCGCGACTGGTGGCGTTCCATTGCATTACCGCAAGCTCTTGGTTTTTCCTTTGGGGGCCTCGGCATCGACAACTCTGGCAGGCCACCGAATAAGACAACGAGTGGATTACCATGTGCAGGTGTTGGCCGCCGCAAAAAGGGCAGGGTTCTATCTGTAAAGCCATAAACACTCCATGCTGCGTGAGTGTGCAGTGAAAAAACTGGAATTCCCCAACCTCAAATTGGGACTATTCGCAACGCGGCTTATCACCGAGGTGAGTCGTTGCGATCCATTACTAACGTCACTAAAGCCCGTTAACCCTTATTTGAATGCCAAACTCGCGCCAAGCATTCATTGGCATCATGTTAGATGCTGTTATTGATCTTTTAACTAAAGTGTAGTAGAGGTTAAAAATGCTGCAAGCGCGAATTTTTATCCATTCACCAACATCTAGTAGTTCATGGGCATTGCTGCTACTAATTATGGTGCGCGGTCGCTTCTCAGTTAATTTTGTACGGTGGGAAATACACCCATGGATGGTGTAAAATCGGCGCAAATACCCTCTAACTAGCCGATATATAGTGAGAAGTCCCTTATGACCACCACAATCCGCCAGCAAGACTTGATCGACAGTATTGCCGACGCTCTTCAGTTTATTTCCTACTATCACCCCAAAGATTTCATCTCTGCTGTACACGAAGCCTATCAGCGCGAAGCAAACCCGGCGGCTAAAGATGCCATGGCACAAATTCTTATCAACTCGCGTATGTGTGCCGAAGGCCACCGCCCGATTTGTCAGGACACTGGGATTGTGAGCGTGATCATGAAAATCGGTATGGATGTGCAGTGGGACGCGGATTGCAGCATCGAAGATATGATCAACGAGGGGGTGCGTCGAGCCTACAATCATCCCGATAACAAGTTGCGTGCGTCGGTATTGGCCGATCCCGATGGTGCTCGTAAAAACACCGGCGATAACACGCCGGCAATGGTGACTTACAAGTTGGTACCTGGTGATAAAGTCGATGTGCACGTGGTGGCTAAAGGCGGTGGCAGCGAGGCGAAAACCAAATTTGCCATGCTCAACCCATCCGATTCCGTGGTGGATTGGATTCTAAAAATGGTACCCACCATGGGGGCGGGCTGGTGTCCGCCGGGCATTCTCGGCATCGGCATCGGTGGCACCGCCGATAAAGCCATGGCCATGGCCAAAGAAGCGCTGCTCGATCCCATCGATATTCACGATTTGCAAGAGCGTGGTGCTAGCAATCGCGCCGAAGAGTTACGCTTGGAGTTGTTCGACAAGGTCAACGGTTTAGGGATCGGGGCGCAGGGTTTGGGTGGCCTAACCACCGTATTGGATGTAAAAGTTAAAGACTGCCCCACACACGCGGCCAACAAGCCGATTGCGGTTATTCCCAACTGTGCCGCCACGCGCTTGGCTAAATTTACCTTAGATGGCAGCGGTCCGGCCCTGCAAGAACCGCCCTCGTTGGCCGACTGGCCCGAAATTACCTGGGAGGTAGGTGCGGCGCGCCGTGTAAATCTGGATGAAATTACCAAGCAAGATGTTTTGGAATGGGCACCGGGCGAAACCGTGTTGTTATCGGGCAAATTGCTCACCGGTCGCGATGCCGCCCACAAGCGCATGGTCGACATGATCGAAAAAGGCGAATCCCTGCCCGTGGATTTCACCAATCGCTTTATTTACTACGTGGGCCCGGTCGATCCTGTGGCTGGCGAAGTGGTTGGCCCCGCAGGCCCAACAACCGCCACGCGCATGGATAAATTCACCCGCACCATGCTAGAAAAAACCGGGTTGGCGGGCATGGTGGGCAAAGCCGAGCGCGGCCCCACGGCTATAGAGGCCATCAAAGACAATAAAGCGGTGTATTTAATGGCCGTAGGTGGTTCGGCCTATTTGGTTTCTAAAGCCATTAAAGCCTCAAAAGTTGTGGCTTTCGAAGATTTGGGAATGGAAGCCATTTACGAATTTGAAGTGCAAGACATGCCGGTTACCGTGGCTGTCGACAGCAACGGCGAATCCGTTCACCAAACAGGCCCCCAAATTTGGAAAGCCAAAATCGAAGAGGGCACGCTGGAAGTTAAGTAAAGCACAATGCAGGAATAAAAAGGCTGGAGTTTTCCGGCCTTTTTACTTTTTACTATTGGAGCTGGGGCGGTGTTTTTTTGATAGCGGACTTGATAGGTTGTTAAGGTTCGAATTCGATTGGACAATCCGACGCGTAAAAAGTAGTTTTAATGGCGTTGCAAGCAAATTTATCAATTGGGAGAATCATGACAGTCAATCTTGCCGATCAATCGTGCACCTCCTGCTCGTCAAAAACGCCGCCGTTGGATGACTCGCAATGCCAGTTGCTGTTAACGCAATTAACCGGCTGGGAGATTGCTGAGCAGCAAGGCATTAAGCAATTAAAGCGTGCGATAAAAGCAAAAGATTTTCAGCAAGCGCTGGAATTAGCCAACAGTATTGGCGCCCTGGCCGAGACCGAAAATCATCACCCGCAGTTAAGTGTTGAGTGGGGGTGTTTAACGGTCATTTGGTGGACGCACAGTATCTCTGGCTTGCACAACAACGATTTTATTCTGGCAGCCAAAACCGACCAGCTCATAAGCCGTTAAACATCTGCAATAAATAATAGAGAAGACCTTTGTTGAGTTTTTACTGGCACGATTACGAAACCTGGGGGGCTAATCCCGCCTTCGACCGTCCGGTGCAGTTTGCCGGTATTCGCACGGATGAAAATCTCGACATTATCGGCGAGCCGCTCAATATTTTATGTCGCCCCGCCAATGATTTTGTGCCCGATCCTACGGCCTGTTTAATTACCGGCATTACGCCGCAAAAAGCTCTGGCCGAAGGTTTATCGGAGCGTGAATTCATTCAACGCATTCACCAAGAGTTGGCTGAGCCCGGCACCTGTGGGGTGGGTTACAACAGCATTCGCTTTGATGATGAGGTCACTCGTTATACTTTGTGGCGCAATTTTTACGATCCCTACGAGCGCGAATGGAAAAACGGCAACAGCCGCTGGGACATCATCGATATGGTGCGTTTAACTTACGCGCTGCGCCCAGAGGGAATAGAGTGGCCTCTGATCGATAATGTCCCCAGTTTTAAGCTAGAAAATTTGGCCCGGGCCAATAATTTAACGCACGAACACGCTCACGATGCACTCTCAGATGTTATTGCAACCATTGAATTAGCCAAGCTTATAAAATACAAACATCCACGCTTATACGATTATTTGTTGCCTTTGCGCGATAAACGAAAAGTGGCGGAACTGATTGATATTGCTAATAAAAAACCGCTATTGCATGTATCCTCGATGTTCCCTGCAGAGCGTGGTTGTTGTGTTTTAGTGCTGCCATTGGCTATGCATCCCATCAATAAAAATTCAGTAATTTGTTTTGATTTAACCCCCGATCCCGCCGATTTAATCAACAAGCCTGCGGAATTTATTCGCGAACGTCTTTACACCAAAAGCGAAGATCTACCACCGGGCGAATCGCGCATAGCACTTAAAGAAGTACATTTAAATAAAAGCCCGGTGCTGGCCACGGCGCGATTATTGGAGCCACAAGCGGCACAGCGACTGGGTATTGATTTGCCCAAGTGTCGACAACATTGGCAACAACTCAAAAATCACACGTTGCAAGCAAAGCTGCACGAAGTATTCGGTGCGCGCGAATTTGACGATAATCGCGAAGCCGAGGCATCCCTCTATGGTGGCTTTGTGAGTGCCACCGACAAAGTAAAATCTGAGCAAGTGAGGCAATCCACGGGAGAGGCGTTGGCGGATGATTCGCTTATTTTTGAAGACGATCGCCTTAACGATTTACTGTTGCGCTACCGTGCCCGAAATTTTCCAGAAACGTTAAACGAGCAGGAACAAGCGCAGTGGCAAGACTACCGCTATCAGCGGTTAACCGAGCCCAGCGCCGGAATTGTTACCTTAGAAGAGCTGCACGAAAAAATCTTTGCTCTGCAAGAAAGCGAGCAGCTCACCGGCGAACAAATACAAATATTAGATGCGCTGTCGGCTTATGCCGATGAAATTATTTAACGCGCTTAGTCGCGAGTACCGCCGATCCGCCCTGTTTTAACGCACCGTATGAATAGGCTTAGCGTAAGATTTAGGCCCCATTTAAATTAAGCGCTAACCAAGAAAAGCATATTTCATGCCTCTTTGGTTTTTTTCGCAAAATTTGAATGTGAACGCACGATCCGTAATATAGTGATCTGACTAGGAGAAATCAAAGACTGTTTCATCACCACAAGTAATGAAAAGGAGAATCGATGGAGCTTCGCAATCAGGTACAACTTATCGCGTATCCCAACCGACTGGGGCAAAACCT
>CAYFFE010000102.1:0-13350 GCA_964342265.1 uncultured Cellvibrionaceae bacterium | reverse complement strand
GTTGGAGGCCAAATCGCCCAGGCGTGCGGCCGGTTTTTTGGATTTACTGCCCATTCATTACACTCCCTTGGTTTGAGCTATTAATATTTTTAATTTTGACAGGAGTGTGTGGATTGGTACGGGGTGAATCTCACAGCGGTAAGTTAGATTGAAAGGAATGTGAAACGGTTAATAAATTTTTTGTTTTAAATTGAAGTACTGGCACATTAAACAATATACCAATAGCTTGTTTTAACTTTTATACAGGCATAAAAAAACGGCCCGGCAAAGCCGGACCGTTTTTGATAAAACCAACTAACCCGTAAAACTTAGAAAGGGTTGTGAGTTGGAGTTTTCAAGGTGCGCAAGAAGGTAAGAACGTCTAGCTTCTCGTCGTCAGACAATGCGCGGAAGTTTTCACGAACTTCGTAAGCTTCACCGTCGTGCTGAAGGATAGCTTCAGTCAAGGTAGGAGCGCGACCATCGTGCATGTATGGAGCAGTATCAGCGATACCCCATAGACGTGCAGTGATGAAGGTGAAGTTAGGATCACGTGGGTTGCCGTTTGGATCTAGCAATACGTTACCGTTTTCGTCAGTTTGAGGACCAGAGTTTTGATCGGTCTCACGTAGACGCTCACCCATGTAGTGAACTTTCAAGTCAGAGAAAGAAGGAAGAACGATGCCGCCGTTACGGTTTCTGCGGAAACCAGCAACTTCAACTAGATCCACTTCGTAGAACTTGGTTTCTTCTGGGAACAAACGAAGACCAGGAGCAGACTCTGGGAAGTGATA
Organism: uncultured Cellvibrionaceae bacterium; assembly: GCA_964342265.1. Classification (GTDB taxonomy): domain Bacteria; phylum Pseudomonadota; class Gammaproteobacteria; order Pseudomonadales; family Cellvibrionaceae; genus Halioxenophilus. The sequence goes on along the minus strand of CAYFFE010000102.1, from coordinate 12,577 downwards.
AGTCAAAACAGAACCTTCGGTTTCAAGTGCAGGGATGTGACAGTAAGCACAACCGATGTCTTTGAAAGTCTGGAAACCACGACGAGCAGAACGACGCTCTTTACGGTTACGTGGAATTTCAATAACTGGCTTGAAGTTAGTGGTGTTAGCAATTTCAAGCGCAGACAATTGGCCTGGCTCGATTTCGTTCGCGTAACCGTCGCCATCGTGGTCAACACCGAAGCCGAAGATTTCTTGAGCTTCGATACCGAAGTGGAAGCGAGCCGCGTCACAGTCGAAGTCACGAGTGGTCATAGCACCACCTTTACGACCTAGAGGACGAACGATCAAGTCTTGACCGATACCTTCGATTTGAGAAACGTCTAGAGTAAGAACGGTACCGTCTTCCATTTCACCCATTTGAGTCGGCATTAAAGGAGCGCCTTGACCGAAACGAGTTGAAGAGTAAAGCTCGGCGTCAGAAGCCAAAGAGGTTCCTGGAGGGTTACAGTTGTGGAAGAAACGTAGGTTTTCTTGTTCTTCCAACTCTTCCGCATCTTCTACTTGATCTTCAGAGATAACCCAACGGATCTTACCGAAGTTAACACCTAGAGCGTCTAGTTCGAACCACTCACCTGGGAAGTTCTGAGCTTCGTCACGAATAGCATGAAGCTTTTGAGTCATTTCACGACCAGCCAACTCAATACCGCCCACACCGAATAGGAATGGAGGGTTAATGGCACGGCCAGTGATAACAGCAACATCACCTAGGCTTTCGTTTAGGTCAGCGTCGATGTTAGTTACGTTAGGGAATGCAGTACCACCGATACCAGCGATACCAGCAACCTGCAAGCGAGCAGGAATTACGGCGTTAGAACCGATGAAGTGACACTCTAAACAAGTTTGAGCATCGCCACCGTTAATACGACGAAGACCTGGGAAACGAAGATCAGGGTTGCCTTCAACGTAAGAAGGACGACCGCCAGCTTCGATTAGGTTTTCGTGGTTAACAGGACCGTCACCAAAACCGTCGTAAGTGTTGAACGGAGTTGAGAACAACTGAATACCTTGCTGACGGATAGTTTCGAAATCGAACTCACCGTTTTCTAGGCCGTGTTGGGTAATGAATACGTTGTTGTTACCGCTTTCGCCAACAGGAGCAGCGAAAGATGGATCAACTGGATCGGCACCAACAGTAACAGCTTGTTGAGCGAAAACAGCAGTAGGGGCTAAACACGCTAAAACCAAGGCTTTGCGTTGTAATAATTTTGAGCCAAACATTTATTTGATTCCTCCATAAATGAAATAAAGTCGCCTTTGCTGGCAACGTCGCGGAGGATAGCAAAGCAAATTTTAAAAAACTGCTACGTGTTTATTGGGCAGTTAGGTAGAAATATTTGGCAGTGAGTTATTAATTGATCAATTACATTTCACACTGTTTTATTTTTCTTATGATTCAACAACTTAGTGGTTACTTATATTTACGACGAGCTTTACAAAGTAAATATCACTTTTCCTTTCTTTAGATTTGTTAAGATCTATTTATTACATAAATGAACAATTAGATTTTATGGATTCACACCGATCTATTTTTATTTTTTGATCAAATTAAATTTATACCATTCGGTATTTATTGACGATAATTATTCATTAAAGTTCGATTAATTCCGCAGTTATTAAAAAACCAAATAACGTGGATGTAAATTTTGCTCAGAATGCATTGTTTTTGTACAAAAAATGTTTGATTAATTAATCATCACCCACGCAACAGCGTTATTGTGCGCGCGGATTTTTGATCGCCTTTGAGTTACTGATCAGAATATAAGCTGGCTAGTAAAATAATCGGATTGGTTAAATTGGGAAGGATTAATGATAAGGCTTATCGTTTAATTAACATTTACCCCTTTACAATCGTTGAGACACTTAGCCTCAATAACGAATAAAGGCTGTATAAAATAAATAGAACTATTGAGGGAAATAACGCAGGGAAAGGATTTAAACGTTTAGCGGGTTTAAAGGTTTGGAGGCTAAAAACGTTCAGAGGCAAAAAATTAAAAACCCCGTTAAATAAAAAACGGCCCAACAAAGTTGGGCCGCCTGTACTGAATCTACTTTATCCCAAAAAACTTAGAATGGGTTGAAAGTAGGAGTACGTAGAGAGCGCAAGTAAGCCAATAGAGCTAGCTTCTCGTCGTCAGACAAAGCGCGGAAGTTTTCACGTTGCTCGTAAGCTTCGCCATCGTGCTGAAGGATAGCTTCAGTCAAGGTAGGCGCACGACCGTCGTGCATGTATGGAGCAGTATCAGCGATACCCCATAGACGCGCGGTGATGAATGCACGGTTTTCTTCGTCAGTAGAGAACTGATCAGTTTCAGTCAAACGTGGACCCATATCGTGAACTTTCAAGTCAGAGTGAGCAGGAACTACGATACCGCCAGTTGGACGACCCCAACCCCAGCCCCAACGACCGCCTTTACGAGCAGGCTTGAAGCCAACGCGACGTAGGTCGAATTCGTAGAACTTGGTTTCGTCTGAGAACAACTGCAAACCAGGCGCAGACTCTGGGAAGTGGTAAGTCAATACAGAGCTTTCAGTTTCTAGCTCAGGTACGTGACAGTAAGCACAACCAACTTCTTTAAATACTTTGAAGCCTTTGCGAGTTTCGCGAGTCCAACGCTCCTGGAATGGAGGGAAGTTGGTGGTGTTCGCGATTTCTAGAGCAGACAACTGACCAGGCTCAACTTCGTTAGCGTAACCGTCGCCATCGTGGTCAACACCGTCGCCAAAGATTTCTTGGTTTTCGATACCGAAGTGGAAGCGCATTGCGTCACAGTCGAAGTCACGAGTGGTCATAGCGCCACCTTTACGACCGAATGGACGAACGATCAAGTCTTGGCCAACACCTTCAATTTCAGATACGTCTAACAACAACAAAGTGCCGTCGTCCATACCCATCATTTGAGGTGGCATTAGCGGAGCACCTTCACCGAAGCGAGAAGAGTAAAGCTCTGCGTCAGACGCCAAAGAAGTTCCCGGAGGGTTACAGTTGTGGAAGAAACGCAATTCTTCTTGCAACTCAGTTTCTTCTAGGTTTTCTTCGTTTTGTGGAACTTCAACCCAACGAATACGACCGAAGTTAACGCCAAGAGCGTCTAGTTCGAACCACTCACCTGGAGAAAGACTAGCTTCAGCGCGGATAGCGTGAAGAGCTTCAGTCATTTCACGACCAGCCAACTCGATACCACCAGCACCGAATAGGAATGGAGGGTTAATGGCGCGGCCAGTGATAAGCGCAGTGTCGCCAACGCTTTCGTTTAGGTCAGCGTCGATGTTGGTAACGTTAGGGAACGCAGTACCACCGATACCAGCAATACCTGCAACTTGAAGACGCGCAGGAATTACAGCGTTAGAACCGATGAAGTGACACTCTAAACAAGTTTGAGCATCGCCACCGTTAATACGACGTGGGAATGGGAAAAGAAGATCAGGGTTGCCTTCAACGTAAGAAGGACGACCGCCTGGTTCTACCAAGTTTTCGTGGTTAACAGGACCATCACCTAAACCGTCGTAAGTGTTGAACGGAGTAGAGAACAACTGGATACCTTGTTGACGAATTACGTGGAATGGGAAGTCGCCGTTTTCAAGACCTTCCTGAGTGATGAATACGGAGTTGTTACCTTCTTCACCAGCGGGAGCAGCGAAAGATGGATCTACTGGATCAGCACCAATAGATGGGGTATCTGCGAAAGCTACTGCAGACGCAGAACAGGCCAAAACCAAGGCCGAACGTTTTAGTAATTGTGAGCCTAACATTGGTCAATTTCCTCCTTGTGAATAAACGGTATGTGTTACTACCGAGACCGAGAAAAAGGATAACAAAGAGTTCTTGACTGGCAGGACAAGCATTATTTAGAACCGTAAATATTTATTTAGAAATGAGTAAATAAATATTTAGCTTCAGACGTGCCTAGTTAAACAAAAATTATTCATGCATGAATATAAATTTTTTTTACCCCAATTATAAAAATACATAATGGGTTTAATAGGCGGGAATTATTAAAAATAATCCGTGGGGTAAAAGTAATTTTTACTACTAAAAAAGCACGAAAAATTATCTTTAATGAACTCGAAATCTAAGCCACGTAAAAAGCTTTATCCCATTGGATTCATTTTTTTAACCGTGACTTATTAATAGGGAGCTAGCTCGAGCGCATAACGTGTTAGAGAAGTATTTAAGAAAAAGCACCAAAGTAAAAAACTATGAGACCAATAGGCTAAAACTATATAGAAAAACAGCTTAACAATTACAACAGTTCTTTACAGAAAATTTCGACACAGAGCACACACTTTTACGGACTAAAAACTCAATTATTGATGGGTTTATCACTTACCGATTTATCGGTTAATACTGTTAAGGCAACGTAAAATCTTGCGTTCGGCAACCAAAATTGTTGTTAGAGTCCGTTAACCCTAATTAGTGTTAACAGGCCCTAGCATTATTTGGCGATGCCAACGTCCAACTGCTCAAACCAATCTAAAAATCGCTGCACGTTATCGCCACTAAAAACTCGCCCATGTTGCGGCGCCATGTATTCGATATCGAGTTTGCGAACGCGTTGAATCCAATTTTGTTTGGCCGTGTTGGAGGGCATCCAACGGCGATGAAAAAATTCCATTTTGGCGATGTGTTCGTCGAAGTCTTCCACAAACAAGGGCGCATCGACGGGTTCTAATGCCGCGCCCACATCGCCACTCATTAAAATTTTGGCGTGGGGGTCGTATACGTGAAAATTCCCGGAGGAATGTAAATAGTGCGCGGGAATAGTTTGCACGGTAACCGCGCCCAGGCGAATTTCGCTGCCTTCATCGGCAATGGGCACATACTGAATTTCACTCATGCCAAAGTGCCGCAAAAAACCTTCCCACAACCAGGGCGCGTGCAGCCTAGCCCCGGGCAGCGCCTGATCCCACAAACCCAGCGACGAGATAATGTCCGGATCTTGATGGGAAGCGAATAAATCGGTAATGGCATTGAGCGGAACTTCCCTCAATACCGCCGCCAGCATCGGCGCGAACAACTCAATGCCGCCGGGATCCATTAGCAGGGCTTTATCGCCGGCCACCAGCATGTATTGGTTGGTGTCGATAATCCCTTCGCTTTTGTTTTCATCGCGCCCAAACATTAGCCAGCGAGTTTGGTGACTTTTTGCCAATACTTTGGTTTTCATGGTTTGGTTTTCATAGTTCGTTTATTCAGGTCGAGTGAGGGTTAAGGGTTGTGCCAGTGGTGGGTGTTTTCCAACACGGACGAATCCGACAACAATTGCTCGGCCGATCGCAAATAAGAACGAATTTCATCGGCCGCCTCGGTAATGTTTTCGGCGATCACTTCCAGGCGAGCCTGAAAATCCCCGGCCAGGGTGGCTTCGATTTTGGAGGTACTGGCAATAATGGAAGCCGCGCGAATTTGTTGTTGGGCGTCTTGCAGTTGGCTGTAGAGCCGCTGCAGTGAGTGGGTGAATTCTGTATCGATATTTTGCAGGCGCCGGGCAGTGGTATCGGTGGCCGTGGCAATGGTATCGATAAAATAAGCATCGCCGGCGATACGATAAACGCGATTAAATTGATCGAGTGCTATTGTGGCTCGTTGCCGATCACAGGCCATGGTCGCCAAGTGCAGCGCTTCTAAATTGATGCGCTGAGCGTAGCGAATGGTGTTTTCGGATAATTCTTCAATAAAGCTGGTAATGGCGCGAAATCCCGCCGATTGCTGACCGGCGCGAGCACTGATGGCGTGGGCGTTTTTAGCGGTGAGCGATAATTGCTCCGCCACTTTGGTCGCAAAGTGCAGCTTGGCCGCCACCTGCGCGGCAATTACAAAGGTGTCTTGCTGAGTCATGAGCTTGGCTCGGAGAATGTGTATCAGCTTTTAGTGTAGGAAAGGACCCGGAATTGGGCAAAATGCGGGGAGTAGTAAACGGAATCAACGTCGATTAAATCAAATCCGGAGATTTTTTCGGCACGGCGGTGTTATTGCTTTTAACGCCATCGCTTACATTGCTTACTTAATAACCAGAAAAAAGAATAGTCACAAACCAAAATAGTCACAAACCAAAATAGCCACAAACAAGGCCAGCGCGTAAAACGCCAAACTCTCGCCGGCGATCATTGACTTTTTTCTGTGCAAACACTTTACGAGTTAACTGGAGGGGTTTTCCATGGCGCGTGGCATGCGGCGTTCAATAAATTTAAAAGCACCACTTGCACGTAGAACCAATCGCTCGCCATCCAAAATTTCGCACACGCAAAAGCCCAGGCTGCCGCCGTCTTTTTTAATGGTGGGCACGGCTTCCAGCCAAGTGCCTTTGGGGGCGGAACCAATAAAATCTAAGTTGAGATTAACGGTTACCGCACCGCGCTTGCCGTCGTTTTCGATTAACGTTAAGCCCGCCGCGGCATCGGCAATGGTGGCCAACATGCCGCCGTGCACGGTGCCCATGGGGTTGCAGTGGTTATCGTCAACCAAAAGGCCCAATCGCACGGTGTCGTGATTTTCGTGGCGATAAATGGGGCCGACTAACTCCATAAAGGGCATTTCGTAACTGCTGGTAAATAATTTAAACGCTTCGGGAATGGCTTGACTCACGATTAACGACCTGCGATTAGATAATGAATAAAACGAGTTATGAAGGCTTGTAAAACTAGTCGATAAACTTAAACGAGCCATTGGCCAACAGCACAAGCTTATCGCCGTTTTTAATTTCGCAATGGGCAAAGCCTACAGTGCCATGACTTTTTCTGGGTTGGATATGAACCTCGATCCAATCCCCCACCTGGGCTGCACTCACATAGTCCAAATTGAGGTTGATGGTAATGGCGCGCTTACCGTCGCTGCGATCGATAACCAAACCCCAGGCCAGGCCAATATCGGCCAATGTGCCCAGCAAACCACCGTGGGCGATGCCCAAAGAGTTGCAATGCTTTTTAGCCATTTTAAGACCCAGGCGGAGCGATTTCCCCTGCTTTAGCGCGTAAATAGGGCCAATACGATCTTCAAAGGGAACATTAAATATTACCGGCTCAAAACCCTCGGGGATTACATCGTTTGTCATTGTGCTTCTACTACCAACCGCTCTGGATAAAAGTGGGGCAAAACTTTGCACCGGTTCACAGAATTAGGCAATGACCAATCCGGCCATTCTTATCAGTTAATGCCAGTTCGTTTGAAACTTTACAATGCTTTTTAACCCCAATTGCTGTGCGAGCCCGATTCTCCCCAGTTATTTCTATTTTTAGGAACGCCCATGACTCAGCCTCCAAAAAACACCCGAGCAATCCCCCAAGAAGCCTTCGATTGGTACGACGACTATGCGCACGGCAAAATTGATCGCCGAACCTTTTTAGCGCGACTGGCCGGTTTGTCCGCGTTGGGCTTTAGCGCCGCTATGATCAGTCAGGCGCTGTTGCCCAATTATGCCCAGGCAGAACAGGTATCGTTTAACGACCCCGACATTAAAGCCCAATACCAGTCCTTTCCCTCCTCCAACGGCCACGGCGAAGGGCGTGGCTATTTAGTGGCACCGAGCAATATTCGGGTAAAGGCACCTACGGTGTTGGTCATTCACGAGAATCGCGGCCTTAATCCCTACATCAAAGACGTGGCCCGGCGTTTGGCCAAGCAGGGTTTTATTGCCTTCGCACCCGATGCATTGCACCCCATGGGCGGTTACCCCGGCAACGACGACGAAGGCCGTAAACTGCAGCGCGCCATGGATGCCGGTAAGCTGGAAGCCGATTTTATCGCCGCGGCGCGCTACGTTAAGCAGTTTGAGCTTAGCAGCGGTCAATTAGGCGCGGTGGGATTTTGCTACGGCGGTTATATCGTGAATATGCTGGCGGCGCGTATGGCCGAAGATCTGGACGCGGGCGTGGCCTTTTACGGAACACCCGCCGCAGCCGAGCTTCGCGATCAAGTACGCGGCCCGCTGATGTTGCACTTTGCCGAATTGGACGCGCGAGTTAATCAAACTTGGCCCGATTATCAACAAACATTGGAAGCCGCCAACGCGCAGTATGTGGCCCACCATTACGCCAATGCCAACCACGGTTTTCACAACGACTCCACCGCACGCTACGATCAAGACGCCGCCGAGTTAGCCTGGGTGCGCACGCTGGCCTTTTTTGATGAACACCTTCGCCCCACAGCGGCTAACGCGTCGCCGGCGGGGTAATTTGGCTGGGCGCGGGCTTGGGCTCCTGGCCCTGACGTTCGCGCCAGAAAGTTTGTAACTCCCGATCACAATCGGCCAGCCAAGTGCTGAGTGCCTGGTTAGTTGCCAGTAGACTTTTGGGGTGCAGCACACAAAAGTGCGATACAGCACAGACAATTTGGTTGATGTGATAGAGGCCTTCATTGAGTAACGCCACGTATTCCTGGCGATACTCTTTAAACATAGGGTCGCGCAGCTGTTCGATGTGGGCCATATCCACGCCGGTGCGAATCAACATGCGCTCAAGCATTTGCATCCAGCGCAAGAGCTTGTGAGCAGTGGGCTCTCGCTCGGCCATGGCCTCCACTTCGGGCATTAAAGCCAACCAGCCGCGACCAATGCGGTCGAATTGATCAATTTTGGCCAGATATTCGGCCTCGGTAATGTTGTTGGTAACCGATTGCGGCGGCACTTTAATGCCCGTAGTGACACTAAACAGCGCTTTTACCGTGGCCGGATCGAACATATCCTGCTGAATTTTAACCACCTCCAGCACGTGATCGAGCGAGCAGCGCTCCGATAAACTCACCACCACTTCGGCCAGGGCCAGCACGGAACTCAGCGGTGAGCTAAATTGCTCCAGTCCTTTTGGGTAGCCGTTGCCGCCGCGCCGCTCATGGTGCTCTAACACGGGCACGCTGATGTGTGGGTGATAGACCTCGGAGTCTCTTAACAGCAGATACATAATCACCGGATGGCTGTGCACGAAACGCATTTCCTCGGCGTTGAGTACTCGGCTGGGATCGAGGTATTGCCGGTCGATGTGCAACATGCCCAGGTCGTGAAACAATCCTGCAGCGGCCAAATGTTCGCACTGCGATTGCAGTAAACCCTGAAAAAAGCCCAGCATGGCCGCCCCTAACGCCACCCGTAAACTGTGTCGATAAGACTCGGGCGATGACTTTTTGCCCATGCTGACTTTGGTGCGCATTACATCGCTTAGTGGTAGGTGGCGAATGCAGTTTTCCAACTCCAAGGGGTTGTTGATAAACGGCAGCAGCACTTTAAGCAGTGGATCGTTATTGAGCTCCCGCTTGGCATCAAAAAACAGGGTTCTATCGGTGATCAACTCGGCCACGGCCAAACTGTCATCCACACGTTTGGCCAATTTGTGCTTGGAGAGCAGCACAAACGATTTGCGATTGATCGCTGTGCCTTTGCGCAGTAGCAGCACCCCTTGTTTGGAATAAATGTCCGCACTGGCAATCACCGTTTCCTGCTCGCCCACGGCCGAAACCCGCTCTAGGTAATGATTGTCGGGATTGGGAATTTGGTTTAGCGGCGCAAAAGATTCTTCATGGCCTTGCCGATTGTTGCTGCGTGGAGCGTCCAAAAGCACCTACCTGATTCGATGGTTCTGAAGGGGTAACGGCTTAAATCGACGCCGCAATCAACGGATCGCGACTTTTCCAGAACGGTTTTGGGGAAACTGGCAGTTAAGATTTAAGTGCCGAATGCGCTTTCACTATAGTTCAGTTTTTAATGGCAGTCGGCGAGGCATGGGGCTTTTGACGCATAAATCGGCGTAAAGGTTAATAAAATTTAAAAACTCGCCGATCTACAACGTTTGGTGTTAGTCGCGGATCTGGGGCCTGTTGACACTAATTTAAGCGCTTATCACGCCAAAACTTGGTGCCTTTGATGGTGGCCTGTAGCGCCAAGCCGCTCTCGGTCATGGTGTAGACCGACACATCGCCATAGTACACCTCGCCCTCAATCGACGCGCCCTTGCCTGCAGCCCGGGCCGCGGCATCGGCATTGCCGCCGAAGGTCCAGCCTTGATCGATAAAACGATTGAGCGCCTCCACCGAGTGAAACACCATTACAATGCGGTAGTCCTTGAGCCCCGCGCCCAACCCAACGCCGGCCTCGGCCATATTCATGTAGGTGTATTGCGCGGTGCCGTTGTTTTTGGCCACGCCATAACCGGTACCTGCGGAGACCACCAATAAATTAACGTTGGCGTTGGAAAACACCGCGTACCCGGCGGCGGATTGCACTTGAGCGCGGGTATCGGGTTTTAAGTCGAACAACTTGGTTAAAACCTGGTCTTTCATAGCCAAAATGGCTTGGCGCTTTTCTTGATCGCTGCCACTGCCCAGCGAGGCGCAACCGGTTATCTGTATCAGCACCATTAAAAAAGCCAAAGTTTGTAAGGTTTTCATAGGCCATTAACTCCTGTTGTATGATCGACCGGCTCAAAAAACCAAAGACTAACAGAAACGCTCTTCGGCAACTGTAAACAAGGTGGTTATTTTGCAGTCAACAATGGCCAGCCTAGGTCAGAAATGAGTAGCCTAGGTCAGAAATGAGCAGCCTAAGTCGGCAATGATCAGCCTAGGGCCTGTTAACGCTTTTAAGTTTCTACGACTACTTGCGGTTATAATGCGCGTCGAATCAATCCTTGGGCTTCACCCCGTTCTTATTAGTACTTTTAGACGATGAATTATTGGTTATTTAAATCTGAGCCCGACGAGTACAGCATCGACCATCTAGCAAAAGAGCCACAGGGGTTTGGCCGCTGGGACGGTATTCGCAATTACCAAGCGCGCAATATTCTGCGCGACGAGATACAGGTGGGCGATGGCGTTTTGTTTTATCACAGTCGTTGTAAAGTGCCGGGCGTGGTGGGCATTGCTCGAGTCACGGCCAGTGGCTATGCCGATCCGGCCCAATTTGATGCCGAGAGCCCTTATTTCGATGCCAAATCCACCGAAGCTGCGCCAAGATGGTATTGTGTTGACGTGGCGTTTGTAGAAAAATTCTGCACGGTTGTCAGTTTAAAAGAAATTAAACAACATCCTGACTTAACGGCGATGGTTTTGGTAAAACAGGGCCGCCTGTCCGTGCAACCCGTAACCGCCAAACAATGGCAAACGATTGTAGACCTTGGGGGTCAATCCTAGGGCTTGTTGACACTAGTATTCACGCGCGCCCCCGGCTCATCATCACCAAACGATTAGGAAACTCGGATTAGCTTTTCCCAGAATTAATCCGAGTTTCTTCACATAATATTCGAGTGTTAACGCACTCGGTCAGTTTATTTGCTTTTTAGGATGACTATGAAATTAGGGAAATTTTTCCTAGCCGCCAATCTCACCCTGGCCAGCGTTTCGGCCTCTGCCGGCTCACTGTATCTGCCGCTCAAATTATCCCCAGAAATCGAAGCGCACGTAGAGCGATTGATGGTGCTCGCCGATATGCCGATCATCAAGCGCCCTATTGCCATCGCCCAGGTGCAAGAAGCCCTCGACCGGGTTGGTAATCGCGATCCACAATTGGCGAGCGCGGTGAGTCATTACATCGATCGCTATTCTCATCAAAGTAATTTAACCCACGCGTCTTTTACCACCAGCCGCAGCACTGGGGCGGATGTTATTTTACCCAACGAACGCGGCTACTCCACAGATAATTCTTATCAATTCAGCGCTGCCGGTTATTGGGTGGTTAACGACTTTGTGGCGCTGAATTTGGGGGCGAATGTTTGGAGCAGCGACTCGCTAAAAGACGAGTTTTTGGATGGCAGTTTTATCTCGTTTGGCTGGGACGAATTACAAGTCGATGTTGGTTGGCGGCCGCATTGGCTGAGTCCATTTCAAGAAAACTCTGTGCTGGTGAGTACTCAAGCCGCGTCGTTACCTGGCGTGACCATCTCCAATGTGGAGCCGTTTGATTATTTGGGTTTTAGCTACGAATTATTTTTAGCACAGTTATCTGAAAGCGATTTAATCGAAACCCGCGCCAACGCCCGCGAGAACGCCACCGGCAACCCCAAATTATTCGGCCTGCATTTAGGTTTTAATCCTTTTAAGGGCTTTGCCATTGGTTTTAATCGTCTGGTGCAATTTGGCGGTGCCGATCGATCGGAAAGCCCCAGTGATTTGCTGGATGCCTTTATCAACCCGCAAGCCAACGACAACGTGGGTCGCGAAGGCAACGATTTTGGCAACCAATTAACGGCGGTCAATACGCGCTACACCTTTCAAGACCCCATACCTTTTTCGGTGTATTTGGAATACGCCGGGGAAGACACCTCGCTCACTAATGTGTTTTCGCTCGGTAATACGGCGCTGAGCGCAGGCATTCATTTGCCCAAATTATTCGAGCACTTTGACTTCTCTTACGAATTTAGCGATTGGCAAAACGGTTGGTATGTTAACGCCAACTACGGCGATGGCTTAACCAACTACGATACGGTGATCGGTTTGTGGGCCGCCACTCAGCGCGATTTGCAATTTGCCCTGCCCGGTAATGCACACTGGGCGCAATTAATTTGGGACGGCGGCGAATCATCAACCATCAGCGTGAGTTATCGACAAGTCGAGCAC
>CAYFFE010000101.1:0-13451 GCA_964342265.1 uncultured Cellvibrionaceae bacterium | reverse complement strand
TTGCCAATATTGGTTGACTGATAACTCTTGGCTGGTCGATAAATTAGGCCTACCAGGATTGTATTTGTGAATATTTCTGACAATATTCATCACAATTTTCGTTTATCCGCCACCGCGCAAACACGTCAACCGGCCATAGCAAGTCGTTGCAAGCAATGAGTGCAATTATGCGTGAGGGATTAATAAATTTTTAACACCCGACTGTGCTAGCATACGCCCGCTATTGCAACGCACGATTTTCTCACGCTAATTTTATTTAGGGCCCAGTGTGCAAGATATTATTTCGATTGATAATCTCAGCAAGGTTTACGATTCAGGCTTTCAAGCACTGAAAAACATTAATCTAACCATACAAAAAGGCGAAATATTCGCCTTGCTAGGCCCCAATGGCGCGGGCAAAACCACGTTAATTGGCACGGTCTGTGGCATGGTACGGCCAACTTCGGGCACCATTACGGTGGCGGGATTCGACAACATTAAACAATATCGCCAATCACGTGAGCAAATTGGCCTAGTGCCGCAAGAGTTATCCACTGATGCCTTCGAGACCGTTTGGGCGACCGTCAATTTTAGCCGAGGACTGTTTGGCAAGCCTGCCAATCCCGCTTATATCGAAAAACTACTCAAAGACCTCTCACTTTGGGATAAGCGCAAAAGCAAAATTATGACCTTGTCCGGCGGCATGAAACGCCGGGTATTAATTGCCAAAGCGTTATCGCACGAGCCCGACATCCTGTTTCTCGACGAGCCCACTGCCGGCGTTGATGTGGAGTTACGCAAAGACATGTGGAATATGGTGCGCGAACTAAGAGAGCAGGGCGTTACCATTATTCTTACCACTCATTACATCGAAGAAGCCGAAGATATGGCCGATCGCATTGGCATTATTAACAACGGCGAAATCATGTTGGTAGAGCAAAAAGAAGAATTGCTGAACAAACTGGGCAACCGCCAACTCAGCATTCAATTGCAACAACCGCTGGAGCAATTACCCGAAGCATTGCAGCCCTTTAATTTAGAGCTGATCGACGAAGGCACAACCTTGGTTTACAGCTTTGATGCCCAAAGCGAACAAAATGGCGTGTCTGCGTTGTTGCGAAAACTGGATGAATTGGCCATTGAATTTAAAAACTTGCACTCCTCCGAAAGCTCGCTGGAAGAAATTTTTGTCAACCTGGTAAGGAACGAGTCATGAACGTTTACGGTATACGCGCCATCTACCATTTTGAAATGGCTCGCTGGTTTCGAACCTTAGCGCAAAGCATTATTTCGCCGGTTATATCTACCACACTTTATTTTGTGGTGTTTGGCGCGGCCATTGGATCACGGATGGGTGAGATTGACGGTGTCAGTTACGGCGCGTTTATTATTCCTGGCCTGATTATGCTGTCGTTGTTGTCAGAGAGTATTTCCAACGCCTCATTCGGTATTTATTTCCCCCGATTTTCGGGCACCATTTACGAAGTGTTGTCGGCACCGGTTTCGGTATTTGAGGTCGTTTGCGGCTATGTAGGTGCTGCGGCTACCAAGTCGGTATTGCTGGGGTTATTGATTCTAGTAACTGCACGGATTTTTGTGGATTACAGCATCGCTTATCCATTGTGGATGCTCGCGTTTTTAGTACTAACGGCCATTACCTTCAGCTTACTCGGATTTATCATAGGCCTTTGGGCCGACGGTTTCGAAAAACTGCAAATTGTGCCGCTTATGGTTGTTACGCCACTGACTTTCCTCGGCGGGAGCTTTTACTCCATCTCCATGCTGCCGCCCATTTGGCAAAAAATCGCTTTACTCAATCCCGTAGTGTATTTAATCAGCGGCTTTCGCTGGAGCTTTTACGGTGTATCGGATGTGAGCGTCGGTATTAGTCTGGGCATGATTGCCGTGTTCCTGTGTATTTGCATCGCCACCGTTTACTGGATGTTCAAAACGGGTTATCGGGTAAGAAGCTAGCCTTCGCCAAACATTCTACCGTTGACTGTGTATTCTCGGATCTACGCAGGCCGCAAGGGATTAGGGCCTGCGTATGTTTCTCCACGCCCCCGGAGCAAAGAGCCGAACCCCGTTCAATTCCCTTTCACCCAGTCCTTCAATGACATTTGCAACAACTCAAAACCTGACCCAAACTGAAGAAGCACATATGGCGCGTAATATTTCATTCGCAAAAACCCATCTGTGCCAAGAGTTGATCCGCCCTGGAGTTTGATAAAACAGAAATGATAAAGCAGTTGGCTTTTGTCCTAGCAGTAGCGTTAATCGTAGGAGCACCACTGCTTAAGGCCGAGGAACAGGCCCGACCGACGTTTGTTCTTGGTGTTCCTGAACGCGGATCGGACATTATGAAAGAGTACTTTGCCGAGGTATCAAAGGTTTATGAGCAATTGGGCTACAAGGTGATTAAACATTCGGTTCCAACGCGACGGATGATGGTCGAAGCGGATCGAGGCAAGATTGATGGAGCAATGCTAATACCGAAAATCGTCGAACAACATTATTCCAACCTTTATCGAATAGATGCGCCTTTAGCATCGATCGATATGATAGTGTTAAGCCAGCCGAAAATACCGGATATTGTCTCTATTGAAGATTTAAACAACTATCGAATTGGCTATTTGATGGGCTACGAAACCACCGACAGAGTCGTGCGCAACATGAACGCCACGCCGGTTCGCAGCTACGATTTGTTGTTCAAAATGGTTACAAAAGAGCGTTTGGATGTAGTTTTAATACTGCGGCGGGAATCCTACCGATTTGTGGCCAAAAATCCGCAATTTGCAATGCTAAAAATGCACCCCAAAGCGCTGTACGAGTTAAAGTTGTATCACTTTATCAATAAAAAACATCTGCCCATTCAACAACAGGTAACGGAGCTTTTGAGAGAACAATTAGCAACGGGCAATTTAAACGAACGAGTGAAGGCTAAAACGCCGAACTCACCGTTTTTGCCCTACGAATCACTTGAATAAAAATTCAAACGTTCCACTGTTTATATCTATTTTGAAAAAATGTAATCCTCAATATCCGAAACTGCGTCCAAATAATAATAAAAATATTAGCAAGGAATCGAATCAGAATGATTAGGATGTTTACAAGCTGCCTAGTGTTGATAGCCTGTTGGTTAGGTTGTGCACCGCTTAAGGCCGATGAAAACAGCCTCAAACCGCTTGTGATCGGTGTTCCGGCTCATGCCACCGCCATTGTAAAAGAATACACCCGAGCCATAACGCAGGTTTACGAACAGCTCGGCTACGAGGTTCACCTCCATACAGCTCCCGCTAGGCGAATGCTCGTGGAGGCCGACCGCGGTAAACTTGATGGTGTAATCCTAGTTCCTTCCATCATCGAACAACATTTTCCTCACTTGCGCCGTATTGATGTGCCCATGGCAAGCATTGATATGGTGGTATTGAGTCATCCGTCTATTCCCGATATACAATCTGTGGACGATTTGGGTCGCTATCGCATTGGCTATTTAATGGGTTACGAAACCGCCGATACTGTTCTGCGCGACATGCACGCCACGCCGGTTCGCAACTACAATCTATTGTTTAAAATGGTTATGAAAGACCGGCTTGATGTTATTTTGGCCCTGCGGCGGGAGTCTTACCGGTTTGTTACAGAACACCCAGAGTTCTCACAACTCAAATTGCACCCAAAGCCGCTTTATGACATAAAGCTTTACCATTACGTTAACGACAAACACGCACTACTGGAAAAGCAAATTACCCGCATTCTTGAGCAAAAGTGGGCCAGTGGCGAATTACAGCAACGAGTAAGAGCGCTTACACCGCCATCGCCATTTACCCCTACAAAACCGATCGGCTCGCTCAATCAATAACTCATTTAATCAATATCTCACCCAATATTAGCCCTGCATTAATAAGTAGCACTGAGCAATTTGTTATTCGTACCTAGCCAATCGAAAACAATCCATTAGAATGGCGCGTACGCAACATAAATTACACCTTGAAAAATGCGTTGCCATCGAAATCCTTGATCCAATTGGAGACCCAATATGAAAGTGAAGGCCTATGCGGCACAATCGGCGACCGACGCACTGGCGCCGTACAGCTACGACACCCGCGAACTGCGCGCCAACGATATTGCCATCGACATCCTCTACTGCGGCGTTTGCCACAGTGACCTTCACACCGCCCGCAACGACTGGGGCGGTAGCGTGTATCCTTGTGTGCCGGGCCACGAAATCGTCGGCCGTGTCAGTGCTGTCGGTAACGATGTGAACGGCTATGCCGTGGGCGATGCCGTAGCCGTTGGCTGTATGGTCGATAGCTGCCTGAGTTGCCGCCATTGTCACGACGGCGAAGAGCAATACTGTCAAAACGGTTTTACGCCGACCTACGGTGGCAAAGATCGCGTAGACGGCACAATCACTAACGGCGGGTATGCCACGCACATTGTTGTGCGCGAAGAATTCGTACTGCGCGTTCCCGAAGCGCTAGACCTATCCCGCGCAGCACCCTTGTTGTGTGCCGGCATTACCACCTATTCACCAATGCGCCAGTGGGGCGTTGGTCCGGGCAGCCGGGTTGCGGTTGTGGGTATGGGTGGATTGGGCCATATGGCCATTAAAATCGCCGTAGGCTTGGGTGCTCACGTCACCGTGGTGAGCCGCTCGGAAGCAAAAGAAGCCGATGCCAAAGAACTGGGTGCCGATGCCTTTTTGATTTCCGGCGACAAATCGGCCATGCGCCAAGCGTATTCTAGTTTTGATCTGATTATCGATACCGTACCGGTTAAGCACGATATCAACCCTTATCTGCCGTTGCTTACTGTTGATGGCACCCTGGTGATGGTAGGGCAAATCGGCTTTATTGCCGAACCCAACACTGGTGCCATGGTAATGGGCCGACGCAGAGTAGCCGGCTCGTTGATCGGCGGCATCGAAGAAACCCAGGAGATGCTGGATTTCTGCGCGCGCCGCAACATCTTACCTGAGTGTGAGATGATCAAAATGGACGAAATTAACACAGCCTTCGATCGCATGGAGCAGTCCGATGTGCGCTATCGGTTTGTGATTGATATGTCGTCACTGGCCAACGACAACGGATAAATCTTTCGGCTGCAGACTCAGATCATTAGTCGGTCTGAGTCTACAGCCCTAAAATACCCTTGGGTTGCGCTGCGGTCTTGACTCAGCGCTAAAAAATATTAATATACGCATATCCATATATTCTATAAAACAATGATAACTCCAATACAGCTATTTAAGTGTCTCTCAGACGAAACACGCCTTAACGCCACTTTGCTTATTTTCCGAGAGGAAGAACTCTGTGTGTGTGAATTGATGGAGGCACTCGCCGACAGCCAGCCAAAAATTTCTCGTCATTTGGCGCAGTTGCGGCAAAACGGATTATTAAAAGATCAACGAAAAGGGCAGTGGGTATTTTATCGTTTACACCCAGAATTGCCCCAGTGGGCACTGCACATAATCGAAAGCACCGCCCAATCACAAGGGCTAGAACTGGCGCAGTTTCAACAAAAGCTGCGCTATATGAATAACCGCCCGGTGTGTTGCTAAAACGCAATACGTGGGCACGGAAACAAAATAATGAAGATACTTTATATCTGTACCCACAACCGTTGTCGCAGCATTTTGAGTGAAGCCATTACCAACCACCTGGCCGATGGCAAACTGCAAGCCTTCAGTGCCGGCAGTCAACCGGCGGGAGAAGTTCATCCGCTTACGCTGCAATATCTGCAAGAAGCCGGTATCAGTACCGCCAACCTGCGCAGTAAATCTTGGGATGAATTAGAAAACAACCAGCCCGATATTGTTGTAACCGTATGCGACAGCGCGGCTAACGAATCTTGCCCCGTTTGGTTTGGCAATACCGCAAAAATCCATTGGGGCCTGGCCGATCCCTCAAAAATAGAAGGCACTGACGAACAAAAACGCCAAGCTTTTTTCGATACCATAGAAATTATCAAAAGCAGGGTAACAACGCTGTTAGACGCAAACCTTGACCAACTGCCACCCGAAGCAATACCCAACACACTCAAAAAAATAACCGGAGAATTCTAACTGTGGGACTCTTTGAGCGATTCCTTACCCTTTGGGTAGGGCTGTGTATTATTATTGGCGTCGCTTTGGGTCATGCCATCCCAGAGGTATTTCAAGGCTTCGCTCAAATGGAAGTGGCCCACGTTAATATTCCCGTGGCAATTTTTATTTGGGCCATGATTTACCCCATGATGCTGCAAATTGATTTTGCCTCAATCAAAGACGTGGGTAAAAACCCTAAAGGTTTAGTACTAACGCTGGTTATTAACTGGCTGATTAAACCGTTTACCATGGCGGCATTGGGTTGGTTGTTTTTCCGAGTCTTTTTTGCCGCCTGGGTAGACCCACAAACGGCCACAGAATACATTGCCGGCATGATTTTATTGGGCGTTGCGCCCTGTACCGCCATGGTGTTTGTGTGGAGCCATCTCACCCAGGGCAACGCCAACTACACCCTGGTGCAGGTTTCGGCTAACGATATCATTATGGTGTTTGCCTTCGCTCCCATCGCCGCTTTTTTGTTGGGAGTAAGCGATGTAGAAGTCCCTTGGGATACATTAATATTATCGGTTGTGCTGTACGTTATCGTGCCACTCTCGGCGGCAATTTTAACGCGCAACGTTATTTGCGGCAAAAAAGACAGCGCGCGCCTCGAATATTTTATGCAAACCCTCAAACCTATTTCCGTAGGTGGTTTGCTGGCCACGGTAATTTTATTGTTTGGTTTTCAAGCGCAAACCATTACCTCAAATCCACTGGCTATTGTATTAATTGCCATTCCGTTATTAATTCAAACCTACGGAATTTTTGCCGTCGCCTACGGTGCTGCGCGCTATTTAAAATTACCGCATAATATTGCCGCACCCGCATGCATGATCGGCACATCCAATTTCTTTGAACTGGCCGTTGCCGTAGCCATATCGCTCTTTGGATTAAATTCTGGCGCGGCGCTGGCTACAGTGGTGGGCGTTCTGGTGGAAGTGCCCGTAATGTTAACGCTGGTGTGGTTTGCCAACCGTACACGACATTGGTTTCCTAGCGAGTAGTTATTATGGATTTACACAACATGCCCAATTTGGAAGGGGAGAGCCTGCAACCGATTGATCATTCGAAATTATTCGCTAACCCCCAGTCTCAACACCCACCCAAAATATTGCTGTTGTACGGCTCGCTAAGAGAGCGATCCTTTAGCCGCCTCACCATCGAAGAATGCGAACGTATCCTTAACTGGTACGGCGCACAAACCAAAATTTTCGACCCTTCAGGTCTGCAATTGCCGGACGACTGCGACGATCAACACCCCAAAGTTAAAGAGCTGAGAGAATTGGCCACCTGGAGCGAAGGTATGGTGTGGTGCAGCCCAGAACGCCACGGCGGCATGACCGGCATAATGAAATGTCAAATCGACTGGATTCCATTAGCCTTGCAAGGTGTTCGTCCTACGCAGGGTAAAACCTTGGCCATAATGCAAGTAAGCGGCGGCTCTCAATCGTTTAACGCTTTAAACCAAATGCGCGTATTGGGTCGCTGGATGCGCATGTTCGCCATCCCCAATCAATCATCCATCGCCAAAGCCTGGATGGAATTCGATGACAATGACCGCTTAAAGCCTTCGTCGTATTACGATCGAATCGTTGATGTAATGGAAGAGTTGGTAAAATTTACGCTCTTGTTGCGCGATAAAAAAGACTATTTAGTCGATCGGTATTCTGAGCGAAAAGAAACAGCGGAAGAATTCAGAGCACGAATCGATAAACGCTCTGTTTAGTGCCTTTATCGCAAACGAACTTTTTTTATTTATTGATATGTAGATGTTGTTAAAACAAACACCAAGCTCTTAAAATATTTACGTTCAAAAAACCATTCAAAGAGCTTGGTGGCCACTCAGTTAAACGTTAAACATTTTTAACAATCAACACATCCACTGTTAATTTATTTAACGTTTTCTCGGCCGTATTGCCTACAATTAATCCCATGATGCCAGTGCGCCCAACACTACCAAGCATCACCAAATCAGCAGACATTTTTTTAGCCACCGAGGGAATCTCTTTCGACGGAACGCCCGCCGACACTTTCATTGAATAATCTCTGGCTATCTGGCTATTCTGTAAATATTCTTTAAGTTTAATCTTTACCGGCTCGGCTTTTTTCTCGAGCACCTCATAAGGCTCCACAAGATCAAGCTCTTCGCTCGCCCGCGAGATGCCAATTACACTTAAAAAACATAACTCCGCCGATAAGCTGTCTGCTGTATTGATAGAAGCATCTCGTACTACATCGTTAAGCTGATCTTGCTCTTTGCTATCGCCCGTAATATCAATCGTCGACAAGACTAGGGGAGTGGACTTCCAATCTTTTTCGCCGCACAAAACAATGCGGACATTCGAAAGATCGTTGAGCAATTTCTTCTCAAAGGCAAAATCGTTGGTGTCTTCGCGCACGCTCGGGCGGTAAATAACAACACCATTGGCCTCAAAATTATTGCAACACCCAACTACTTTTTGAGCCTTGTGCTTATCGGCTGTAATGTGCTCTACAACAATTTCAGCGTTTGCTAACGGATTGTTGCGCGCAGCCAACAAAGACTCCACTGCATTGGCTATTTCCTGATCAAAAGCCAGAATTTGCAACTCTTCGG
Source organism: uncultured Cellvibrionaceae bacterium (assembly GCA_964342265.1). Taxonomy (GTDB): domain Bacteria; phylum Pseudomonadota; class Gammaproteobacteria; order Pseudomonadales; family Cellvibrionaceae; genus Halioxenophilus. The sequence goes on along the minus strand of CAYFFE010000101.1, from coordinate 4,791 downwards.
GATTAAATCGCAAAGATTTTTCCATCAAAACCTTTACATTCGTCAAGCTGTCGATCACAACTAGTATCTTCTTCATCGTAGCTCCGGGTATAGGGACTTTGTTGTTTAAGCTGGGGTTAGAGTTATTTTAGATATAAAGACCTTCGGTTTAGTTCATCTCTTTATTTTAGACACCTGGCCCATAATCGTGAACACCCGCCCATAAAACTAGGCTTGCAGGGTAACGGGCGTTATATAAAATATATTAAACAAATACTCTAAACGCACCACGGAAAATTATAAATACTTGTAGTGAAACCCTAAACAAACGATCAACTACAGGGCAAATGATATGTATTCTCACGCAGCGTAGGAATAGAACAGCACACAATGCAACACCCTACATTAAAATTCGTACAGCAAAAATGTTTGAACCTTTAACCTACCGTCACACCGTTGGCAAAAATTTCCATGGGGAATTGGACATCAATTCCGAACGCAATAAAAAAGTAGCGACTTTTTATTGATTTTACCTAATTCAACAGAGTTAAGATTATTCTAGAATTAACGGGCTCTAATAGCTCGATTTATACTGATGGTATGTGCGTAAAGTTCGAATATATTGTAAAACTTAACTGACATAGACTTGCAGAGTAGAGTTCAGTCACAGTATTTTGGAGCAAAAATGAATATTTCGGGCTTATTAAGTAGCTTAAATGCTTCTTCAGAAAATAGCGGCGGCCTAGCAGCAGCAAAAAATGCTGCGAAAAATTTCCCGGTAGGCGGGCTTGCCGGCGGAGCGATGGCTGGTGGGCTTGTTGCTCTGCTCTTAGGCAACAAATCAGTACGGAAAACTGCCACGACCGCCGCGAAGTTCGGTGGAGCAGCGGTACTGGGTGGCCTCGCTTACAAAGCTTATAGGAATTGGCAAATTAGTAGCGGATCTGCAAACCATCGAGCATTTCGGAACAGGCAATAAGCAACGACACCAGTACAGTGTTACAGCGCAGAAATTTACCCAACTTCGAAAAAGAAGCGATAGCTCATGCCAATGGCGAAGAACCCAGCGCTGACTTCCAAATGTCACTGGTTAAAGCAATGATCGCGTCAGCGCGCGCCGACGGCTCAATCGATTTAGAAGAACAGACAAAAATTACTCAGGCAATAAACAATCTTCATACTGACAACAACATCAGAGCCGAAGTGTTGGAACTGTTTATACAACCAATTGAATTCAAAGATTTTATTAACGCCGACCAGGCTCCAGAACAAAGAGCTGAGCTTTATTTAGCATCGTGCCTGGCAATCGACCTGGATCATGAGGCGGAATACGCTTATTTGAGCAATTTGTCGAGGGCGTTGGAACTGCCAGCGGGCTTGGAGTATGAGTTGCGCAAACAAGCTGGTGCAACATTTGAGTAATTATTATAGGAACCTCTAAAAATTTGGCCTCTGTAAAAGAGGCCAGTAATTTCTTAAATCGCTAATTGTAGGGGTTTAAACGCTTATGGGCGACTCGCAGTGCGCCTCTCTTCAGTGCCCCACTATGTCTGATACTGTTTAGTATTGGACTATATTAAAAATCTGGCTTATACTGTTTTTAAGCTGTTTAATCATTACTCATACACTCCAATAACCCTATGGCCACACCCAAACCACAACCTTTATATCCCACATACGCAGAGCTAAAAGACTTTAGCTTTAACCATTACCCGGAGCTCAAAGCCTGGCTGGAATCGGGTGAAGATTGGTGGATGGATCATTGGCTTTGGGGATTTGAGTTTTTAAATTACATTGGCCGCAATAAATCGGAGCACACTTTTACACGCTTTCGAAGTGAGGTTGAGCGCTTTTTGTTGTGGGCGTTTTTAATACGAAAACAGCCCATCGATAGACTGCGAAAAACAGATATCTTAGATTACGCGGATTTTTGCTGGCAACCGCCAGTAACTTGGATTTGTTTGGCCAGCTATGAGAAGTTTTTATACAACAATGGCGCTTATACAGCCAATAAGGATTGGGCACCGTTTAAACTTAAAACACCCAAAAACAATCAACAACCTTTAACAGAGAAAGACAAAAAAAAGTACAAGCCATCACAGCAAACCTTAACCTCGACATTTACCGCCGTAATTGCTTTTTATAAATACCTAATGAACGAAGAGCATTTGTATGGCAACCCCGCACAAATAGCCAAACAGGATTGCCGGCATTTTATAAAAGATGCCCAAGTTAAAGAAGTTAGGCGCCTGTCTGATGAGCAATGGCAATACGCGTTTAATGTTGCTTTGTCTCTGGCCGAGGAAGATCCGCTGTATGAGCGTAGTTTATTTGTGATTTGTGCGCTAAAAACATTGTTTTTGCGGATTTCAGAGTTGTCTGAACGCCCCAATTGGTCGCCAATTATGAGTCACTTTTGGCAAGATGCCGACGGCAATTGGTGGTTAAAAGTGTTTGGTAAAGGCCGAAAAATTCGCGATACAACCGTTCCCAACAGTTTTATCGACTACTTAAAACGCTACCGTCAACACCGAGGGCTGTCTCCTTTACCCTCCCCTGGCGATAATCAACCCATTGTGGAAAAAATTCGCGGCCAAGGCGGCATGACCGCCCGACATTTAACGCGGATCGTGCAGGAGGTTTTCGACCTGGCGTACGAACAAATGAAATCACAACAGGGCGAAGACAAAGCGCGGAAATTATTACAAGCCTCCAGCCATTGGTTGCGCCATACGGGAGCCAGTATGGAAGTTGAACGAGGCAGAGCATTAAAAGATTTATCGGAAGATTTAGGTCATGCCAGCATGGCCACCACCGACACGGTTTACGTACAAACAGAAAACCGGGTTAGAGCGCAAAGCGGCAAGGGCCGTAAAGTCAACTAACACCGGTTAATGACTATAAAAAATTCCGTTAACCTGACGACAATTGTTGATGCAAAGCAAATCGGTAGGCGCTAATCGCCGGAATTAAAGCAATAATTACAGCGCACAGTAATACAATGGGTAAATACGTCATCGCAACACCCAACACCGACGTTACTTCTATCATTACACTGAATTGCTCCATGAGTAGATAACCGGCAAAATGTGTACACAATAATAGCAGCACCAAAGCTGTGAGCACTCCGGTTAAAACAATAGCCAATGCCTCGATCTCCACTAATATCAAAATAAACCAAGGCGATGCACCCACCGCGCGCATAATGGCAAATTCCCGTTGTCGTTCTCGCAGCGATGCCAAAAGCATCGCCGCCAATCCCAACAACGATGCCAAAAAAACCAGTATGGAAATTAATTGCAACGTGTTTTCCATGGCCGATAACACTTGCCACAGCTGAGTTAAAGTTACACCCGGTAAAATTGCCAACAGCGGTTCACCTCGATACGTGTTTATTTGTCGCTGTAATGTAAATATGGCCAATTTAGATTTTAAACCCACCATAAAAGCGGTAATACTTTTTGGCGTAAGATCTTGCTGAGTAACTTCTTTAGATGACTGCAAGCGCGTACCGTTTTGCCAACCCACATGAATTGCTTCAATTCCCTGCAAGCTTATATGCAGGGTTTGATCTACTGGCGTACCGGTGGGCTTAAAAATTCCCGCCACTCGAAACGGTTTATCATCGTGTTGACTAAAACTGGTTTTGCCCAAGCCATGCGCCAGTACTAATTTATCGCCAATTTTGTATTCCAAAGTCCGAGCCACTTCGCTGCCCAGCACCACATCATATAGATCTGAAAAAGGTGCCCCCTCTGCCAAAACCAGTGGCCGATTTTGCCCATAGCGAAAATGCGTAAAATAATCGCCCGTTGTTCCCATTACTCGGTATCCCTTGTGGGAGTCTCCTAAAGAAATAGGAATGGTCCATTCCACGCTGGGGTTGGATGCGATCGCTTGATAACTTTGCCAGGAAATATTATTGGTGGCGTTACCCAAGCGAAAAACGGAATAGAGTAAAAGATTAATATCGCCAGTACGTGCGCCGACGATTAAATCGATACCCGAAACCGTATTACCAAAACTGTCCTTGGCTTGCTGACGTATCTGCTCCACGCCTAACAGCACAAAAATACTCACGGTCACCGCTAGCATTGTAAGCAACGCTGAGCTCCTGCGACGCCACAAACTGGATATTGCCAGTCGCCATAACATTAGGCCGTCTCCCCTACCCGGTTGATCTCATTTAGCGCGACAACTCTCGAAAAATGCGGCATTAAAGAAGCATCGTGGCTAACAAAAACCAAAGCTGTTTGATGCAGATTAACTTGATGTAGTAACAACGACATAAAAGCATCGCAATTGGGCTTATCCAACGCTGATGTGGGCTCATCCACAATGAGCAGTTCAGGCTGATTAATTAAAGCTCGCGCAATAGCCACACGTTGTTGTTGGCCAATACTTAATTGATCCGCAGGTACCTGTTGCAGATGGCCGCTTATATTCAACGTATTTAATAATTCCAAAGCACGGGTTCGTGCGTGTTTTGTCTTGCCAAAATGCGCGGCCAACAAAACGTTGTCTAAAGCACTGAGGTAGGGTATTAAATTGAATTGTTGAAATACAACTCCAATATGCTGAGCGCGCCACTTATCGCGCTGACGACCACTTAAAGCATTAAAATGTTTGCCTAACACCTCTAAGGTTCCGGTATTGGGGCGCAGAATACCGGCCAATAAATTCAGCAACGTGGACTTTCCCGAGCCCGATGGTCCGTGCAAAAACACTTGCTCCCCAGGGCCAACAAACAACTCGGGAATATCCAAAATTAGCGCATTGTGCTTGGCATAATGGAATTTAAGGTTACGTATT
>CAYFFE010000100.1:0-13553 GCA_964342265.1 uncultured Cellvibrionaceae bacterium | reverse complement strand
CCCTTGGGGTCGTGGCGCGACAGTTTTACGGGCTGGAGGTTTCTCCTGCACTGGGACAGATTTTTGCTCCTGCAAAGTCTGCATACACGCCGCCCATGGCGATAACGTGCAGGCAAAATCGATATGCGTAAGCTATTGATTTTGCGAGGCAATTGGAAATGACATTTTCAATTACCGTACGGCGATTAGCTCAGGGATGAGTTAATCAGAGTTTCCTAAAAAATACCTGCCGCTCGATCCAACGCCTTAACCCTAATTAATTCTTTCTCGCTAAACCTTTCAACTCTTAAACGATGTATTTGAGCTTTACGCTCAGAATCAGAATTCGTCGTGTTTTCGATAATGGTATTTAGTGCAGCACGATACTGGTTAACACGCTGCTGCCAATGCTCTCGCTGTTCATCCAGCTTGGCAAGCCTTTCTGCGGCTTCGTACCCCAAGCTTTGCGCTCTGGCTTGAAACACGGCCTCGGCTTTGGCAGAGACATGAGTCTCGCCATTGTTTTGTATACTCTCAACCTGCTCTCTAACGTTTATTAGCTTTACAATATTGGCGCGATTTTGCCGCTCGTTGTAAGGTAGCAAATTCTCCACAGTTTGCAATTGCAGCGTTTTTTGTTCTTGGCTAAGGGTATCGTCACGCACTATTTTTTGGCGCTCGATAATATAGCGTTCACGGGCATCTTCTTTAGCAAAAAAGGCCTCGGCGGTTTCCCGACCCAGATATTGCAAACGATAATCGGCAATTTTGTTGTAAGTGGCTTTCAGCGAGTCTGAGCTGTAATCAGCAACAGGCACGCGAGAAATTGCCTCTCGATAGGCTAAATAATTCGACAAAATAGCAAATACACTATTTTGCACCTCATCGGCAATTTCTGCTTTAATGAGGTGGGCCTTAATTAAGGTGATGAGCTCATCAATACCGTAATCGTTAACAATTAAGCCGATGTAAAAATCGAATAACCGACGCAATTCGCGATCAACCAGCAATTGACCGGCACCATCCAAATTAACACGGCCATCCACGTCAATATCGGCAGCCACCGACTTATTAATAAATTGCTCAGCGTCTCGCAAAATTGTTAGCGTTTCGCGCTCGTTTTTGTTGAGTTTATTGTTACTAATTTGGGGGAGGTTTTGAGACGAAGTAAACGCCTCGGCGTGTAAGTGCAAATCCACCCTTGGGTGTGCTTGCGGTTGAGTTGAAGACGCGGTTGTTAAAGGCGTATTAAAAGGTTGCATTATAAATAAGCCCACAAGGCCCAACAATATCGCAACCCCAGCGGTTAGCTTGATCATGGTGTTTCTCTGCAGCAAGGCAATGTAACTCATTGGGTGGTATCGATAAGTACAACCTGTTCACGGGTGTCAACAACAACGCTTACCGATACCACACAATACTTAGGGGCGGATTAACCGCTTACAATCCGGCTCTTTTTAAACGATTTGCCTGCTGTCGGAACAAGCTCACGGGATCGGGTGAAAACACCGCAGTCAGCCCCAGCACTTGGTTCACTTCGTCGGCGTGATTCATGTTGTATTCCACATTCAAAACGCGGCCAAGCTTTTGTGAACACGATGCGATAATGCCATCGGTGGGTTCGTCAAACGCCAAGCTCGTGGTGGCAAAAAAGCCATCACTGATGTCGGCAATGTTAGTAAAAATGGCATTGCCGCCCCAAGAGTAATAGCGCACACCGTTAACCACCTCTTGACCGTCGTCGCCACAATATTCAGAGGGTAAACCCGCCGGATATTGCTGGTTAAACGCAATAGCGCCTTCGGTAGTTAAGGTATCCAAAGCACCTTCGGCATCCTGTGGGAAACCGCCTTCAGAAATCAAATCAACAAAACTAAAAAATGCCTCCGACAAGGCAATCGATAATGGGTTATTTACGTCTTCAATGACATCGGCCAGCGGCGTACCCCAATTGGCACCGCCCACAGACGATACCGAAGCCACCAAATCCGGACGTACCGCAGCCACATAGCGCGAATCGGGCGAACCCTGACTGTGAGCAATAAGATTTACCTTATCGGCCCCCGTGGCTGCGACAATCTCTTCCACTTGCGCCAAAAGCTGTTCGCCACGCACTTCGCTGGAATTACCCGCTGATACTTGCACCACATGAACATCCGCCCCACCCGACGAGAGCGCCGCGGGAATACCGTTAAAATACTGTACCGCCCCGCCCACATCGTCGAAGCCAATAAAACCGTGTACCAAAACAATGGGATGCTCGGTGTTGGTATAACCTAACCCCCAAAAAGCCTGTGCACTGCTGGCCCCAAACACACAGGAAGCCAGGGTCGCCGCGACTAAAGCCGCGGATTTCTTCTTAAAGCTTGATAATTTCATGGTAAAAAATGCCTATTGTTATTGTAGAGGTTGCAGTGGCAAGACTTGGCTCATGGACTCAAGAGCAATATCGACCCGGGAGCAACGTCATCGCCACTTCGAGTCTATAGATTAATAAGTGAACTACCTGAGCTATAGTACGGACTGGTAATCGGTTGTGAGATTCTTCTCAATTTGAGGTTGTTGCAGTGTTTACTACCGATTACTAAACCGCTCAAAATTTCCAAAAGCCAGATACAACGCACCTAACCCTCTCCCTGCCAGCGGCATTCATCAAGCTGACGAGCCTCTACTTTCTTACCAATAAATTGCTTAATAATCTCCGCATTACTGATGAAATGTTGCGTAGGTTCATTTGTTAGAAAACTCCCGCCTCCGGAGAGGACCATTGGCAACAGTAATTGATCCGCGAGGTGCAGGCATACAGATACGCGGCCGTCTAGAAAGCGATTCATATCCGTAATTGCCAGTTGCGCTACACGCTCAGCGGAACGACCCCGTTCGCCGACAGTTTCGAACACTACAGAATAGCTCCCGAGCCCTAATTGCAGAGACAATATATTGCCTGGCCCCTGTGATTCGACAGTTTGCTGATTATAAACAGCACCTGGTAATCCACCTTTGTTGCGCACCCATGCCAGCTCTCGTTCAGTAATGTGCGCTGGAATTTTGGCGGAGATCGCCAACACTTTTGAATTTGTAACTTCAGAAAAGGAATTTAAATGCATCGACTTTGGCCCAGACCATGGAAAAATTTTCGCGTTCCACCGACCTCCACCAGCAGGATAAAATCCGTACCGCTTTAGTTCTACTTCCGCAAAGAATCCTAACTTTCCTACCAATGGCAAAAAGCTTAACCGTAGAAAATCCACACTGGGAGCCATTCCATTATGCGTACCACCGTCAAATGTTATATAACTCTCTCCTCCCGCCATGGCCAGAGGAATAAATACCGTTTGAAAAATTAAAACCGTACTGCCTGCAGAACCCACCGCAAACTGGTAATTTCCGGATTGAACTATGCCCGGAATAAAAGTTACCTCACTAGAACCCAGCGTCTCACCAATCGTTTCACCACTGCAAATTTCTCTGGCCGCTTTTAAGCAGGCTAAATGTTGTCTTAGTAACCCTGGTTTACGCCTTCCAGCTCGAATATTTATAATTCTTACGGGTTCTTGTTTACACATTGCTAGGGTTAAAGCAGTTCTAAATATTTGGCCTCCACCTTCGCCAAAGGAGCCATCAATGATTTTCATATTTTTTGTTCCCTGCTTGTAACGAAATACAAAGTTATTGTGTACAAGTCTTTTCCCATGGCCGTCCCCTGGCCTGTTGTTAACACTGTCCTAGCCTTTAACGCAAACAACTTGTTTTAATGTGTAGACTACTTCTACCAAGTCTTTTTGTGCCGCCATCACTTTCTCAATGGGCTTATAAGCTTTGGGAGTTTCATCAATAACGCCCACATCCTTTCGACACTCCACATCCGCGGTTGCAGATACATGCTCTTCTAAGGAAACCAGCTTTTTGGCTTGCGTTCGAGACATCACTCGCCCCGCGCCGTGGCTACAACTGCAAAAGCTCTCCTGGTTTCCAAGGCCACGTACGATAAATGAACGAGCCCCCATACTGCCCGGGATAATGCCAAGCTCACCTGCGCGCGCGCGCACTGCTCCTTTTCGTGTAACCAGAACATTTTGGTCGTAATGATTCTCCCGCGAGACATAATTATGATGACAATTAACGGCCTCCAAACGCGCTTCGAACTCCATACCTAGAGCAGATTTAACGGATTGAATAACCCTGGCCATCATGACCTCACGGTTAATACGCGCATAGTTTTGCGCCCAATCAACAGCTTCAATGTATTGATCAAAATGATCGGTGCCTTCCGGCAAATAAGAGAGGTCGGCATCGGGTAATTGAATCATCCAACGCTCCATATCTTTTTTCGCCAATTCGATAAAGTAAGTACCGATTCGATTGCCAACTCCCCTAGAACCACTGTGAAGCATTAACCACACTGACTGCTGCTCATCCAAACACATTTCAATAAAATGGTTGCCGGTTCCCAACGTTCCAAGATGTTTGATATTGTTCGTGTTTTTTAAAACCGAGTGTTTTTCTTTTAGAGCATCAAATTTATCAGCTAAAGGGCCCCAAGCTGCGGCCACATCATTGGGGACATTTTCCCACGCGCCTTTATCTCGAACTCTACGGCCTCGCCCACTACTTCTTCCATGGGGCACAGCTCGCTCAATTGCGGATCGCACACTAGCCAATCCGTCAGGCAATTGAGACGCGGTTAAACTGGTTCGCACAGCCATCATTCCGCAACCGATATCCACACCAACAGCCGCCGGTATAACAGCGCCAATCGTAGGCACAACACTACCGATAGTCGCCCCCTTACCCAAATGCACATCCGGCATTGCAGCCACCCATTTATGCACAAAAGGCATACGCGATATATTTTTTAGCTGCTGTCGAGCTTCCTCTTCAAACGGAACACCCACTGTCCAAGATTTAATAGGTACGCCACCGTCTTGCATGATTTCGTAGGATTGCTCTGACATAAGTTATTCCTTACTTTCTATTTTTCGATTCACTTATCCGCCCAACAATTGCTTGGTATACATCGATAATAGCGAAACCCATTCCAACTATTGAAACCAACCACAAAAAACTCGTAACCCTCTGTTTATGTTGATAAATAAAGCCTAAACAGGATGGCCGATCGAATGGTTATCATAACTAAGCCCAGAAAATATCTATCTTTTTAGATAGCCATATATTATATTTGATAACATGAAAACTGTAGCAATTAGTGTACTTGGCACCACCATGGATAGGCGCGGTAAAGGCGATAAACGCTGGGACAAGTGGCGGCCCACAATATCAATGTGCCAACACGATGATCTCATTATCGATCGCCTAGAGCTCCTATTCGATAATCATTCTCAAGGGTTAGCGGAACAGGTTAAGGAAGATATTTCTATAGTTTCGCCTGAAACAGAAGTGGTTTTTCACCGTGTTAACTTCCCAAACCCCTGGGATTTTGAAGGTGTGTACAGCAGGCTATTGGATTTTGCGCGAGCGTATCAATTTAAACGCAGTAGAGAGTCTTATTTAATCCACATTACAACCGGCACCCACGTCGCCCAAATTTGTTGGTATTTATTAACCGAAGCTGGGTACTTGCCGGGCAAGTTGTTACAAACATCCCCCCCTTCCAAAAAAGGTCCTGGCATTGGCCAGTATCAAATTATCGATTTAGATCTATCTAAATACGATCAAATTGCATCTCGATTTAATCGCGAACACAAAGAAGGTACTACTTATTTAAAAGGAGGGATTGCGACTCACAACGCGCAGTTTAATAAAACCATCGAACAACTCGAGCAAGTTTCGATTAAATCGAGTGAACCTATACTAATTACCGGTCCCACCGGCGCAGGGAAATCACAGCTTGCCGAACGAATCTATCAACTTCGCAAACACCGAGGACAAATCGAAGGCAAATTAGTAACGGTTAATTGCGCAACACTACGGGGCGACAATGCTATGTCAGCCCTATTTGGCCACAAGAAAGGAGCATTTACCGGTGCCGTTGCAGACCGTCCTGGATTGTTAAAAGAAGCGCATTCGGGACTTCTCTTTTTAGACGAAATTGGTGAGCTAGGGCTCGACGAGCAAGCAATGTTATTGCGAGCAATTGAAGATAAGCGTTTTACCCCCTTGGGGTCAGACCGCGAAGTAACCAGCAACTTTCAACTTATCGCCGGGACAAATCGCAATTTACCCGAATCTGCAAGAATGGGAGAGTTCCGTGCCGACTTGCTTGCCCGAATTGATTTATGGTCTTACCAATTACCCTCTTTAAAAGAGAGAATCGAAGATATTGAACCTAACATAGAATATGAGCTAGAAAAATTCGCTAATAAAACCGGTACTTTAATTGGCTTCAACAAAAACGCCAAGCAAAAATATCTCAATTTTGCCAAATCACCTGAAGCAACATGGTCGGCAAACTTTAGAGACCTTAACGCAAGTATTACACGAATGGGTACCCTCGCGCCCGGCGGTCGAATTACAGATGATATCGTCACCGAGGAAATAGAGCGCTTAAAGCAAAAGTGGAGCGCCCAAACAACCAATCGTATAGATCACTATGCCACCTTATTGACCTATATAAATAAACAAGATGCGGATAAAATCGATTATTACGACCAAGTAAACTTAGCCACATTAATACACGCGTGCAAGCAGAGCAACTCGATGGCCGAAGCCGGTAGAATACTTTTTAATGTAAGTCGCTTGTCGAAAAGCTCCAGTAACGACTCACACAGAGTTAAACAACTACTAGCCAAGTACCAATTAAAATTTGAAGACATAAAAAACGGTTAAGCCAAGTTACCGCCTACCAGCACAAATGGCTATAATCACTAACAAACTCACCAATCCCATAACCCTATGAAGCTAATACAAACCTATCCAAACTTTCAACAAGCCGATGAAAAAGCGCTTATGCTGCGCCGCGCGGGGGTTTTGGCCCATGTGGCTGATGAGTTTTCCAATGTCCACAGCTATGCCAGTGGCGCCTTCGAGGTGAGTTTATGGGTGGTGCTGGATGATCAGTACGAAGATGCTTGCAATCTTCTTGCGGACGAGGACTATTCCGTAACCCGCCCGCTTACCGAGAATGAAATGCAACAAATGGAAGCAATAGGGCGAGATTCTACTGAGCGCTTAATTTTTAATGTAGCAATGTACGCGGCGATTGGCTTTATCGGTTTGTTATCGTACGTGCTAATTCGCCATGCTACCTATTCTGGACTATAGTTTGGAAAATTAACTTGAGGCTAATCCCCATAGTTAATTATTTACCGCGATCTTCAACCTGACGTCTGAACAGACCATTATGACTGCGTAACTTGCGATTCTGTGTGTATGGTCTTTAAGTGCGCATACAAATATTCGGTAAAAAAACCGTGCATTAAAAAGCGCTGGCTTAAGTTCCATGGCCCTACCAGATAGTGGGGAAATTTGTTGTAGGCGTATTCGCTTAGAGTTTTGTCGCCGATAATGTCGCCGATACGTATGGCAATCGATTGATCTAAGTTAAAACCGTTAATTGCATCGCGATATTCTTCACGCGTTAACAATAAACAAAACAAACACATAAATAATGCGTGGGAGGTTTCAAAATCAAAAACCTGTGTGGCCTTTTTCTCGATGGTAAATTCTGCCATATCTATCGCACGCCAATTTTGCCAGTGTATTTTATCTAACACTGGAGTCTTAGCTCCCAACTCGGCAAAGGCTCTAAAGAGCTCTTGATCGTGCTCAACAAAGCTGCACGCCTTCATCTCATCGATATTTTTTGGGTAGAGCGCCAAGGGTTTTATATCAGACGATTGATTGTCGATTAAAAAATTTAACACGTTTGATTCTGTGGCGTAATGGCGAAGAATTAATAAATTGGCCTCCACGCTAACAAAATTTCGGCAGAACCAGCAAATGATTTTTTGCAAATGCTCGTGAGCCGAAAACTGCGGTAGCGGCAAGCGTTTAAAAAACCACACCAAATGCAACAACGCGGCAAATACAAATTGGCACAATGGTCGCAACGTCCAGCGAAATGGGTTGTCCAGATCTTTCATCCACAGCTCCATGGCCTCTGGCTCTATGGGCAGGGAGTTATCTCGCTCGATGGCTTTTAAATAGGCGCTGCGTTGATTATTGCTCATCAATGGCCTCCAGTTGCCAAGCGTAAAGTTTGGCCACTATTTTAGCGGTGGCAATAATGCTCGCCTGGGAGGCTTCATCCACACAAACCCGATCGAGCATGTTATACAATTTTTGCATGTGCGCTTGATCGTTTTCGCCGTGATACCCCATAAATTGCGTGTAACTGCCATCACCCTGGGTAAGTTCGTTGATGCGTTTGGCCCATTCGCTGGCCATTTTTTGGCCCAAGCCTTCAATAATCCACATAGCGCCGATTAAATCCACAGGGTTGGGCAGGCTCGCGCGATGCATTAAATAACCGTGCAACGCTTGGCTGCCAATATTTTTTTGCTGTGATTGTATGGCTGTTAGTTCTCCGCCGGCAGCAACAAAATCTCGTTCTAAAATTTCGTAATCGCGGTGTTCCTCTTGGGCGTGCCCAATTACAGTAGAGCGAATATCGCTGTAGTCTCGATCAAAACTGGACGCCGCCCGCGTAATCCAGCGCGAACCTTCGATGACTTGCTGGCGTAAATTCAGTAACAGTTGGCGATAATCGTTGAGATCGAATCGACCGTTTTCCAGTCGCTGAATAATTGGCACGCGATTTAATTGCCGCTCAAACTCCAGCCACACCCGTAATAGTTGCTGCAAACACTGTTGAGCCTCGGGGTTTAATTCTGCAGTAGTATGCATTTTTACACCACGGTTAATTGCATGTAGGCGGTGTTAAACCGGCCGCTTTCGGGCACCATGCACAAAATACGTTGGCCCGATTCATAGGTCTGAGTTTGTAAAAATTCATCGAGCATAATAAATATAGACGCACAACCGGTATTACCACGCTCATACAAATTGGTGTACCACTTATTCTCGTCGATACTGGCACCGGCTTTTTTTAGTAAGTCAAAAATGCGACTGCGAAAATAGTCTGAAGAATAATGGCAAAGCACATGATCAATATCACTGGGGCTAATTAATTGCTGATCAATCAATCGCAGAAAGCCATCCACCCCCACCTTTACAATATTATCCAACAGGCGAACGTCTTGGCGTAACAATAAGGCACCGGCGGCTTCGGCCTCGGCGTAGGTGGCGTAATCCTGCCAGGTATTGGCGTCTCCGGGTACTTGCCCTACCGACATACAAACCGGATAAGCATCGGCGTGAGAGAAACATTTTATCCAATCAATTCGCAAACTGTTTGGCCGGGGTTTGTTTTCTAATAATATTGAGCCGGCACCGTCGGATAACATCCAACGTAAAAATTCGGCATTAAAGTCTAACTCGTTTTTACTGGCTTCGTAACGGCTGGCTTTAAACAGTCGCGAGCTAAATTCACTGGCAACCACCAATGCCGAATTATGTTCCTGCAGTCTTACCGAATTAGCCGCAGCTTTTAAAGCCATCATGCTACTGGAGCATATGCCATGACAGGTATTGATCTCCACGTCGCTTAATTCCAATTCCGCTTGCACCATGCTACCAAACCCGGGCAAAACCAAATCGCCTTGGCTGGTTGCACAACTGAGCATAGTAATGGCGTTAGTTGACATGCCGCCGGCCTGTAAACAGGCTTTTGCCGCGCTTGCGGCCATTTGATGATTGCTGATATAGGTTTTTTGCTGATTGTCGATGGCGTAGTGGCGAGTTTTAATACCGTTGGATTTTAGAATTTTATTTTTTAATCGGCTAGGCTTGCCGTTAACCAAACCCAAATGCGCTTCGATATGTTCATTATCAATGGCGGGGCCGGGTAAAAATCGGCCGGTGGCCGTAATGTATGCTGTCAAGCTGAGTTCTCCGGAGAACGTAGCCGATGCCACAGGCAGCGGACTAACTCTTCGCAATAGGGAAATACGCAGGCTATTGCCATAAAGATGAGGTAAGCGGTTAGATAGCCCTCACCACCGTGGGGTTCCGTAATGGGCTCTAAATGTAACTGGCCCTGCCATTGAAAAGTGACTAAATTCACAAAAGCCGGCCAATTGATTACGAAAATAATCATCAACAAATACAGCGGTAACGTGGCCAGATAACTGTGGGCGTGCATTTCCCAAATGGTGATTTTTCGTCTTGGCGTGGCGTATTTAACATCCCAATGTGCAACGAACTCGTGCAGTATTAATGCAGCTAGGCAAATTAATAAAATGAGTACGTTTACGCGATAAATCAAACACAACACAATGGGAATTCCAATTTGAATGCCCATAATTGCGTGCATAATCGATTCTTTTAGACCAGAGTTTTGTTCTATTTTTGTCGCACGATGACAACACCAATCAGCGAATCCCGCAATGCCCCATAATGGTAGAAAGACATACAGCAGTAAATTAATTAGCAGTTGATTGGTGGTCATCGCACAGTTAACGGCCTATTTTAAGGCATAAATTTAAGTGTCGTTTATTTAACAACCGCTATAAACAATCTCTATAAGCAACTTCTCAATGAGCAACTTCTCAATAAATTAAAATCTTGGGGAACTCTGATAGGCTCCTAAAGTAATTTTAAGGTTTTTTCAGCCTTATCGCGGCCATAAAAATCAGCATCTTTTTGTTCCAGTGCACGCTGCAAAAACAATTTCGCTTGCTGAGGTTGCTCATTTAGATGATAAGCCATACCCAAATGGTACCAATACTCAGGCCCTTGGCCGCCTTCTCTGAGTGCAGCCTCCAACACTTTTACGGCGTTTTCGCCATCGCCCAAATGATAAAATAGCCAACCACGCGTATCCAGTAAAGCCGGGTTTTTGGTTTCTTCAAAACGGGCGGTTAACTGCTTAACTCGCGCAAAGTTTTCCGCACTAGGAAAATGATCCAGCAATAGTGCCGACAAATTATTGATGACCAATACGGCGCTGGGCGCAAGCTTTAAGGCTTGCTCCAATTGCGCTTTGGCCGGAGCGTAATCTTTTTGCCCGATGTGCAAGTTGGCCAATTCCACGTTTAATCGGGCATCCTTAGGATTCGCCTCAATGCCTTGATTATAGGTTGCTAAGGCATTTTTCGTTTGCTTGGCTGAGCGATAAACACTGGCCAGTTGTAAATAAGCCGGCACGTTGTTGGGGTTGTTGGTAATTTTTTCTTGTAAGATTTCAATGGCACCGTTGTATTGACCGTTAACCACGTACAATCGGGTGAGCAATTCCGCAACCTGAGCCGTGTTTTGGTTGGGGTATTGTTTTTGGTAATTCTTGACAAAACCGAGCGCCTGCTTGGCTTGATCGCTATCCACATAGGCCTGAACAATTAACGCCAGCGCCTGGCCCTGACTGGGATCCTGCTCCAAGGCTTTTTTTGCGGCCTTTACGGCATCGTCTACGTGTTCTTCCTGCAGAGCCAATCGCGCTAATACCAACGCCGCTCGGTTTTCTTGAACGGTATTGTCAAAGCGCTCGAATAAGGCTTTGGCATCGCGCCAACGGTTTTGTGAAGAGTAAATACCCGCAAGTAAATTGACGGCTCTTAAGTTTTCTCGATCCGATGCCAACAATTGATCCAACGTAGCGATTGCATTGTCGAAATCCTGACCTGCCGCCAATAGCGAAGCCGTGTTGTACAACGCGGTGCTATTTTTTGGCTCTAGCTGCAGTACGCTTTGGTAAGTTTTTAATGCACTGCTTGCATCGTTATTGCCGCTGTAGGCTTCGGCCTGCAACAACAGTGCGGGCACTAACTTGGGCTGCGCACGCAGAACTTCGCGCACGTCGTCCAACGCTTCATCGAATTGATCTTGCGCGAGCCGAATTTTTGCGCGCGTTAATAACGCTTGTTCGTTGGCCGGAGATTTTTTCAGTACATCGTTAATTAAATCGTTGGCTTTGTTGAGGTCTCTGGCACCCAAGGCGATTTCCGCTTGGGTTACTTGAGCGATTATGGCTTGTTGGCCACTGTCCGCGTTGTTAACAACCGACTGCAACAGCGCCTCGGCCTCTGCACTGTTGCCCTCGGTGCTCAGTAATTGGCTCAGTGCAAGGCGTATTTCGAAGGCGCTTTCATCGTCGCTTAGCCATTGGCGCAGTTGCTTGATGGCCGTCGGTCGCCCTTCTTTCTCTTCTAAATACTGGGCGTAGATGAGCTTAAACTCAGCCATTTTAGGATTGTTGGTAACGCTCTGCTGCAACAAGGCTTTGGCTTTGTCGTCCTGGCCCAAACCGGCGAAATAACGAGCCAAACCCGTTACGTAGCGAGGGTTATCGGGGTATTGAGCAACCAATTCTTGCAAAACCGCCACCGATTCTTCCTGACGCCCCAATTGATCTAACAATTGCGCTTGTACGAGCCGCAGACGTTCGCTGTCTGGGTTATCGCTAATACCTTGGGTTACCGTGGCCAGGGCTTTTTCGGCATCGGTGGATTCGTAATTGGCAACCAATACGGCAATGGCTTCTTCCAGGCCTGGTTGGTGCTGCAGGGCTTGATTGGCCAGACGAATGGCTTCGTCGCTGTTGCCCGCCTGATTGGCGACAATCGCCGAAAGCGCCAGTGCCTCTGGGTTGTTGGGATTCTGTTGCAGGGCCTTATTGAGGTAGCGCTCCGCTTCGGCTTGCTCGCCGGTTACAAACAGCGCTCGACTCAGTTTAACGGGGGCCTCAATGTGATTGGGCTCGATTTGTATGGCCAACTTGAGGTTTTCGATCACCGCAGGCCAGTTTTGGCGGGATTCTTCCAATAACGCCACAAGATAACGAGCATCGGCGCTGGTGTCGGCAATATCGATAGCATTTTGGGCGTTAATGGCCGCCCGGCGATAGTCTTCGGCTTCGTATTGAGCCCAGGCTTGCTCGAGATACTCTGCCTGGCGTTCCTCTTTACTGCTACAGCTTGATAACAATACGGTAATCGATAGCCACAGCGCCACTTGCCCTAGTCGCAACATGTTTAACTCCATTTATTTTTGGTCGCTTTTTAGTTGCGAGGCATTATATAGCAAGCAGATGTGTTTTTGAGGATTCTTAATGGCTGAGCGACTACTCAACCGATCGATTAGAGCGCCACAGTGTTAACGGTCGACACGGACTCAGAGGATAGATTATGGCTCTCCGCCACGGCCAAGGCGTACCAATCCACAAAGTTTTGAGCAAGCAGCACTTCTTCCCCAAAACAGTGATCGATTAATTGCTGTAAACGCTCACCACCGTTAATTTTGTAGTGATAAATGCCGGACCGAACCTCGCCCGGATCGCCACCAGCAATGCGTTGATCCCCGGCCATGCCATAGGCCAGCGGCCAAAGTTGACCCAATTCATCGATAATGAGCGGGTTGACCAAGCAAGACAACTTGCCAGGGCCACTGTTTTGATGCGGCTCTGATTGGGGTTCTTGCACGGGTTGTAGCCTTTGCAATTGCGGTCGAGCCTGGGAAAGATATTGACTGGGCACCACATCCAGCTGAATTTGCAACTGATCTTCCACTTGCACGCGCATCGCCTGCACCATTAAATACAACCGCGCTAAATCGGCTTG
>CAYFFE010000099.1:0-13775 GCA_964342265.1 uncultured Cellvibrionaceae bacterium | reverse complement strand
TTTCATTACATGAATTAATAAAATCACCGCGCCAATAATGCCCACTGTCGGCGCGTAGCCGCCCATACTTTCGTAAAATTGCACGGCTTGCAGATCCCACTGTTCTTTTTGTACCAAATCGTTTTCCATTACCCGGCGAATTTCTTCTGAGTCGGCGCCGTCGATTAGCAGCATCAAGCCTTTTTGGGCAAAAACATTTTTTTCGGCCTCGGCAATATCTTCCAAACCCAAAAGGCCTTCGCGACGCGCCGCATCGGCCCATGTAACGATTTTTTTAATGCCTTGATCGTAGTGAAAGTGCGGTGGGTGCAATACCCAATTTAAAACTTTTAGAGCGTGCTTGAGGCTGGCGATGGGTGTTTGCAACATGGCCGCGCCAACGGTACCGCCAATTACAATAATCGCGGCGGGCCCGTTAATCAGTGATTCCCAGGAACCACCTTCTAAAAAATTACCACCAATGAGCGCCGCGAAACCGAGAACGACGCCCATTAAACTCAGCTTATCCATGATGACCTGCCACTGGGCTGATTATTTAGAAAGTTTCGATGGAGGTAGGCGCAGTTTTGGCGATGTGCGAATTTAACAACGAAAGGCTTGATTGAGACTGTTCGCCATTTCGTTGAGAGCCAAGACTTTATCGGTAAGGTTTGCTCGGGCCACTGCCATAGGCATGCCGTAGATTACGCTGCTTTTTTTATCCTGAGACCAAACATGACCGCCTACTTCTTTGATAACTCGGCATCCCTGGCAACCATCACTGCCCATACCGGTCAGCACTATGGCCAGCATAGCGGACTTGTAGGTGTTGGCTGCCGATGCAAAGGTTATATCCACCGAAGGTTTATAATTTAATCGGTCATCTCCGGGTAAAACTTTAATTCTTTGTCGATCTTTAGGATCAATGAGTAATTGCTGACCGCCAGGTGCTAGGTAGGCGCAGCCGGGTTGTATGCTCATACCGTCTTGCGCCAAAAAAACACGAATACGGCAAGTGCTGTTGAGTCGCTCGGCAAAAGCTTTGGTAAAATTCTCGGGCATATGCTGAATGAGCAAAATTGGCACCGGAAAATTGGCCGGCAGAAGCTTTAAAACCTCGCCCAACGCCACCGGCCCACCGGTAGAAGACCCAATGGCCACCAATTTAACGCGCCCTGCCAGCGGTTGCTCTTGGGGCTCGGGTTGTTTTAGGGGCTGAGGGGTTGTTCTCGGCGTTGCGGCAGTGCTTGGTGACGGAGTTACGGGTCGATTAGGTACACTGCTTCTAAGACTGGCTGGAGTTGGTGTACTGGGCTTTGATGTACTGGGAGTTGACGTGCTGGGTTTTGGCGTGGGCTCTGGTGCTTTGGCGGGCTCTGCTTGGGTTTTGGCGATGGCCAATAAACGCCCGTGCAATTTTTCTTTAAGTTTGGGCGAATTACGCGATACTTCGGCAAAGTTTTTCGGTAAAAAATCCACCGCCCCGGCTTCGAGAGCATCGAGAGTGGTGCGGGCACCTTCGTAGGTCAGCGACGACAACATTAAAATCGGCACGGGTCGGCTGGCCATAATTTGCCGTACAGCGGTTACGCCATCCATTAACGGCATTTCGTAATCCATGGTGATGACGTCTGGCTGTTTTTTTAATGCCATGTCCACCGCTTCCCGACCATTACTGGCCACGCCAATCACCGTAAGATCGGGATGCGCATTGATGATTTCAGCCAAACGGTGCTGAAAAAAATGAGAATCATCAACGACTAAAACTTTTATGGGCATGCAAGCCAAACCTTAATAAATTTTGCGTGCCGGTGAATGGCCAAGAGCCCTGTTTTTTATTTTTACAAGCCCTAAGCCGCGTTGCCGGCGTATCGTTTTAACATGGATGGAACATCTAAAATTAACGCAATTGTGCCATCGCCCGTGATTGTTGCTCCGGCCATACCCGGTGTGCCATGCAACATTTTACCGAGCGGTTTAATAACGACTTCTTCCTGGCCGATAAGCTGGTCCACCACAAACCCTACGCGCTGGGTTCCCACCGAAACAATGACAATGTGCCCTTCTTTTAATTCTTGATAAGGGTGATTGGGAACCAACCAGTGTTTTAAATGAAAAATGGGAATGGCTTTTTCGCGAATGGTAATGCACTCCTGACCATCCACCACATTGGTTTTGGTTAAGTCCATATGGAATATTTCATCCACATTCACCAACGGCAGCGCAAACGTTTGATCTTCGAGCATAATCATTAACGTGGGCATAATCGCCAACGTTAAAGGCACTTTAATATTGATGCGGGTACCTTGCCCCAAATTCGAATCAATTTCGATGGTGCCGTTTAATTGAGTGATTTTGGTTTTGACCACATCCATGCCCACACCGCGGCCGGATACATCGGATATTTCTTTTTTGGTGGAAAACCCCGGAGCAAAAATTAAGGCGTAGGATTCCTGATCGGATAAACGCGCGGCGGCGTCTTCATCCAATAAACCTTTTTCGACTGCCAAACTGCGCAGTTTATTCGCGTCCATACCGCCGCCGTCGTCGGAAATGGACAAGAGAATGTGATCGCCCTCCTGCTCTGCCGACAACACCACCTTACCCACACGCGGTTTGCCATTTTGTTCGCGAACCTCGGGTAATTCCACGCCGTGATCCACTGAATTGCGCACCAAATGCACCAACGGGTCGGCCAACGCTTCCACTAGGTTTTTATCTAAGTCCGTTTCTTCGCCCACCAATTCTAGGTTGATTTCTTTTTTCAGGCTGCGAGCTAAATCTCGCACCACGCGCGGGAATCGACCGAAGACTTTTTTGATCGGCTGCATGCGCGTTTTCATTACCGCCGATTGCAAATCCGCGGTGACCACATCCAAATTGGATACCGCTTTGGATAAACTCTCGTCGCCGCGCTCATCACCCAAGCGCACTAGACGATTGCGCACCAACACCAGTTCACCCACCATGTTCATAATGTCGTCGAGACGCTGGGTATCGACGCGTACGGTGGCTTCTGCGGGCGGGCTCACATCTTTACCGGCATTGCCCGCCGATTGTTGCGGCGGCGGGCTGGCTCGGCCTCCACCGCCACCACTGGGCACGGCTTTTAATTCGGGTTTAGCCGCCGGCGCAGGAGCAGGCGCAGCCGGTTGGGTGGGCTCGGGTTTGGCGGGTTCAGGTTTTGGCTGCTCAGCTTTTATAGGTTGAGCTTGACCGTTGCCAGCGGGTGCGCCGGCGATACCGGGGGCTTTGCCCTGGCCGTGCAATTGATCGAGTAGGTTTTCGAATTCGTCTTCCGAGATCAGTTCGCTACCGCCGGCCGGTGCGGGTGCTGATGGTTGCGCCGGCTCGGGGGCACTGGCAGTTGGTTCAGCGGCATCGGCCTTACCCGGTGCCGACCCTTCACCATGGAGCTGATCGAGCAACGCCTCAAACTCATCCTCGGAGATAATATCGTCTTGCTGAGCCGCTGCGCTGGCAGGTGTTGCCGGCTGGGCTTTAGCCGGTTCTGATGCCGGCGCTTGACCAGTACCAGGCCCCTTGCCTTTACCGTGTAACTGATCCAACAGCGCTTCAAATTCGTCTTCGTTAATTTCAGAGCCATTGCCGCTGTCGTTAGCATTATTGTTGGTATTGTTGCTCGTATCGTTGCTAGTGCTGCTGCCAGCATCTGCCGGCTGGGCACTGGCCGCTGAAGTTTGTCCGCCATCGGATATGGCATCTAGCAAGTTTTCAAAATCTTGATCGGTAATTTCATCGGATTGCCCCGCGGAGGAGGACTCTTGACCGGTGGGCGGCTCCGCTGCGGGGGGGGCTTGGACTTCAGGTTGGGCGGCTTCTGCAGCGGGTGCGGCGACCTCCGCGTTATCGCCCAAAACGTCTTCACCGGCAACTAAGCGCCCCAGCGTATCGATAAGAGCGGGATCGGCTGGGGAAGGATCGTTACGGCTTTGAATTTCCTGAAACTGCATGTTAACAGCATCTAATGCTTGCAGTACTACGTCCATTAATTCTGGAGTAACCACGCGCTGACCATTGCGCAAAATATCGAATAGGTTTTCGGTGACGTGGCAGCATTCCACCATGGCGTTGAGTTGCAGAAATCCCGCACCGCCTTTAACAGTGTGAAATCCACGGAAGATGGCATTCAATAAATCTTTGTCGTCTGGTCTGCGTTCTAACTCAACCAGTTGTTCGGAAAGCTGTTCGAGAATTTCTCCTGCCTCGACCAGGAAATCCTGCAGTATCTCTTCGTCTTCACTGAACATTCAGTGTTCCTCTAACCAAAATCCGATTCATCTAACTCTTAGGTTAACTCGGTAACAGTTAACTCGTTGGCAAACCGGCAGCCACAGGGCATTAAAAAAACAGGCGAATTCCAATAGCTCATTAAAACCCCAGGCTCGATAAGAGATCGTCCACTTCGTCCTGGCTGGTGACCACATCTTCGCGTTTTTCCGCGTGTATTTGCGGGCCTTCGCCTCCGGCTTTTTCTTTACTTTTTTGCGTATAGGAGTTATCGGCGGCAGAGTTAAATCCTGCAATATCTTCTACTTGGCCAGCAATTCTCACCAAATTAACTAACTCGCTTTCCACGTCGGAAACCAAGCCGATGACTTTTTTCAGCACCTGGCCAGTTAAATCTTGATAGCCTTGTTCGAGAATAATTTCTTGTAAGTTTTGGCTGAGTTCCTCGGCACCACCGCCAATGCGTTCTAAAAACTCGTCCATTCGGTAATAGAGCTTGCGAAATTCTTCGGCGTCCATTTCGCGGCGTTTTAATCGGCTCCATTCGCGCCTGAGTGCCTGAGATTCATTACTGATGTCTGTGGCGATGGGTGCGGAGGCCTCGACCTTGTCCATGGTTCTGTCAGCGGCGTCTTGTGTGAGTTTTAACACGTAGTGAAGACGATCGGAGGCATCGGTCATGTGGGATTTTTCCACACGCTTTTCTTCCTTTTCCGGCTCCTCTTCGGCATCCACATTAAAGTTAACAATGGCGCTGTGCAGCGCTCTTGTTAGCCGGCCAACACTGTTGAATATCAAGCTATCGCGCGATTGATTGAGCTTGGAAATTACTTCACGCGCTTGAACGTAATCGTCATTTCTAAGCTTTTCTACCAATGTTGTAGCGCATTCTCTGAGCTCGTCGAGAGCTTGATCTGCACCGGATTCTATCGATTTTGATTCCATGGCGTTTACTACCCCGGGTTATCCGACTCGCTCAAAAATTTTCTCGATTTTTTCTTTCAACGCCTGGGCAGTAAAGGGCTTGACTACATAACCGTTTACCCCGCTCTGGGCGGCTTCCACAATCTGATCGCGTTTGGCCTCTGCCGTTACCATCAATACCGGTAGCGAACTCAAACGCTCGTCTGCCCTCACTTCGCGCAGCAACTCAATGCCAGACATCCCCGGCATATTCCAATCGGTAACCAGGAAGTCAAAATCGCCGCTTTTGAGCATGGGAAGCGCTGTTTGACCGTCGTCGGCTTCCTGGGTGTTGGTAAACCCTAAATCGCGCAAAAGGTTTTTAATGATCCGCCTCATGGTTGAAAAATCGTCAACTATGAGGATTTTCATGTTTTTGTCCAATGTAACCTCCATAGGCCCTGGTCGAGGGGAACTGATTTAATAAATAGTCTAGTAGCAGTTTGGACGGTATCCAGTTTTTAGGACGCGTATTTTGGCGAACTTGGTGTACTGGCCAACGTCTATCCGCCGTCCGATTGCCTTGGGGTTAGGTCTCTCCCCTTGGCACACATTGCCTCTTATCGATTTAAGCCAATAACCGCTTTTGCGAGCCCCTGCGTAAACGAAGCAAACAATGGGGCTTAAGTCTTCAAGCGAACACGAATAAATTGACCCAAAAGGTACCCTGGGGCCTAAGCACACTAAATCAGGGGCCACTGTTGATTCAGAACATAGCTCAATCTAGACGAAAGCGAGTCACTGACTGAATTCAAGCGGAAATGGGTGGGAATGAATAACAAACGTTTTGGCATAAATGCGCGGAAAACACTGCATCAACGACCGGTTTAATCACTGAATCGAGCCGCATTCCAAAGCGTATTTTATGTAAAGTCGATCCTGCGTGTTATTTTTTATCCGGAGCCCAATCCTGCATTCGGCCGCGCAAACGCAACGCCGCTTGACTGTGAATCTGACTGACGCGAGATTCGCTAACGCCCAAAATTTGGCCGATTTCTTTTAAATTCAATTCTTCATCGTAGTACAAAGCCAATACCAGTTGTTCGCGTTCGGGTAGGGATTTAATGGCCTGAGCCAGGGCGTGTTTGAGGCTATCGCGCTGGATTCCCTGAAACGGACTTTGGCAGGAGCTGAAGCTGTTGTCCTGGGCGATACGGCTGTCGTCGTCGCCAACGGCCTCTTCGTAGCTGAATAAGCGAGTACTGGTGCTGTCTTGCAAGATGCTGTGGTATTCCTCGATGGAGACATCCAACTCCTCGGCCACTTCTTGATCGGTGGCGTCGCGCCCGGTTCGGGCTTCGACC
Source organism: uncultured Cellvibrionaceae bacterium (assembly GCA_964342265.1). GTDB lineage: Bacteria > Pseudomonadota > Gammaproteobacteria > Pseudomonadales > Cellvibrionaceae > Halioxenophilus. Next base: position 7,278 of record CAYFFE010000099.1, on the reverse strand, counting down.
TGGGCGATGGCATCTTGCACTCGACGGGCATTTCGGTGTACCGATCTAGGCGCCCAATCCCCGCGCCGCATTTCATCAACGATGGCACCGCGAATTCGTATTCCGGCGTAGGTTTCAAAGCTGGCCCCTTTAGAGGCATCGTATTTTTGTGCCGCCTCCAACAAGCCGATCATGCCTGCCTGAATTAAGTCTTCCACCTGCACACTGGCCGGCATGCGCATCATCATGTGGTGAGCAATGCGTTTTACCAACGGAGCGTACTGTTCGATGTCTACCTGGGGCGCCGGTTGCGCTTGGTCATACATAGCTAATCCATCTAATACAGCCATAATCAAATTCTCATCTGTGCTGTGTGCAAGAGTCTCTCAACAAAAAATTCCAAATGCCCGCGCGGACCGGATGGCAGTGGCCAATCGGCGACCTTTTGAGCCATTTGTCGGATGGCTTGAGAGGCGCGACAACGCGGCGCAAACGTGAGTAAAGGAGTTTGTTTTTGCACGGCTTTGCGAACATTTTCATCAAACGGAATATGACCCATATACTGTAGAGTCACGTCCAAAAATCGATCGCAAACCAGTTGTAATTTATTGAAAAGATTCTGCCCCTCGCTCAAAGTGCGAGTCATATTGGCGACAACACGAAACCGCGTTTGGTGGTATTCCAAACTCAATAATTTGATCAGCGCGTAGGCATCGGTAATCGAAGACGGCTCGTCGCAGACAATAATCACCACTTCGTTGCTGGCCGTAACGAAACTTACGACGGTGTCGGAAATACCGGCAGCGGTATCGATCACGAGCGTATCGAGTTGCTGATCCAAACTGCTAAACGCATTGATGAGCGCCGCGTGTTGCTGGGAATTTAATTGCGTCATTTGTTGTACGCCCGAGGAGGCCGGTACTACTTTTATACCTCCGGGACCATCGACCAGTACGTCTTTTAAATCGCATTGGCCGTTTAATACATCGGCTAAATTGTGTTTGGATTTTAAGCCCAAAAGAACATCCACGTTGGCCAGACCCAAGTCCGCATCTAGCAACACCACGCGACGACGCATTTCCGCCAGCGCAATGCTTAAATTAACGGAAAAGTTTGTTTTGCCAACGCCACCTTTACCGCCGGTAACCGCGACAACTTGAACGGGCCTGATAAGACTCATAACTTCACCAACCTGTGCGAGAGGATTTTTTTAACCATAATTAATATCATTTAAACTGCGTTTTTCTCATCCCTGCGCTTACCGTTAAACGGTTTTAAGCCAATTTCCGATCAAACTGTTGTCTATCTTTTTGACCAGACGCCGACTTACGTGCGCCCTGTAAAACCGACACCGAGCGAGTAATTAACTGGTGGGCCTTGGCCACTGCAATATCGTCCGGAATATTCTGTCCATCGGTGGTATAAGCCACCGGCGTGTTGGAGGAAACCAATACATCGAGGGTTTCGCCCAAACAATCTGTCTCATCCAGTTTAGTCAAAACACTGGCGCGCAGGGGTTTGTCTTGCAAGGCCGATAGCAATCGCCGTTGAAAACTGTGTTGCGCGTTGCAAGCCATAACCAACAATTTAGCGATATTTGGCAACGCAAATAATTGCTGGATAAACGGATCGTCGTTGATGCCACTGGCAGACACTCCCGGAGTGTCGATCAACACCAATCGGCAGTAATCCAGGCTGTCCAAGGTATCGGCCAAATCTTCCGGGCGAATTACCACCCGCAATGGGATGTTTAATATTTTACTCAGGCTTTTTAGCTGGCTTTGCGAGCCCAAACGTTCGTTATCGAGTGTCACCAGAGCAATAGATTCGCGCCCTTCACTCAAAACGAAGCGCGTTGCCAATTTGGCGATGGTGGTGGTTTTACCAGCGCCAGTAGGACCAATAAATGCCAACTGACCACCGGATTTAATTAAATCGGTATTGAGTGTACGAACTTGGCTTGTGAGATAGCTAATGGTGGTTCGCCACGCGGTATCTTTTTGACTTTCGTGCGATAAATCGCACTGACGATGAAAAACCGATCGAAACTTATTGCCAAAACCCATTAATTGCAGGCGTCGATCACAAGCCAGTTGTTGACCTTTTAGCCCCGACAAGTGCGCTTGGGTTAATTGCATTTCGAGCATTTCCCGCATATCACTTAATTCAGACTGCAACTGATCAATTTGCAATTGCGCTTGATCGTTGTGTTGGTTGTGTGCTCGCGCACCGCGTGATGATGCGGAAAAACCGTCCTCTACGCTGTAATCTTCGATAGTGCTGTCTTCAACAATCTGTAAAGGACGACGTCTTTCACTTATATTGTCTCGGCCTTGCTGAAAGCGGGTTTGATCTAACGGCTGCACGTTTTCGATGTTGGTGTTTTTAAATTTATTTTCTTGGCGATGGTTTTCTTGGTAATGGTTTTCTTGGTAATGGTTCTCTTGATAACGGTTTTCACGATGGCTGTTTTCAAGATGGCTGTTTTCATGAGAGCTGCGTTCATGATAACCATTGTCATCCGAAGTGCTGACTTGCCGGGCCATTGTTTGCTGGCTTGATTCCGCTTTTTTTTGTGCACGTTGTTTTCTTAAATGAGAAAACGGTGTGGTCATACTTTCTAATTGACGAGCTAAATACGAGGTATCCACATGACTTTTGGCGTGGTCTTTTAAATTTTCGTCGCCGGTGGATTCATCGTCCACCATGGCATCGCTCATTAAGGCCAAGCTTTCCTGCTCGGCGGCGGCTTCATACTTGGCAAAAACGCTGGTGGGATTATCTTCCGGTAGAGGCTCAGGAGCATTACTGTTTTGCAACCACTGCTTACAATCATCGGCGGTCGCCAAAATTTCGACGCCCTTACCGTTTTTATTGCTAGAGAGAATGACAGCGTCGTCACCTAAATCAGAACGCACTAATTCTAATGCGCGGCGCATGTCTGCAGCTTTATAGCGTTTTACTTGCATTGATTTAGCTCCGATCACTGTTAATTAGCATTATTTAATTAAGCTTGTGCCCTGTGGCCCGTTACGGCTCCGTCTACATTAATCGCTTTGCTTTCGGGAATTTCTGCGTAAGCCAGTACCGTTGCATCCAATCCCATCGCTCGAACCATTTTGTTAATTAAGCGGCGAAGATTGCCGGCTACCAGTAAAACCGCCGGCTTGTTGGCAACTTCTTGCCGCTGTACTAATTCCCTCATTGAGTTCTGCATTGCGTCTATCAAGCCTGGCTCAATAAACCCGGTTTCATCAGCGCCAGATTTTTGTGCCTGCATATGTGCTTTGAGCAATAACTGTTCCAAATCTGGCTGAAGCGTTAACACCGATAAAGGTTCTTTTCCTTTGGCCAAATTAAAAACAATTTGTCTGGACAAGCCCACACGGGCAGCCGATGTTAACTGATCGGTATCGGTGGTATTTTCAGCCGCCGCCAGTAACGATTCGCAAATAGAACGAAAATCCCGAATGGCGACGTTTTCTTTTAATAAGTTTTGACACACCTTGAGTACGGTATTGAGGGAAAGCTTATCCGGTACCAATTCCGATACCAGTTTGGGGGAGGATTTAGCCAGTTGATCGAGCAGCTTTTGTACTTCTTCATGGCCGATTAATTCGTGACAATGCCTTTGTAGCAGCTGATTTAAATGCGTAGCAACAACGGTACTGGTATCCACCACGGTATAACCCAAAGATTGAGCTTGATCTTTTTTATTGCGCTCTATCCAAACAGCGGGTAGACCAAAAGCGGGGTCTTGTCCAGCAATGCCGTCCATTTCGCCCAACACTTGTCCGGGATTAATCGCTAGATCCCTATCTGGATAAATATCACTCTCAGCAACACTAACGCCCATTAATAAAATACGGTAAGCCGATGGCGATAAGTCCAAGTTATCGCGAATATGAACACTGGGAATTAAAAAACCTTTCTCCTGAGATAACTTTTTGCGGATGCCTTTAATTCGTCCCAGCAACTCGCCACCTTGAGGTTTGTTTACCAGAGGAATTAATCGATACCCTACTTCTAAACCAATCATATCCACGGGCTGAACGTCTTCCCAACTGAGCTCGGCGTGCTCGGGTTTTGCTTCGATAACTTCCCCGGGCGCCATGGCCCCGGGCAGTGCGGCTTGGGAGCCACTGGCGGGTCGTCGTTGAGGATCATCCGATTCGGAAACCTCTTCCACGGCGTTTTTTCGTCGATGGATTAAATAGGCAAGACCGCCGCATATGCTTGCAAGGCCAATAAACGCCACATGCGGCATACCGGGAATGGAACCCATCAAAAACAATATACCAGCAGAGACTCCCAAAGCCTTGGGAGAGTCAAACATTTGACTGACAACCTGGGTTTTTACATCCTCCGAGCTGTTGACCCGCGTAACCATAATTGCAGCAGCAGTGGATAAGAGCAGCGAAGGTATTTGTGCAACCAAGCCATCACCAATGGTTAACAAAATGTAGCGTTCTAAGGCATCGGAAAACGCTAAATCGTGCTGAACCATACCGATAGTTAAGCCACCAATAATATTAATTAGCAGAATTAAAATACCGGCTACCGCATCACCGCGCACAAATTTACTGGCACCGTCCATTGCTCCGTAAAAATCTGCTTCGCTGGCCACTTCCTCGCGGCGTGTTCGCGCCTCCTCTTGATTAATCAGCCCTGCGTTTAAATCGGCATCGATCGCCATTTGCTTACCGGGCATGGCATCCAATGTAAATCGCGCACTCACTTCAGAAATGCGACCGGCACCTTTGGTAACCACCACAAAGTTGATGATCATCAAGATAATAAACACCACCAAACCGACGGCGTAGTTACCGCCAATAACCACTTCACCGAAGGATTGAATTACCTTACCAGCGGCATCACCACCTTGGTGCCCTTCCAATAACACGACACGTGTAGATGCTACGTTTAAGGCGAGGCGCAGTAAGGTGGCGACGAGCAAAATGGTGGGAAATACGGCGAATTCCAGCGGGCGCAGACTGTAAATACCCACCAGCAGAACAACAATGGACAGTGCAATATTAAACGAGAAAAAAACATCCAACAAAAACGCGGGAAGCGGCAAAGTCATCATTCCCAACAACATTAACAGTAGGATGGGAATAATTAAGTTGCCGTTAATCAGCGTGCGTGCGCCACCAATAACTTGTCGGCGGTCCAGTCGCGTATTTTTAAGATTATTTAGCTGGCTAACAGAAGGAAATTGCATTCGGCGGACTGTTCATTGACTCGGCGTAAGTTAGAGATGATAAAACCCGCACAAGGGCCTAATTCACATCTCGTTTGATAAAATCGACAAAATTTTGTCTATTTCGGAAATAAAATCCTTAGTTATTATTAGTATGGCAATTAACGTACCTACTACGCCGGTTTAAACGTCTTTTTAACCTAACAGGTTTTCAGCGTCTGGTTAAAATTAGAACTAATCGAATTGGTATTCTTTAGGAATGGGATAGCTTTTAGGCGGTTTGGGCCGCATACCGCGCCCGCGACGATGTTGCCGTAATTGAAAAATATACGCTAAGACTTGAGCCACGGCCAAATACAGCCCAGAAGGAATTTCACCGTCTACGTCGGTGGTGTAATAAACGGCGCGTGTTAACGCGGGTGCTTCAATAATGTCCAACTCGTAGGCGTTACCTATTTCTCGTATTTTTAGCGCAATATGATCTACACCCTTAGCGACAACTGTTGGTGTCGACATGGTATCTGGATTGTATTTTAACGCTACCGAAAAATGCGTGGGGTTGGTAATAATAACGTCCGCCTCAGGTACCGCCGACATCATGCGGCTGTTAGCCATATCGCGCTGTAATTGTCGCACGCGACTTTTAACTTCTGGTTTACCTTCGGTATCTTTCATCTCGTCTTTTATTTCCTGACGAGACATTTTTAATTGGCGAGTGATATCCCAAATTTGAAAGGGAATATCCACTACGGCGATGATAATGGTCGCTGCCGATAAAATAATCGCGGCAATAGCCACAATACTAACGGAATGGATTAAAGCTCGCTCAGAACTTTCGTCCGACAAATGAATGATTCGATCTTGCTGTGACTTTAATAAAATAATAGCCACCACAAGAATAACAGTAACCTTACCCAAGGCCTTGGCCAACTCAACCAAAGACTTGGCAGAAAACATACGCTTAAGCCCCGACAAGGGGTTTAAGCGACTGAACTTAGGCTGCAGTGATTTAGCACTCAACAGCCACCCCCCCAAAGCGATAGGCCCTGCGATTGATAGCAATAATAAAACAATAAAAAAAGGAATAAACAACAATAATCCATCGATAATACTGGAGGAAAGCCCCGCTATCATCATGCTGGTATCAAACGCGTCTTGACGATCAAACTCCAAATTTCGAGAAAACAGATCGGCAAACCCCTTAGCCAAAGAGTTACCCATCATAAACAAAGTTATGGTCGAGCCCATTAACAAAGCAGTGGTAGTAAGCTCCCGCGATCGGGGAACCTGGCCCTCCTCGCGAGCCTTTTCCAGCCGTTTTGCTGTGGGCTGTTCCGTTTTTTCTTGACTGGTATCGTTCTCTGCCATTGGCTACAAACCGAGAAAGTTTTGTACAAATTGGAACAGCTGATTCGTACGCAATTGAAACTGGGGTAAAAAGTTGACTAAGCCAAACCAGATAATAAACATGCCGAACACCAACGTAATGGGAAATCCCACAGAAAAAACATTCATCTGCGGTGCCGATCGGCTCATTACTCCAAATGCCAAGTTCACCACCAGCAATGCCGTAATAATGGGTAGCGCTAATACCAAGGCCCCCGCAAACATCCAACCTCCCAAGCGAGCCAACTCCATCCATTGATCTTGATTGATACCCTGAGGGCCGATGGGAAAGGCCACAAAACTGTGAGCTAATAATTCCAGTAAAATCAAATGACCGTTAATGCTTAAAATAAGCAAGATAGCCAGCGTTAAATAAAACTGCGAGAGTACTGTTACCGTAACCCCATTGGCAGGATCGTTCATTGCCGCAAAACCCAAGCCCATGTTCATAGCAATGGCCTGCCCACCCACTACAAAGAGTTGCATCAGCAACTGGAATGTAAACCCTAACGCCGCGCCAATAACCACTTGCTGTAAAGTGGTAATAAAACCCGAAAGAGAAACGAGTTCGATGGGAGGAATTTGCGGCAACACCGGGGCAATCAGTATTGCAAAAGGCACCGCGAGCGCTAAGCGAGTACGAGGAGGCATAATTTGCGCCCCAAATAAAGGGGCAGCCAATAAAAACGCGGCAATGCGCATCAGCGGCC
>CAYFFE010000098.1:0-13926 GCA_964342265.1 uncultured Cellvibrionaceae bacterium | reverse complement strand
CGCTTGCACCGACAAATCCAACGCAGAAACCGGCTCGTCTAACACTAACAGTTTAGGCGTTAGCATAAGCGCCCGGGCAATGGCAATGCGCTGGCGCTGACCGCCGGAAAACATGTGGGGGTAGCGCTGGTAATGCTCGGCTTTAAGCCCCACTTTTTCGAGCATTGCCAGTGCTTGTTGCTGGCGTTGCGATTTGCTTAAAGCGGTGTTTAACAATAAAGGTTCTTCTAGGGCGCTACCAATTTTTTGCCGGGGGTTTAATGAGCCAAACGGATTTTGAAAAACCAGTTGCACTTGCGTGCGCAGTAACGGCGTTATGTGCTTAAAATTGATTAGTTCGCCATTAAAAAACAACTCGCCGCGAGTGGGCGCATCGATAAAGGTTAAAATTCGAGCCAGCGTGGATTTACCGCAACCCGACTCACCCACCACCGCTAGCGTTTGGCCCTCCGCCACAGAAAAGCTAACACCTTTTAACGCCGCTACCGTCGAACGTTTAGCCAATAAACCACCCGGCACCGAGTAATCTCGTGCTAAGGATCGAGCCTCGATTAATGTGCGGCTCATAAGTCGTTTGACTCGTTTTGTACGGAGCGCAAACGACCACCCCCAGCGCTATCGGGCATGGCAGCCAACAGCGCTTTTGTGTAATCGCTGCTGGGCGATTCGAATAAATCCAGTACCGTGGACTGCTCCATAACTTTACCGCCGTATTGCACCGTAACCCGATCGGCCACATTGGCGACCACCCCCAAATCGTGAGTGATCATAATTAACGCCATACCGGTTTGCTGCTGCAGTTTTACCAATAAATCCAAAATCTGTTGCTGTACGGTTACATCCAGCGCTGTGGTGGGTTCGTCGGCAATTAACAGTTTGGGCGAACAGGCAACCGCCATGGCAATCATCACACGCTGGCACTGGCCGCCCGATAACTGGTGCGGATAACTTTTCAGTTTAGAGGCTGCGTCTTGAATTCCGACTTCGTTTAATAATTCCAAACAGCGGGTTTTACGGGCTTTTTTGGATAAATTGGTGTGGGTTTTTAAAGCCTCGTTGATTTGAAATTCCACACTAAAGCAAGGATTCAGCGAGGCGATGGGTTCTTGAAAAATCATGGCCATATCGCGGCCAATAATTTTTCGCCGCTGTTGGGGTTTTATATTTAATAAATCCTGACCATTAAAAACAATGCACTCGGCGCTGACTTTCGCCGTGGGCGGTAACAAGCCCATTACCGCTAACATCGCCACGGACTTACCCGAGCCAGACTCACCCACAATGGCCAGCACTTCGCCACTATCCACATGATAATTCACGTTGTTTAACGCACGAAACCAGCCGGTTGCTGTTGCAAAATCCACACAGAGGTTGTTAATTTCCAGCAGCGCCATATTAACTCCGCTTAAGCTTGGGATCGAGCGCATCGCGCAGCCCATCGCCCAATAAATTAATGGCCAGCACGGTAATTAAAATAGCGATTCCCGGAAAAGTAACCACCCACCAAGCGCGCAAAATAAATTCCCTGGCTTCGGCCAGCATTGTGCCCCACTCTGGCGTGGGAGGTTGCGCGCCCATGCCCAAAAAGCCCAGGGCCGCCGCATCTAAAATTGCCGTGGAAAACGACAGCGTGGCTTGCACAATTAATGGTGCTAAACAGTTGGGTAAGATGGTGATAAACATTAAACGCAGCTGACCGGCACCCACCACCTTGGCGGCCACTACGTAGTCTTTGTTAACCTCAGCCAACACCGAGGCACGCGTTAATCGCACAAAATGTGGCTGCAACACCAGTGCAATGGCAATCATGGCGTTGAGTAATCCGGGCCCTAAAATGGCGACCAACACCAGGGCCAATAACAGCGATGGAAAAGCCAAAATAATATCCATCACACGCATGATGGCGGTATCAATCCAGCCGCGATAAAACCCCGCAAGCAATCCCCAAAACACGCCGCCCGTTAGTGCTAGAACAACCACCACGGTGCCAATAAACAAGGAATAACGTGCACCGTATATTAACCGTGAGAAAATATCCCGGCCCACAGCATCGGTACCCAATATAAATTGCCAACTGCCGCCGTCCTGCCAAACTGGCGGTCTTAAAAAAGCCTCGCGATATTGTTCGTCTGCGGCATGAGGGGCAATTAAAGGCGCAAGCAATGCCACCACAACCAAACCCATCAACACAAAAAGCCCACCAACGGCCGCGCGGTTTTGCCGAAACTGAAACCAGAATTCGGTCAATGGTGACTGCGTAAATCGAGCATCGATTGAATGATCGTCGATGGAGGTGTTTTTATTAACGAAACCGGTCACTGGCGAATCCTTGGATTAATTAAACCGTACACCACATCCACCAATAAATTAACCAACATAATAATGCCGGCAATTAATAACAGCGCCCCCTGCACCACAAAATAATCGCGCCGGGTAATGGAGTCGATCAACCATTTGCCAATACCCGGCCAGGAAAAAATCGTTTCGGTTAAAATCGCACCGGCCAACAGCACACCAACTTGCAAGCCAATGGTGGTTACCACGGGAATTAAGGCGTTGCGCAACGCGTGCACACCGATCACACGAGCCGGAGACAACCCCTTAGCCCGAGCCGTACGCACATAATCCTCGCCCATCACTTCTAACATAGCGGAGCGCGTTTGCCGGGCGATAACCGCCAGCGGAATTGTGGCTAACACGATGGAAGGCAACACCAAATGATGTACCGCCGAGGCAAACGCGCCCTTCTCGCCAGATAACACACTGTCGACGAGCATAAACCCGGTAACGGGCTCCACCCAGTACAACAGGGAAATGCGCCCAGATACCGGCGTCCAACCCAAGGTGCCCGAGAAAAAAATAATCAGCAGCAATCCCCACCAAAAAATTGGCATGGAATAACCCACCAGAGCCGCGCCCATAATGGACTGATCGATAAACGAGCCGCGCTTAACGGCCGCAATAACGCCCAGCGGTAAGCCAATAACCACGGCCAACAATATGGCACACAACGCCAGTTCCACGGTGGCCGGAAACAAGGCAAAAAATTCATCGAACACCGGCTGCTTAGAGGCGAAGGACGTACCCAAGTCACCGCGAAATATATCGCCCAGATAATTTAAATATTGTTGCCAAAGCGGTTGATCAAAACCCATTTGGCGCATTAACTCGGCTTTGCGTTCGGGGGATACACCGCGTTCACCGGCCAGCAATTCGATGGGATCGCCGGGCAGTAAACGAATAAACGAAAAAGCCACCAGCGTAACCCCCAAAAAAGTGGGAATTAAAACGGCCAACCGGCGCAACACATACTGCAGCATTATTCAGTGCCGTTTATTCGATATCGACACCATCAAATCGATGATAACCCAACGGATCGATGTGAAAGTTTTTAACGCGCTTAGACATGGGCATAAACACTACAGAATGAGCAATGGTGGCCCAAGGCGATTCGCGTTTAAATAATTCTTGAGCTTGGCGATAAATTTCGGCGCGCTCGGATTGATTCGATAAAGATTTGGCCCGATTAATTAACTGATCAAATTCCTCGTTGCACCATTGCGCGCGATTGGAGCCGCCCACGCCGTCGCAGCCCAACAATACGCCAAGAAAATTATCGGGATCGCCGTTATCTCCGGTCCAACCCAACAACACCGCGCCATCGCGATCCACGGCTTTAGAGCGTGATAAATACTCGCCCCACTCGTAAGAGACGATGTCCACTTTAATGCCCACCTTGGCAAAATCCGCTTGAATTAATTCCGCCATGCGGCGTGCGTTGGGGTTGTAGGCCCGCTGTACCGGCATGGCCCAGATTTTCATGGATAGATCTTTAACGCCGGCTTTTACTAATAATTCACGCGCTTTTTCCGGATTGTATTCATCGGCGGGAATGTCGTCGTTGTAGGACCACATGGTTGGCGGAATAGGGTTTTTAGCCGGCTCGCCCGCCCCTTGAAAAACTGCTTCCAAAATGGCTTGTTTATTAATGGCCATGTTTAAGGCGCGTCGTACCTCGGGTTTATCAAACGGTACCTGCTGAGTGTTGTAGGCCAAGTAACCTACGTTTAATCCCTGTTGTTGTGCCAGTTTTAATTGCGGGGCTTTTTTAATTAACGCGATATCAGCCGGATTGGGATAGGGCATAATATGGCATTCACCGGCTTTTAATTTTTGTAAGCGCACCGAGGCGTCGGTGGTAATGGCAAAAATTAAATTATCTAACGGTTGCTTACCCGCCCAATAGTTAGGGTGCGCGCGGTAGCGAATCACCGCGTCTTTTTGGTAATTAACAAAAAAGAACGGGCCCGTACCCACGGGGGCTAAATTCAGTTGTTCTTGTCGCTTTTGTTGCAATAATTGCTCGGCGTACTCTGCCGATAAAATCGAGGCAAAATCCATTGCCAGGTTGGCAAGCATGGGCGCTTGTGGTTTATTGAGGACAAACTTAACCGTGTAATCGTCGATTTTAACCACGTCCTTTAACAAGCTCGGCATAGACATCGCCTGAAAATATTCCCACGAGGTGCCCGTGGTGTACTGGTGCCAAGGATGATTCGGTAACAACTGCCGCTTGAAAGAAAACACCACATCATCGGCGTTAAAATCGCGCGAAGGGGTAAAAAATCGGGTTTTGTGAAAACTCACATCGCGGCGCAGGTAAAAAGTGTATTCCAAGCCATCGTCGGATATTTGCCAGCGCTCGGCCAGGCCCGGCTGAATGGTGGTGGAGCCGTGGTCAAACTCCACCAGTCGATTGTAAACCGCACGGCTGGAGGCATCGAAGGTCGTACCCGAGGTATACAAGGCTGGATCGAACCCTTCTGGCGAACCCTCGGAGCAGTAAAGCAAGGTTTTGGCCGCACTGGCTGGCGTGGCCAAGCCCAATGCAGTGCCAATTAACGCGGTTAAAACCACAAATTTGCGCAGGGAATTGCACGCGGTACAACGCAAAAGCTGAGTGCTCACAAAATAATCCTTTACCGATGATGATCGAAGGCCATCATGGTATTAAAATTTCATAGCGTATGGCCAGCCTAAGCTGTCTCGCAGTGGCAAATGCTTTACTTAGACAATATTTCACCCACCAGAACAGAGCAACAACATGCCTTTTTTATTCAACTCGATCAAAAATGGATTTTATCGCGCGCTTTTAGTGGTTTGCCTCACTGGATTGGCCACTGCTTGCCAATCACCTAGCCACTCCCAAACTCTAGTGGCGAATCAGGAATCCCCCGAGGCCTTCGTAGAGCGGTTGCAAAATGAGCTGGTTGCTCTGTCGCGCGAGGTGGAAGCCGCCTACTGGGTGCACGCCACCTACATCACTGGCGATACCGCCCTGCTGGCCGCCAAGGCCGAAGAAAAGTACCTGGCGTACAAAAGCCAGGCCATCGCCCAGGCTAAAACCTACCAAAACACGCCCATGCCTCCGGCGACTCGCAAAGCGCTGGATAATTTTATATTCACCACCACCAAACCGGCACCAAGCAACGCCGCCCAGCAAACCGAACTGGCCACCATCGCCACCGAACTGGAAGGCCGCTATGGCTCCTTTAAAGCCTGCGACGACCAGGGCAATTGCCGCGATTTGGGCGAGCTGGAAAAAACCATCGCCAAAAGCCGCGATTATCAAGAGCTGCTAACCGCCTGGCAGGACTGGCGCCAAGTGTCGGTTCCCATGCGCGATCGCTACCAACGCATGGTGGAATTAATGAATCAGGGCGCCCGAGAATTTGGCTTTGCCGATGTGGGCGAGCTGTGGAAATCCGGCTACGACATGCCCGTGGCCGAATTTGAACAGGAAGTGGAACGCCTTTGGAGCCAAGTAGAGCCCTTGTACGAGCAACTGCACTGCCATGTGCGCGGTGAATTATCGGAATTTTACGGCCCGGAGTTAGTACCAACCAACGAGCCAATTCCCGCTCACCTGCTTGGCAACATGTGGTCGCAAACCTGGAGCAATATTTACGAGTTGGTAGAACCCTACCCCGGCGCTGAGGGTTTGGATGTGACCGGCGCACTTGAGACTCAAAACTACGATGCTTTGGCTATCACCCAACTGTCAGAAAGCTTTTTCACCTCGTTAGGATTGCCCGATCTACCCGAGAGCTTTTATCAAAATTCGCTGCTCGAAAAACCCGCCGACCGCGACGTAATATGCCACGCCAGCGCCTGGGATATGGATAACGGCAACGACCCGCGCATCAAACAGTGCGTGGAAGCCACCGAAGAACAACTCACCACCATGCACCACGAGCTGGGCCACATTTACTATTTTTTATTGTACAAAGATCAACCGTATTTATTTAAAAACGGCGCTCACGACGGTTTTCACGAAGCCATTGGCGACACCATCGTCTTGGCCATGACGCCCGAGTACTACCAAAAGCAAGGCCTGGCCGAAACGCCCGAAAAAAGCCATCAAGCCACCATGAACGAACAAATGCGCATGGCTTTAGACAAAATTGCATTCCTCCCTTTTGGTAAATTAATCGATCAATGGCGCTGGGGCGTTTTTTCCGGTGATATTACTGCCGATGAATACAATCAGCGTTGGTGGCAATTGCGCGAACAATACCAGGGCATCCGCGCGCCCATCGCCCGCAGCGAGCAAGACTTCGATCCGGGAGCCAAATACCACATTCCCGCCAACGTGCCCTACACTCGCTACTTTTTATCGTTTATTTTGCAATTCCAATTTTACCAAGCACTGTGCGATGAAAGCGGCCACACTGGGCCGTTGCACGAATGCTCGTTTTACCAAAGCCAAGCCGCTGGTAAAAAATTAGCCGAAACGCTGGCGTTGGGCGCAAGCCAACCCTGGCCCGAAGCAATGGAAAAGCTCACCGGCACACGAACCATGGATGCCAGTGCACTCATCGAGTATTTTTCGCCGTTAATTGCCTGGCTTGAGGAGCAAAATCAAAACCGACAATGCGGTTGGTAATTTGTTTTGGCCATTTACGCTAGGCTATTCTTATAAATTAAATTCTTTAAACAATTCGATTCGTTAAACAAACAAGCAAATAAAAACCCCGGCGCTGAGCCGGGGTTTTTATTAAACCGCAGTTGTAATTTTTTATTGTTCGGCCAATGAAAATACACTGCCATTAAAGGCCAATTAATACTTAAGATTTAGACATTAAATTCAAGCATTGAACTTAATGCATTGAACTGAAGCAATAAGAGGCCAGTTACTTTCTGGCACAGCAAATATCTACCAGCCAAGCCAATACCATTAGAAGCGAAAATCACTGGGTAATTTTCCGCCATTTATCGGATATTGTGCGTCAATTCAGCAAGCACTGAATACAAAATCAATATCGTTGTATATGCTTATTTAATGATCGGGGCAGCTGCTGCTAGCTAAATTAACAACGCCGTAAACCAAATTTATAACAACAAGGTAAATCCCATGACGGGTTATTCCAAACGCAACAACAGCTGGGTTAAGCAATACGACAGCGCCGGCCAAGCCACCTGGAAAAAATCCACCACTTGGAAACCCGATCATCAAGCCGGGCCCACTAAACGCCCATCGAAAGATTCACTCAGCGATGTTATGACGGAAGCCTTTGATGGCAGCGAACAGCGTTTGCGGTCGTTTAACAATGTTATGGCGGCTATCGATTACGAGCCGGATTTACGAAGCAAAAGCCGCAGTTACACGGCCTTTCATAAACAATCCCACTCTCAACTACAACAATTAAAAAGCCAAAAAGAGGCGCTGGAACAAGGCAGCAGCCGGAGAAAATCAACCAAGCTAAAAAATCTGTTACCCAAAATCAGAAAACAGGAAAAAATCACCCACTCCGCCCTTGTAGATGTAAATACCGCGCAAGATCAATTAGAAAAAATTCGCAACTTAAAACCCGAATTGCAAACACCGGATATATCCTCAGCCATTGATGAATGGGTACACGGAGAAGAAGTACAATCCACGCCGGTAAGAACTTTGGCGGGCTGGAACTCACACGGTCAACCCTGGCTTGAGCGCAACCGCCAGGCCGGTCGAGAACCGGAAAAAGGCGAAGTGTTGAATGTCGATAATGGTTGGACGGATTATGTTAATCAGGGTTGGATGCAAGGCGGCTACGATCGAGGGGCGGCCTTTCGATTACTAACGCCTGTTAGCCCAGAAGTGGTTGGTATGCAGCGAAAAGCGCTAAAAACCGGCGACTGGCAGGCTTTCGAAACGGATATGACGGCGCACGCCAAACAGCAGGACGATCGCAGCCTGTGGCACCAGGGCAATCAACGACGGACCTTTTACGGCCAAGAGTTGGTGGATTTAACACGAAATAATTACGCTATTCACGAAGACAGCGGCGGTCGACAAGTTGCCATGCCAAAACAACGTTCGCAGTTGCTGCAGCAGATTTCGGCGTTTGATAAATCCACCTTAAAAAAACGCAAATAGCGTATTACCTGTATTCAACAACGGTAATGAGACAGCCAACGATTTTTTATTAATCCGATAATTAATACATTAAGTATTTAGTCTTCTTTTCCTAACGCCCCGCCTTCGTTCTCGTCTCGGACTTGTGTGCGTTAATGAAACTGATGGGTCGATTCCATCGAAATCGCCGATATTTTTAATAGCTCAGGGCTGCCATTAATAGCTCAGGGCTGCCATTGCTAGCTCAAGGCTGCAGCCGAGCTTAAACTTTGGCATGATTGCCACCTTAGTGCTTAATTTGGCCGAGCTTAAATCAGGAAGGACCCTATGTTTCCCATCCGAGATGATAACCCACAATTCAACCGCCCCTACGCCACCTACGGGCTCATCGCCGCGAACGCACTCGCCTGGTTTTTGCTGCAAGGGATGGGGTTTGGCGAGCAACTCAATGCTTCGGTTTGCCAATACGGTTTAATCCCGGCCGATTTATTGAGCGGCGATGCGGTAAGCACCCGACGACAAGTTTGCCCCGACGGCGGAGCCGGCTGGTTGGGAGTACTCAGCTCCATGTTTATGCACGGCAGTTGGATGCACATTCTCGGCAATATGTGGTTTCTCTGGGTGTTTGGCGACAACGTGGAAGATTCCATGGGTTCGCTGCGTTTTCTGGCCTTTTACATTATCAGCGGGCTTTGCGCAGTGGCGGCCCAAGTACTGGCCGATCCGGCCTCGACCATTCCTATGGTGGGTGCGTCTGGTGCCATTGGTGGGGTGATGGGGGCTTACATCATGCTTTACCCGCGCGTGAAAGTGCATATGGCGGTGATATTGGTGATTATTTTTACCACCTTTCGGGTGCCGGCGGTGGCCATGCTGGGCTATTGGATTGTGGTGCAACTGCTGGGAGCCTTTTCGTCGATTGGCTCCACCGGCGGCGGCGTGGCATTCTGGGCCCACGTGGGCGGTTTTGTCGGTGGCGCGGTGTTAGTCTGGCTGTTTAAAGACGACGAGCTGTTGCTCAATCACCCCTACCACGGCTGGCAACAACAAAAATCCGCCGCAGGCATTTGGGACGATCCCACTAACCGCGAATAAAATCCCCTGGACTGTTTGCTGAAGCCACTGCCCGTACCGCAATTGCGCAGCCTGCGCGCGCACCCGTTTGTTTGGCTCATCGCCGTGCTAAGCTTGATTCCCTTATTGGCTATCACCGCCTGGGGGCTCTCGGCGGTTGATGACTGGTTTGTTCCCGCCTCAGTCGGCGAGCTGAGCGCCAGCCCTTGGCGAATCATCTCGCCAACGTTTGTGCATTACACACTGCTGCACGCCTTTACCAATATTTACCTGTGGTGGTATTTCGGCGCAAAACTGGAAGAGCGCTCGCGAATTGAATTAGTATTGCTGTTTGTGCTGGCAGCCGTTGTTGGTAACAGCGCGCAATGGTTTTGGAGTGGGCCAAATTTTGGTGGGCTTTCTGGCGTTGTTTACGCACTACTGAGCTACTGCTGGTGCATTACCTATTTTTACAAAACGCCCATTTTGCAACTCGATAAGGGACTATCAATTATCTTATTAATCTTTCTCCCAATTGCGGCCACCGGCTTACTGGGGCAATTTGCCAACGCCGCCCATGGCGCCGGGTTATGCTGTGGCCTGCTAATGGCAGCGGGAAAATACGCACTGACTTTTTATCAACCGAGAACCTAACCATGGCCAACCTCCGCCCGATGTACCTGGGTGATATTCGACACGTTATAAAAATAATCGATCAATACGATGACGACGACTCGGCCGATGCCGAAAAAGATTACGAAAATAACGGCTTTGAAGACCAGTTTGTTTTTGAGCTGAACGATAAAATTATCGGCGTAACTGGATTTCGTCGTGTCCCTGCCACCGACAACACCGCTTGGTTATCGTGGACCTACGTCGACAAAAACCACAGTGGTCAGGGCTACGGTAAAACCATGCTCGACCAGTTACTTAACAAATTAACCGAGCAAGACGCGCGCAAAATTTTTGTTAAAGTATCCAACTATAACGATCCTGAAGACGGCGAAATTTACCAATACGCGCACAAACTCTATCAATCCCTGGGCTTCGAATTAGAGCTAACTAATAAAGATTTTTACGACGAAGACGAAGATCAATTAATTTACGGTAAAGTATTGCGCCAAGTCGTTGACACTGATGCTGAGGTTTTAGAAGAAAAACCGGTCATTCGATTTAACGGCATGTACGAAATTGCCGAATCGGACGGGGCTTATACTTTTTCGTGGACCGTAGAAGAAAAAAAACCGCTGTTTGGTAAACGCAGTTTTTCCGCAGAGGATTTGGTTATCGGCTTAAATGCCGTTAAAAATGACGGCGGGCGTAAAGTTTTTTTAACCTTTCCGTCGAATTTGCCGCTGATACACAAACCACTGCAAGCGGCTGGCTTTAAATATGTTGGTGATCTCACAGATTATTACGAAGCCGGCGTAAATGAAATGCATTTTTCACATACATTGGATAATATTCCAGCATCTGCCAATTAAATAGGAAAACCATAATGAAAAACTTAATAACATACGGACTTATCGCACTGGCTGTTGGCGGTTACTTTCTTTACAACCAATCCAGCGATTCAGGCTATACCGAAGACGACATCGATCTCAACGCAGTTTTGGATGTAACCATCGATACTATTTACACCTTCCAGGAATCTCTGGATGCACAGGACCCAGACGCACTCAACCCAGACGATACTTTTGTCGAGTTTTCTGAAGTGCTGCAAGATAACTACAATGCGGCAACGCCTGCCTTACACACTGCCCCCATCGCCGTAGCACCACGCACCGACGCCTCACTTTTGGCTTACGAAGACGCTAACGGTAATAACGAGCAAGAAGAGAGCGAACCTTCACTGTTTTTGGTCGAAATCGACGGTGAAAACTCACGCGTAATTGCCTCTAGCCGCAGCGGCGCCGTTAACGATCACCACTTTAGCGGTACTGGCTTACTAGCAGGTTACCTAATTGGCAGCATGCTAAATCGTCAGCGCGCAGCCGGCGTTAATACCAGCTCTCTGGCCAATAAAAAGCCCGTTACTGCTCGCGCTGCTGCAAAAGCCCGCGCCGGCTCTGGCAGTCATTCCAGCGGTAAGTAACAATAAAATAACCTCAAATTAGTTCACTATTGAGCTAACCATAAGTTCTTCAACGATTTCGTTCTGCGGCCACTCACCTGGCCGCTTTTTTTATTGGTTAATTAAAATTTTTATGTCTCAGGTTTCTGATTCCGAAAGCAACGGGCTTTCAAGTAAGCAGTCGGGTGTATTGCTGTTTTCAATTCTCATTGTCGCCCTGTGCGGTATTGTTTACGAATTAATTATCGGCACCATTTCCAGCTACCTGCTCGGCAACAGTGTTTACCAGTTTTCCATTACCATTGGCTTTTTTATGTTTGCCATGGGATTGGGTTCGTTAATATCCAAGTATTTCGACGATAATTACGTACGCAATTTTATTGGGGTCGAAATTGCCATCGCCCTAGTTGGAGGCATTAGTGGTGTGCTTCTATTTATGGCATTTCCCTACGCTCGTATTCTGTATGAGCTGGTTATGTACAGTTTAATTTTAATAATTGGTGCGTTGGTGGGCATGGAAATTCCCATTCTAACGGCGCTACTTTCCAAGAATAAACGCATTAAAGATTCCATCGCCGAAGTCATGTCGCTGGATTATGTGGGCGCATTAATTGGTTCTGTTTCTTTTCCACTGTTGTTATTGCCTTCGCTCGGATTAATTCAATCGTCGTTCGCCATTGGTTTAATTAACATATTAGTTGCCATTACCAATGTGTTTATATTCCGCCGCATGCTGCCTAACGCCCGTTTGATGATGACCGTCTCTGTAACGGTGCTAGTGCTGTTGATTGCCTGCGTGTTATTTGGAACCTACGTCACGCGCTTTGCCGAAAAACATTTGTATTTCGATCAAGTTATTTACACCCAACAAACACCCTACCAAAAACTCGTGGTCACTCGCTCCACCACCACGCGCGAACAGCGTCTCTACATCGACGGGCATATTCAATTTTCCTCGCGGGATGAATATCGCTATCACGAATACTTGGTCCACCCCCTAATGTCTGTGGCAGGCGAACGCAACAACGTGCTAATTTTGGGCGGCGGCGACGGTTTAGCCGCGCGCGAGGTGTTAAAATACGATGACGTAAAACGCGTGGATTTGGTGGATATCGATCCGGAAATGATTAGAATTGGCCGCGAGCTACCCATGTTGCGGCGCTTAAACAATAAAAGCATGGACGACCCACGCCTAACCGCCCACACTGAAGATGCGTTCAGTTTTATCAATCAACCCGGTATTGCCTACGATCGCGTGATTGTGGACATGCCCGACCCACACAACGAAGCCATTAATAAACTGTATTCCCGCGAGTTTTACACCATGATTGCCCGACGCATGAGCCGCGACGGAGTTATCGTTACGCAAAGTTCATCGCCTTTTTTTACACGACGCGTTTTTTGGTGTATTGAAGAAACCCTTGCGCAAGTATTCGACGATACACAGAGTTACCACACCGCATTGCCGTCGTTTGGTATCTGGGGATTTAATATGGCTCGTAAAACCGAGCAACTGCCCAGTGAGTACAGTATAGAAGTGCCTACGCGTGCGATTACACCCGCGACAATGCAAGCGGCGTTACGGTTTGATAAAGATATTGCAAAAGTCGATACCCCCATTAACTCGATAATGGAGCCCAAGCTGTATCAACTCTACATTGAAGATTTACAAAGATAAGAGACTTAACGCTGGCTCTCGCCGCGCAGTATTTCGTTGATGGTGTATTTTTCGGGGGAGAAACATTCGCGTAGGAATTCTACCGCTTTCTCGGGTTTAGACGCGCCGCACATAAACACATCAAAGGCAGCGTAATTTAACTCGGGCCAGGTGTGCACGCTAATATGAGATTCCGCTAACAAAGCCACCCCAGTAACACCACCGCCTTCGTTAAATTTGTGCAGATGAATGTGCAATAACACCGCGCCGGCAACCTCTGCCGCGCCCACCAGAGCATTTTCTATTGCTTTTAAGTCATCCAAATGACTGGCTTGCCAAAAATCCACAATAAAGTGCCTACCGGCCGCATCGGCACAGGCGCTGCCGCCGTCTTCCACCGAAATCTCGTAAGGAAAACTGTTGCTGGTGGCCACATCAACCATGGGAGGTTTGTTTTTTGGGGTTGGGTTAGAAACGCTCATTCTTAAGCACGGGTCCGTGTTGTTGACATGAGCCAATGTAGCAAAGCTTGGCCGTCTGCACCAGAGGAATTCGCAGTTTAGTTTGGAAATTACTTACGTAGTTTTTTAAAAATGTGTGATCGGTGTTGCATTTTTTAATGGGACTTTTCTGATCTTCTTGGGCTTTTGAGCCGACCTCGTTAGACCTTAAGGTTGAACCTCTAGATCTTAATATTTTAATTTGTTCTTAGGTTTACATTGCAGATAATTATGCTATTAACTG
>CAYFFE010000097.1:0-13976 GCA_964342265.1 uncultured Cellvibrionaceae bacterium | reverse complement strand
CGCTCTAAACTCAATGCATTGCTTGGCTGGTGTGAAGAGATTCGTTGTCGCCGGCAATCGCTGTTAGCGTATTTTGGCGAAGAATTACCCGACCCCTGCGGCAATTGCGATACCTGCACCACGCCACCGCCCAGCTGGGACGCCACCACGGCTGCGCAAAAACTCATCAGTTGCATTGCGCGCACCGGCCAGCGTTTTGGTGCCACTTACGTTTTGGATGTGTTACTGGGCAAAAACCACGAACGCATACGCGCCAATAACCACCAGGAACTTTCTACCTACGGCATTGGCAAAGAAGTGAGCGAACCACAATGGCGATCAATACTGCGCCAGTTAATTGTTCAGGGATTTATCGCCGTGGACGCCGAGCGCTACGGCGCTCTGGTAATACAGGAGCAAGCGAGACCACTGTTAAAATCGCAACAACAACTTAGATTGCGTAAAGATCTGGAAGAATCCAGCCGATCCAGTAAAACTACCAAACGAGGCAAAACCACAGTCAGCGAACAAGATCGAAAATTATGGGAAAAACTGCGCGAATGTCGCGCAAATTTAGCCAACGAGCTGGGTATTCCCGCCTATCAAATATTTCATGATGCAACACTTATGGAAATGATGGAACAAAAACCCCAAGACCGGCAGGAAATGCTACGCGTCAACGGTGTTGGTGATAAAAAGTTTGAAAGCTATGGCAGTAATTTTTTGGCGGTGATAAACCAAGCGAATGCGTGAGACTCATCTATTATTATCTACAATATTTTTGGCTCGCCCTTTTATCCGGTGTATTTACACGAGCCGTTGTTTTTGCTTAGATTGTAGTTCTCGCCTATCCATTTTAAATCTATCGTTTATTTGGCCTTTAACACGATTATTGCTGATTGTAACAACTGGTTTATTTACTCATTACAGCCAAGCTCTGGACTTTTCTAACCTCACCGGCTTAAACAATAAACCCCAGTACGAGATCACCATAGCCAGTGGTGACAAATCGCTCAAAAAATTACTCGAAAAAGAACTGAGTGATCAGCGTAAACAAAACCGGCAGCTCAAATTTTACAAAACACCCCACAAAATTGCTCAATACGAAAAACGATTACTCAATAAACGTTTGCGTTCAGAAGGCTATTACGCGGCACAAATCAGCTCGCAGGCGACAGAAGAGCAAACCAGCCACAAAGTGAATTCGGGGCCACTGTACACCATTAGCGAAATAAACTGGCAATTGCCGACAAAAGCCAACAACCATTTTAAAAACAGCGTGCGTATTGGCGACCCACTTAAAGCACCAACGATACTTAAACTGCAAAAAGACATTACGCACTTTATAGAACGCAACTATTGTTATTACCAAGTTAAAGTCACTTACGATGCTACGGTTTACCACCAAAGCCACAGTGCAAAACTAACGTTAGCTTTGCAACCCAGCACCGAAACTCAAATTCAATCTGTTCAATTTAGTGGCTTAAAAACCATAAAATCCGAGTATTTAAGCAATCGAATAGATCTAAACGCAGGCAGTTGCTACCAGAAATTTGCTATCAACCAAGCTCGGCTCGAACTATTTAAAACCAACCTGTTATCGAATGTGGATATACAAGATGATGGGTTGCAGGAAAACGGTGTTGATTTAACCATTAACGTCAAAGAGCGCAACCATCGCAGTATTTCTGTAGGTGGCGGGTTTCGTTCGGAAGAAGGATTAGGACTTACCAGTCGCTGGCAACACCGTAATTTATGGGGTAAAGCCGAGCAAGCGAATATTGATTTTTATATTTCTTCACCGCGTCAAACGCTAAGCGGTGAATTAATTTTGCCCCATTACCGCAGAGCCAATCAAACGCTGACCTTCCACTCAGATCTTACACAAGAAGACACCGATGCCTTTGAGTCTAACGTACTCAGCTCGGGGGTAACCCTATCGCGTAAACTAACTCAAAAATTGCGTGCCGATTTGGGAATTCAATTGGATTTTTCTCAGGTCGAAGAAGACAACAACCTAGAGGAATTTGCGCTTCCTTCCCTCCCGTTTAACATAGAGTACGACAGCCGCAATGCGCCGCTCGATGCTAAAAAAGGTTGGGTTGCGTCGTTGGGCGTGCAACCGTTTTGGAACCTGTACGAGCGTGACACCCGGTTTTTAAAAGTTAATGCGGCCACCAGTGTGTACAAAACATTCAACAACGCCGTTGGCCGGCCTACCTTCGCCGCTCGGGCGGCAATTGGCTCGATATCCGGAGCGGGTCGTGCATCCATTCCCGCTAATGAACGCTTTTACGTGGGCGGCGGCGGTTCTGTTCGTGGCTATGCCTACCAAACACTGGGGCCATTAACCGACAACGAACCCGACGGGGGCTTGTCCTTTTCCGAGTATTCCTTTGAGGGCCGGTTTCATTGGGGCGACAACTGGGGTTCGGTTGTTTTTGTCGACGGTGGATCAGCCTATCGAGAAAAACTGCCCAGTGTTGATGAGAAACTATTCTGGGGCGCGGGGGTGGGTTTGCGCTATTATACAAGCTTTGCGCCCATTCGATTTGATATCGCCGTTCCGCTGGATAAGCGCGACGAAATAGACGACAGCTTTCAAATTTACATCAGCATCGGCCAAGCTTACTAGCCCTTTGTGCAAATAAAAAATGCCCATAAACCTTAAACAATGTATTCCTGCCGTTAAAGTTCTCAAAAAATGGGCAACTGTTGTAAGTATAATTGTACCTACAACCTTATTAATACTGTGTTTATTAGGGTTATTAGTAATAGGCACAGAAACTGGGCGTATTTGGTTAATTAAAAACTCAATTCAATTTGCAAACAGTCGACTAGTCCATCAAGAAAAACCACTTCGCGCAGAATTAAAGCACATACGTTCCCCGTCCATCGACTACTATCGCTTTGGTGAAATAACCGCAACGCAATCAGGTAAGCCTTGGATAACTGCAACAGGCATACAATTACAACTGAACCTTCGCGATATTGTTTCTGGGAAAATCAGTTTACCGAAAATATCAGCCCAACAGTTACACTACACTCATACGCGTCAAAGTGTGGAAACACCCAAAAAGGATAACCGCAACACTCCCAATTGGCCCTCAAAAATCCCTAAATTACCACTGCTTAACCTACCAAATATTTCCATCGATCAACTGACGGTTAAAAATTTACTGAGCACTGCCACCTCAGAAAAAAACAACCCGGAATTGCAGTATCGAGTAAAGGCAACTCTATTAAGCGATGCTCAACACCCAGTCAATGCAACACTACAGGCACAACCATTAATCGAAAGACTGCCGGATATAAGTATTAAAGTTAATGCTCAGAGCAATCAATCCCTCGAGTTAACCGCTCAAGTGGTAGATACCAATAACGGTCGGCTGAGCCATTTTCTCCAATTGCCCAACGGCGAAGTATTCGTGGCCAATATTCGGGCACAGTTAAAAAGTCAATTGTCTGGATACACTGCTGAGTTCACTGAATTTACGCTGCCGCTTTTAGGTCA
Source organism: uncultured Cellvibrionaceae bacterium (assembly GCA_964342265.1). GTDB lineage: Bacteria > Pseudomonadota > Gammaproteobacteria > Pseudomonadales > Cellvibrionaceae > Halioxenophilus. The sequence continues at coordinate 10,483 of CAYFFE010000097.1, read as the reverse complement.
TAACTTTTCTTTAACCGGCGAACTTGCGTTCAAAAAGCCAAATTTTACTCAGATTAACAACGCACGAGACCAACAGCCCTGGGTTTTAACCACGCAAAACACCACGATTGATGTCGACGGCCAAGTACAACGTTTACAGTTAGAACTTACTCCCAATAGCATCGCAGCAAGTGCCGCGCTTGAGTCATTCCCCATTGATATTGTTCAATTTTGGCTACCCAACAATCCTTGGCCCTTCAATAACAGTAAACTGTCGGGCAAATTTGAACTGAAAGAATCACTTCAAAATCCACGCTACACCTTCGATTCGCATTTGCAGTTCGACTACCTACAAAAGCCCTGGCAGGTAAAAACTATCGGCTCTGGTAATTTAAACGGTGTTAAATTAAAAAGACTTGAAGCAAAAGAACGAACAGGTGATAAACCCGCCATGGCACAAGCAGATGGCAGTATCTTCTGGGACGACAGCAACAATAATTTAAACTGGGACATAAGAAATATTTCTAGTGATTCGGCAAAATATTACTACCCGTCACTGCCAATGCCCGAAAGCCTCACGCTTTTTATAGATTCTGCCAATGGAAAATTATCAGGCACTCTAAAAAACCCCAAAATTCAAACAACACTAGAAGTAAACGGCAACTATAAAAACATTGACTTTAACACTGCGGCGGATTTACGAGTCGAAGACACCCTAATTGAATTCTACAAACTAAACATTCGCCTTCCGGAAGGCTATGCAAAAATAATGGGTCAATTTGATTGGGACAAACAATTGGCCAATGGCAATCTTCACTTGGAAGAATTTCCGATCCAATTAGTTAATACTTTTGGAGACTTTATACCCGCGTCTGTTCAAGCAACATCCAACGGGGACGCCGAGTTTACAGGCACACTCAAATCCCCCAAGGTAAACGCTAACCTAAGCCTAGCGGGTATGGCGGAAAGAATACCCTTTAAAACAGAAGCTGTTTTCGACTACCAACACAAAGCACTGCAAGTTTCTACACTAAGATTAGACGCATACCAAAAAACCGTATTGGAGCTATCCGGTAGTTATGCCGATAACGTAATGGATTTTGAATTAGTTGCAGATCACCTCCCCTCCGAACTATTGGACGCCTACGCCGTAAAATTGCCGTTTAACAATCTTACATCCAGAGTCAATGTCCAGGGTTCGTTACCGGATTTGGCTATTGATGGATTCGTTAATTTAGATGCAGACTTTAAATACAAAGACAGCGATGGTAATCCAGCCGTAAAGCCCGTAACGATAAAAACACTCTTAGCGACCCATGATGGTTTATTTAGCGTATCCAGCACCGTTGAAGATAAACAACTACCGGGGAGCCTATCCAATAGTTATTTAAACGCTGCCCTACCCCTTTCAAAGTACTTGAATTACGCACTTAATAGCCAACAACCTTCCATCCAAACAATGCCAATCGATTTAAAGTTGGCGGCACAAATGGATTTATCCAGCTTGTCTTTTTTACTCGACACAGAATCTAATCAATTAAAGGGCAACACCAAGATAGACTTAAAACTCGATGGGTTTTTAAACAACCCTAAGTTAGCTGGGCGCGCCAGTGTTGCCGATATCAATTATTTCAATCCCACAACCGGCACAAGATTAACCAATGGAAACTGTGCAATCACGGCCACCAAAACCCTTGTCTCCTTAGAGCGCTGCAGTGCTGACGACGGAAGAACAGGCAGATACGATTTAAAGGGCAACATTGATCTCAACGATAACCTAACTGAGAGCAAAATTGATCTAACCATGCAGGTGGATAATGTATCATTACTACGCCGCCCCGATATCGAAAATGAAACCAATGGCGAGATACGTGTAACCGGCAACCTTAAATCACTGCTGGCCAAAGGCGATTTAAATGTCTCCCCATTGGATGCCATCGTAGATATTAATTTTGGTAAAAGCACTCCGACATTAAACGTAACCGAAATTCACGACAACCAGCCGCAATCAAACACCACCAGTGCATTTCCGACTCCCGAGGTTAACTTAGATATTCGCTTAATTGCCGACCAACAAGCATACGTAAGAGGACGCGGGCTGGAAGCAGAACTCGGTGGTGCAGTTACTCTACGCGGAACCTTAAACAACCCCAATTATAAAGGCGAATTTAATACCGTTAGAGGCTCTTTTGAGGTATTTACTCGAAAGTTTATTTTACAAAATGGCAAAATAAATTTTGTCAACGACTCAATCGCCTTACAAGTGGCGGGGGTTTATAAAAATCGCGAACGAACTATTCGAGCCGAAATCGTCGGTAGCAACGAAAACTACACACTAACGCTTTCTTCTATTCCCACACTACCCGAAGATGAAATATTATCGTACTTAATTTTTGGTGAATCCGTGCAAAATATATCGCCCATTAAAGCCATTCAACTGGCTGCAGCCATACAAACGCTTCGAGGCGGCGACGGAACCTTTTTTGACCCAATTGGTTTTACAAGAGAAACTTTGGGTGTCGATACTCTATCTGTTGATCAACAAACTACCGATGAAGGTCAAAGCGGTTTAAATGTGGGGGTAGGAAAATATTTAAATGACCGAGTGTATTTGGAAGTGGAACGAACCCCCAGCACCTCGCAGCCCTGGAAAGGCTCCATAGAAATTGAATTAACCCCTAGAATTAACCTGCAGAGCACAACTGGCGGAAATTCAGGGATCGACAGTGCAGAAATTATCTCGTCGAATGACTATTAGGCCGAGTTCATTCACCAATTGAACAAATTAATAGGGTTTATTATGTCGGATTCAGCTATTATTTTCATCAAAGAGCTAACCGGTAACGGCGGTTGTATAGAGCACGCCGAAATAAAAAACTTGGCTAACTCCAGCAAACCTTTATGGTTTCACTTCGATGCCAATCATCCAGATATATTAGATAAAATCCATCAGGTTTTCCCGGTAATCGACGCGCATTCTCTCGACGCCATACTGGATTTGGACGCGCGCCCCAGAATTTTGCAACTTGATCGGGGTGTATTGATTATTTTAAGGGGAATTAATCATAACGAAGGTGAAGAACCAGAAGACATGGTAGCTATACGTCTATGGGTTACCGACACTCAACTAATCAGTTTGCGGTATCGTCGCTCTAAAGCGGTAATGGATGTTGCCGGTAAACTGGATGCAGGAAAAGGTCCCGGCACAATTGGTGGCATCATAAGCGAAATTTGTACCCAGCTACTGGCTTACATTGAAGTCAGTATTGACCAGTTGGACGATCAAATGGATTCACTGGAAACACAAGTGCTCGATAAACCTGGACGAACGTTGCGTCACTCTATAGCAGAAGTACGAAAATCGGCCATTTTATTGCGCCGCTATGTTGCACCGCAAAGAGATGCACTGGGTCAATTAAGGTATATCAATGAGCCCTGGATTACCAAAGCCGTAACAAGGCAGTTTCAAGAAGTACACGATACACAATTGCGCGCAATAGAAAGCCTTGATGCCATTCGGGAACGCTCACAGGTAGTTATGGATGAATTGATGAGCGCGCTATCCGAAAAACTCAACAAAAACCTTTATGTTCTCTCGGTAATCACGGCTATCTTTCTGCCATTGGGCTTTCTTACAGGTTTATTTGGGATCAATATTGGCGGCATGCCAGGCGTTGAAAACGACGACGCATTTATTATCTTTAGCGCAACACTAACTACGATTGTTATTTTACAATTAATTTTATTTAAATGGTTTAAATGGTTTTAGTGATTTTAGTGGTTTTAGTGGTTTTTTAGTCAGCTCTGCTTTTACTTAAAAGATGGAACTCTTCAAGGCAAACGAACTAATGTGAACTAATTTTCTGACAACTATCAGTCTTAGTTTTTTGGAAATCTGAGTCAAGCAGATATTTATTAAACACCTTCACCAAACTGTCTATCTCCAATGGCTTTGTAATATAGTCATTCATGCCAATCGCGAAAGCCCGTTCATAATCTTCCTTCATTGCATTTGCGGATAAACCACAAATTATTAAGTCCAAAAAACCTTCACTTCTAAGCTTTTGCGTGGCCACATAACCGTCCATCACTGGCATTTGAATATCCATTAAAATTAGTTGATAGTTACCATCCGCTTTTATTTTATTGACGGCGACCTCGCCATTTTCAGCAACCTCATACTCCACACCCAACTCTTCTAACATATCACCGGCAACCAATTGATTAATGGAATTATCCTCAACCAACAAAACCTTACCGGTATAGTTCTTTTGTGCAGTGATATTACCGTTGGATTCAAAAACTTCTCCGACAGGGGCATCGTCAAGGGTTAACCAGCTTAAGAAGTGGATTAATTCCCCAGGCGAAAATGGATGACTAATTTGCTTGATTTGATCATTTTTAGTTAAACGAGAACAAAATTCGACATCTAACTGAGTAGACACTAAGCCAATTTTAAATTTATGATCAGTTATCAAACTCTGAGTCACTTGGTTTCTTAGGGTAATATCGCTCGGCAGATCCAACAACACAGGCCCGGACTCTAGGGCTGACTTAAAAATACTAATATCGGAAGTGACCTTTACATTCAAACCACACTGCTCTAACACATTTAAATTTAATAAGGGGCCATCATTAAATGCAAAGTACGGCAACTCAACCACTTCTGGATTGATTTTAGAGTACAGCAATTGATTTTTGGCAATATCGACTTTAAAGGTTACTTCAAAACGACTACCAACCCCCAATTGAGAATCTACTGATACCTTGCCGCCCATGAGTTCGCATAACTGCTTTACAATTGAAAGCCCTAATCCAGTGCCGCCAAATTTTCGGCTGGTACTACCATCCGCTTGAGTAAAAGAGTCGAAGATTTTAGTGTATTGCTCCGGCGTCATACCCACGCCTGTGTCTTCAACACTGGCAATCAACCATTGATCGTTCTTTTTTTCGTGATAATTAAAACGTACGGTAATTTTTCCGTATTCGGTAAACTTAACGGCGTTATTACATAAATTTAACAACACCTGACTGATTCGAAGAGGGTCGCCAATTAGAGTTTGCGGTAGACTGGAGGAACATTCTACCCGGTAGTCCAAGCCTTTTTCGGCTGTTTTAAAAGCGATTGACGAAGTTAAACTATCCACCAAATTATCGAGATTAAATTCAACTTTCTCTATATCCAGTTTACCCGCTTCAATTTTAGAAAAGTCTAAAACATCATTTATTACACCCAGCATAATTTGACTGGAATGAGATATCTTTTTTAAATAATCATGCTGTTTATCATCCAATTGAGTTTTTTGCATCAAACTCACAAGCCCAATTATTCCATTCATTGGTGTTCTTATTTCGTGGCTCATATTGGCCAAAAACATACTTTTCGACATTGTTGCCTGCTCAGCTCGCTCTTTTTCCTCGCTGAGTTCTACATTCAATTGTTCTTGTCGAGCGTTTAAGTCTCTCGCCTGATCTAAAAGGATGTTGGTTTGTAGGTTCTTGTCGCGGAACACATTTGCCGCTTTAGCGAGCTCGCCTATTTCGTCTTTTCTAGCAAGCCCAGGTATTTGAGCCGCCACATCACCACCAACAGATAGCTCTTTGAATACTTGAGTAATTGCCCGTACAGGTGTAATGACCTGCCGCCTTAAAAATAAAACCAAGAATAGTGTGATACCAAAACATACTGCGGCAATTACGTCACTACTTCTCTGTGTGATGGCAACACTGCGCTCAATGTTATTCGTTATAACATCCTGCCTTTCACTAACCAGTTTTTTCAGCTCTCGCGTTAAAAATATAAACTCATTGGCCGATCCCGTCATAACCACATTGACTAGGAAAACATAACCCCGTGTAGTTTGTACCAAGCCGTTAAAATCGCTTTTAACCTGGTTCAGTAATATTTTGTAGGGTGCTGCGTCTTCTTCCACATCAGATAAAATATATTCAACGGCAGCGATCCGATTGTTAAACTCATCAATGTACTCGTAGTTTTGCTCCTGCAAATATTTATAAAAGCTGGCATTCGCCGTTAATAGGTGATTTTCTATATCGGTGATAAGCAACAAAGTGTTTGTATTACTTTCTATCGCTTTTCGTTTAGCCAGATTATCAAATAAGCCCTCAAACCCGCCTTTTAACTTATTTGAGATTAAATTCTTTCTTCTTTGTCGACCATCAATAACTGATTGAAAATTGTCTTCGTAGCTTGCTAGGTGCCCCCGCATACTATCGATTAACACTAGGTATTCAGTAGCCCGTGCATTATTGATGACTTTCTTCTCAAATAGATCTAATTTGTCTACCAAGCGTTTGAGAATTTCGTAAAAACGAACTTCAGCAAGACTACTGGCAGATTCTTTATAAATTAATACATTGCGTTGTAAATCAAGCACATCGCGCTCTAGCTCATAAGCGACTTCCACATCGTTTATGGATTCTGTGGTTAGCTGTTGGTTTTCAACCAACTTATCTTGGTTTTTGTGTGTTAATACGATTAATGTAATTAGAGTTGCTACCAAAACGGTAAGAATTATAAGTCCCTGCTTCTGTAACGATAATTTCATTGCAGTGCATTCCCACTCTTAAGAGCTAATAAATTCATACCATTTTTGTAAACTGTAATCGTAGCTGGGCATTACAGTATTCCATACCGCCACGTTACTAAAGCGTCGCAAGTAGCTGCCCCCAGTTCTTGTTTCACCCACTTTTACTGATATTTTGCCATCGGTACCTCGTAAATTTTCTGAGGCTGCTTTGCCTTGGTACCAGTATTGCCATTCTGCTTCGCTCAGGTACTTGGCGGAGCGCTGCGGGTTGGAAATGTAGTAACCTTGTCGCGCGATAAACGCACCAGGCCAGCCTGACAACCACCAGTTCATGTACTCATAGGCGGCGTCTTTTCCTCTCCCCTGGGTGGCGGAAGACAAACACATTACGCCATGCCAGCCACGATATCCCTCTTTGGGCGCAGCATAAACAACGGGAACACCCTGGCCGTTCAGGGCTGATACCGCTGGCGAAAACATGCTTTCTATTACGGCGCGGCCCGATGACATAAACTGGACCGACTCGGGTACCGAGTTCCAAAAACCACTAAAGTGACCATCCCGCTTTAGAGTTAGTAAAAGGCCGAATAATTGATCGAGTTCCTGTTGAGTGATCGATCCCAGGTCGTTGAAAGCCATTAATCCCGAACCTTGTGCAGCCAGCGCTAAATCAAACACTCCAATGGTTGGAGCATTAACGATTGCTACCTTGCCGGAATATTTTTTATCCAACAGCCAACCCCAACTTTCGGTTTCATAGGGAACTCCTAACGGAATTTCCTGAGTGTTGTACCCAAAAGAATCCACATTGTGCACATAGGGTAAAAAGCTAATAGCGTCGGTGTGTTCTGGCCCTAATTGTCCGTCGCTTTGTACATGCAGAATTTTATAGGGCGCATCACCTGCGCCGAGTTTGGCATCCGGAGTTAGTTTGCCAGTTTTTGTTAGTGGGTTTATTTCGGACCAATACGTTAAGCGACTTTTTTCAATGGGCTGAAGGGAACCCGCGCGCCATAGTACATTAATACTGTTAGACCACTGTTCATACAAATCGAAGGCCCCAGGATAGAGCGACGCCTTCTGTAAAACCGCTGCACTCCCCCCGGGCTCGAATTCAATATCAATGCTCAAATCCTCCATTGCCCGAATTCTTAGCTCCTCTTGAAGCGTTACGTGAGTGCCAAGAACCCGAATTTTGGTTGGTTTTCGAGCGAAAACATAAGGCGCTTTAACCGCAGAAGCGATAGAAGCCGCCGCAACCCCAACGGTTTTTAAAGCCGTGCGCCGGCTGCAAGTCGATGAGTTTGGATTGGGTGATTTTATTGAGGCCATGAACCTGGATTATCTAATTTAGAGTAGAGACAGTTCGCGTTAATACAATAAAAACCTAATAATCGATTGCAGCGACAAACTGTGGTTTTATCCAAGTTTAGCAAGCATAGGGAAATCTGCTGTGTGTTTAAGGCCCGGATTATTGGGATAGGAATTTTGAGGGAGGAGCTAACAGGCCTTAGCGTTTATAGAGACCACGTGAATGTTTCTGAGTTTAAGAGACGGCCTGTCAATCAGGGAAGTTCTGCGTTAATGAGAACTTCCCTGAGGTTTATCAAGGAAGCTCTGAGTTAATCAGAGGTTCCTCAAATTGGTTATAGAGACATTAATCAGCCAAACTTTTGGAAATTACCTCAAACACATCTTTCGAGAGATTATCCAACCGACTCAATGCCACTAATTGGTCTCGCATTAGCGACTGTTTAGACGCATCGTATTTTTTCCATTTTGTTAATGGTGTTAACAATCGCGCGGCTATTTGGGGGTTAGAGCGGTTTAGCTGCTGAATAACATCGGCCAATAGGTGATAACCAGAACCGTCGGCGCGGTGGAAATTAACCGGGTTGTTGCTGGCGAAACTGGCGATGAGCCCGCGTATTTTGTTGGGGTTTTTAAGAGTAAACGCAGGATGCGACATCAATGACTTAACTTTTTCGAGAGCATCGGAATGAGGCGCACTGGCCTGTACCGCAAACCATTGATTTACCACCAACGACTCGTCCTGCCATTGCTCGTAGAAGGCCTCGAGCGCCTGCTCTGCCAAAGGCTTGGCTGCATCATTGTGACTGTGCACCAAAAAGGTTAGCGCCGACAATTGATTGGTCATGTTATTGGCAGACTGGAATTGTTGGTAAGCCTCTTCTAGCCAAGTCGTGTTTTCTGTGGCAACTAAAAAGTCTAGGCACGTATTTTTTAACGCGCGCATGGCGATTTGCTCGGCATCGGCCTGATACTCAATAGGTAAAACAAGCTTTTTATAGCGCTGTTCGAAGTGTTCAGCCAAGGCCGTTGCTAAAGCATGTTTAACAGTTTTGCGAGCATTGTGGATCGACTCAACATGAGCGGTCTCGGCGATTTCGGCCAAATATATTTCACTGGGCAGGCTCAGCATGTGAGCAACCATGGCGCTATCTAATTGCTCATTGCTAAGTAGCTCGGTATAAGCGGTAATAATGCGCTTGTCGATAGCGACAGTTTGCTGCATTTGTAATTGATTTTGCACATCATTTATAACAGCAACGGCCAGTTCCTGGCTGGCGCTCCAACGATTAAAACCATCGGCATCCTGAGTCATTAACGTTAATAACTGATCACGGTCATAATCAAACTGCAGGCGAATCGGCGCGGAGAAATTGCGTAACAACGAGGGTACCGGTTTACTGGCAACATTAGAGAAAGTAACCGTTTGCTCGCTTTCGGTAAGTTTTAACACCGCATGTGTGGGATTGGTCGAATCAAAGTAGTGATCCGCAGTATTAAAATGTAACTCAATAGGACCGGATTCGCCCAATAATCCCAAAGCCATAGGAATTACAAACGGTTTTTTCTCTTCGCTGGTGGCTTCCGGTGTTGAAGGACAAGATTGTTTAAAGGTAAGCGAATAATTTTGTGCCTCGGCATCGTATTGTTCGCTTACTGAAACCACTGGCGTACCCGCTTGACGATACCAGTGTTTAAACTGTGTTAAATCTTCGCCACTGGCTGATTCCATAGCCGATACAAAATCTTCAATAGTAGCGGCGCTGCCATCGTTTTTTTCGAAATACAGATCGGAGCCCTTTCTAAAGTTTTCAGGTCCAATCAATGTGTGAATCATCCGAACAACTTCCGCACCTTTTTCGTAGACAGTCAGTGTGTAAAAGTTGGAAATTTCTATGTAGGAAGCGGGTTGCACGGGATGCGCCATCGGCCCGGCATCCTCGGCGAATTGTAAAGTACGTAAAAGTTTAACATCTTCTACCCGTTTAACAGTACGTGAGCCCATGTCGGAGCTGAACTCAGAATCGCGAAACACGGTAAAACCTTCTTTTAAACTGAGCTGAAACCAGTCGCGACAGGTTACACGGTTACCGCTCCAATTGTGAAAGTATTCGTGTGCAACGACAGATTCTACACGCTGAAAACCGGCATCAGTGGTGGTTGCGGGTTTAGCTAAAACACACGAAGTGTTAAATATATTAAGCCCTTTATTTTCCATTGCACCCATGTTGAAGTCATCCACTGCGACGATCATAAAAATATCCAGATCGTATTCGCGGCCGTAGACTTGTTCATCCCAGCGCATGGCATTTTTAAGGGAAGTCATAGCGTGATCGCATTTATCCAAATCTTTTGCTTCAACAAAGATTTTTAATACTACATCGCGACCCGATTGTGTGGTAAAGCTGTCTTCAATTACCGACAGATCACCGGCCACTAAGGCAAACAAATAAGCAGGTTTACGAAATGGATCGTGCCAGGTTACAAAATGCATTCCGTCGTCCAGGTCGCCCGATTTAATGGGATTACCGTTGGATAACAGTACGGGATAATCACTTTTTTTGGCCACCAGAGTGGTTATAAATTCACTCTGTACATCCGGCCGATCCAAGAAATACGTGATTTTTCGAAAGCCCTCGGCC
>CAYFFE010000096.1:0-13990 GCA_964342265.1 uncultured Cellvibrionaceae bacterium | reverse complement strand
TGGGCAGAAAAACGATTCCCAGCAGAGGCGCCTAATTAGTGTTAACAGGCCCTAGCGTTTCCATTGTGCATTTTAAACGCAGAGGCTGAACCGGTGCTGAAATCCGTTAATATTTTACGGAACAACCGTAAGGTTTAGTTAAGCTCACTTCCACCGGCTGATTGGCGAGTAAGGCATCCAGGGCACTGGCCACATAGTTGGTGGCCGGCTCGATATCCGCTGAATCGGCGCTGCGAATACTGTCGATAGCACCGTTGTATTGCAACAGGCCGTCGCCATCGACGATGAACATATGCGGTGTGGTTTTGGCTTCGTAAAGCCGCCCCAACTGCCCCTGCTGATCGAGCAATACGGCGCTGGGTTCGGCCTTGCGTGACTCGGTTAACTCCTGCGCCTGCTCGGGCGAGACGTGTCCCTGTTTTCCTGGTGCGGATGAAATCACGCTCAGCCACACCACATCCTGCTCGGTATAGCGCTGCTGCAAACCTTGCATATTGCCGGTTTTATAGTGCTTTACCGTAAACGGGCACTCGTGGTTGGTCCATTCCAGCACGACCACTTTGCCGGCGTACTGCGACAGCGTTTGCGTGTTGCCCGCCGCATCGGTAATGGAAAAATCGGGCGCGGGTTTGCCAATGGCGACTTTGGCGTTGGCAGTATACGTGCACACTAACAAAACAACAGCACAACTCATGATGGATAAAAAACGGGGTTTCATGGCGTTACAGTCTCCACGGGAACGTGAGTGAATTGATAACCAATTGGCGTTGGGGAATCGGCGTTAAAAATGACCAAGCCCGATAAATGCGCAGGCACTGCAGACAAATACGGACTGGCAGCAAGCTCTAGAGTGAATGCGTGGTTAACGGCGTCGACCGGCTCGGGCGTGATTGCCTGTAAGATGCTTTCATAGCGACTCAGCACTAATACGTTGGACTGCTGTTGCTGCACTGGCGGCACAATAAACCGAAAATTAAAGCCGTTTGATTCGCTGTATTGAATAGTGGGTTGTTCAGCCAACGGTTGCGGTAATTGTTGCAGTGCTTTGGTAATTATCGGGGAACGAGATTCGCCGCCCTCTCCCACCTCAAGGGTCAGCGAGACCATCTGACTCTCTCTAATGCAGGCTTCCCGGCACGCCAGCCAACGGGCCTCGGCTGTCAAACGAATGGAATCGCCGGTAAAATCATCGGCGATCGACAGCGGCAGCAATAAGGTAGCTTGATGCTCGTAGCCGTAGTTTACCTGTTCATCTAAAACAAAAACCCCGGGCGTTGGCCATTGTATCGTGTCGATGGTTACGCCTTTGGGTAAATCTTGCCAATGAACGGTGGTTGGCAGCCCGGAATCTCCCGGGTTTAACCAATAGGTGTGCCAATGGGGTTGCATGTGCAGGCGTAAGCCGAGAATAACCTGCTCGCCCGGAGCGACTAGAGTTCGCCCAGCTAATAGCTCGGCTCTAACTTTTGGCGCATCGTTATCGGCTTGGCCAAATGCGCCCAACGCACTCAGCCCGGTTAATAAGCCGACTAACACGAGCAGTTTACGCCAATGCAACTGAGTCATGGTTTACACCTTTATCGAACACCCTAATCGAACAAAAATTTGCTGGCCCTAAAGTATCAACCCTTTACGCCAAATTATAGGCCGCTGTTCACAATCCCAGTTTACCGAAAGGCCCAGTTTAACGGATGGTCACTTCGCTGTATGCACAACGAGGTTTACTCTATAATTGCCGCCAAAATGATAAAACAACACTTATTGCCTCGGAACTCGAATGCCCGCAAAAAATAACCAACAGCCTACCGTTAACATTTGCATACTTACCTATCGCCGGCCCGAACTGTTAGAGCAATGCCTGCAATCGCTAATGTCGATGAATATTCCCAGCGGCATTCATTTGATCACTACAGTTATCGAAAACGACCAGGAACAACAAAGCCGAGCGTTGGTAGAATCGTTGGCAAGCCACGCACCGTTTGCGCTGAACTATGTATGCGAACCCAAGCGAGGCATTCCCGTCGCGCGCAATCGAGCCTTGGAATTTTGCCGAGAGCAACACTGCGATTACATTATTTTTATCGACGACGATGAATGGGTTGATCCCAATTGGCTGAAAAATTTGTATCAATACTGTCAGGAGCAAGGCGGACAAGCGGTTATTTCGGGCAAAGTGATTCCCATTTTACCCGATGATATTGAAGAACCCATTCGCCAACTGTTTACCAGCAAGGACCGGCCCACAGGCACCCAACTCACCGCCTGTGCCACCAACAATGTAATTCTGCCCATTGAGCTTTACAGCCAATACAACCTGCGCTTTGACGACTCCATTCCACTGGCTGGCGGTACCGATACCAAGTTTTTTTCCCAAGCGCATGCGTTAGGAATAACACTGATAAAATGCGACGAAGCAATCGTTTACGAAAACATTCCCAAAACACGTGCGAATGTTGAGTGGTTGGCAGAACGAAAATACCGCGTGGGCATTACCGTTGCCTGGCGAAGAAAACACAAAGGCGACTCGGTTAAAAAAATCCGCTTATCGGCCCACTCTGCGATAGCAATAGGTCGGTTACGCGTTGCGATGTACGGTCTTACTAAAAATAAATTAAAACAAATTCAAGCGCAATTACGCATTCACAAAGCCCGAGGTATTCTGGCGGGGCTTAAGGGTACTGAGGTAGAAAGCTATAAAAATCCGCAATACTAGAGCGCCGTATCGACGATAAAAAAACCTTAAACTCAATAGCTCCAAGAAAAATCAGATTAGCTCTACTGCTTGGTAAAAGCGGTTCATAAATCGACAAAAACCGGCAAACTTAACCTCGACGCACCGCCATAAAAACGCCAACAGCCATAACCACAATGCCGGCCGCGCGCAACGCGGTAATGGGATGATGCGGTGCGCCCAGCAATCGAAAATGATCAATCAAGGCCATGGAAATTAATTGGCCCAATAAAACAAACGCCACCGCGTTGCCAACACCAAACTTTGGTGCAATCCAAGTGATGCTTAAAATATAAAAAATAACAAAGCACCCACCCAGGTAATAATACCCAGGAATACCGGTGGTAAACTGGGCAGGAAAATTACCAGAGACCAGCAAATACACTAGCGATAACAAACCACCTACAATAAATAAAAACGTGGTGGCTAAAGCGGGGTTTTGCAACTGCACACCCAACCCGCCATTGAGAGCAGCCATAACGGGAATTCCCAGCCCAGTGGCTAACATTATTAACGCGTATACTACAAAACTGTTGCTTTCCATAATAATATCCAACATTCATTCCACGCAGTCATTAATCTATTCACTTAATAAGACTGCATTATTTAAAAAACCAAGCAACCACATGAAAGGGTGCCGATTATATCGGCAATTACTGCCATCCAGAAGGATTTGTTCGTGCAATATTCATTTGTCTACGCCCAAATTTGCACAGTAAGAACGGCTAACGGCGTCGGGTTTACCGCTGTAGTGGATGGTGTGGTAAGGTTACCGGTACCCGCGTCCGTCGAGCACCCATAACAATGCTAAAAACACTTCTACAACTTCTACTCACACTAAGTTTTGTATTGCTCAGCGCCTGTTCGCAAGAGCCGCCAGAGGAGCAAACACCCACTAACACTCCAGGAACAACCACCAGCCAGCCTAGCCCAGCAAAACCTCTTACCTATATAGAATCTGGCGACCTACCGGACATTCGCGAACACCAAACACTGCGCCTGATTGCGCCGCGCTTCGACGGCAAGGAATCGCTACCGCGCGAACGCGTGAGTATTCAGTCCTACCAGCAACTTGCCGAGGAATTTACCGAACACTTAAATTTAGAGCCTCAGTGGGTATTTGTCGACGGATTACAGGGGTTAATTCCCGCGTTAATTGGCGGCCGTGGCGATTTAATTGTTACCAATATGACGGTAACCCGTGAGCGCCAGCAACATGTACGCTTTGCCAACCCCATCAATCAAATTCGCGAAGTGGTGGTTACGCGCAAAGATTTACCAATTAAAACCCGAGACGATATCGCCGGCCTGACGTTTGTAGTGCCCAAAGGTTCTGCGGCCAAAAAAACCTTGGATAAAATCCTCAGTGAGCAACCCGAGCTATTTTCTGTAACCACGGTTGATACCCAGTTGGGTAAAGCTAATTTATTGGAACTCATCGATCAGGGCGAATATCAAGCAACACTAATCGACAACGACATCGCCGAGGAATTTTTACCAAATTTTCCCGGTCTCGCCACTGGCGTGTCGCTCAGTAAACATCGCCCCATCGCCTGGGCGGTGCGCCCCAATAACCCCCGTTTATTGGAGGAATTAAATCAGTTTTTGATTTCTCACCACATTGGCAACCAAGCCAGTACTATTCAACTGCGCGATTGGCCAGAGATTAAAAACCAGGGGCAACTACGCTTACTAACTTTAAATAACCCGGCCAGTTATTTTATGTGGCGCGGTGAACTCATGGGTTTTGATTACGATTTAATCGAGAAATTTGCCAAAGACAATCGCTTGCGATTGTCGGTATTGGTAAAAGACTCCATCCCAGACTTATTTGCAGCGCTTAAAAACGGCGAAGGCGATGTGGTGGCCGCCTCCATCACACCCTCGGCCATGCGCGAAGCGCTGGGCATTACCTTTACTCGACCCTATTTAAAAGTTGTGGAGCAATTAGTTAGTGCCGAACATGGCCCAAAAATTAATTCACTGGAAGAATTAAACGGCTATGCCGTTGGGGTAAATCCCAATACGGTGTTTTACGAACGTTTTCAACAATTAAACGAACAAGGAATGGATTTATCCATAAAAACCTACCCAGGTGTGACTACAGAGAATTTGTTCCAATTATTAAAAAAAGGGGAATTCGACTTTTTAGCCGCCGATAGCCATTTGGTGGCGCTTGAACAGGCTCACAACACCGGCTTGCATGTTAATTTTGCTTTGAGCGATAGCACTGGCTTGGCCTGGGGTATTCGACCTAACCAACCGCAACTTAAAGAGCAGCTAGATCGCTTTATTAAAAACAAGTACCGAGGTCTCTTTTACAACGTTACTTACAATAAGTATTTTAAGAATCAGCGCAAAATTGAACAATACGCTGCGCAAAGAATTCAGCCGGGCGATGAGCTTTCGCCGTACGATGATATCGTTCAACCCTTGGCGACCAAATACAATATGGATTGGCGATTAATTGTGGCGCAAATGTATCAAGAGAGCCAATTTGATACCAAGGCACGCTCCTTCGCAGGAGCCCGTGGATTAATGCAGGTGTTACCAAGAACGGCCAAACAAATGGGTTACAACCAACTCACCGAACCCGCCAATGGCATTGGCGCCGGCGTTGCCTACATGCATTGGTTACGCGATCGATTTCCCGGAGATTTAGATTTACAAGAACGTATTTATTTTACGCTAGCGGCTTACAATGCCGGTGCCGGCCATGTACGCGATGCGCGACGACTCGCTCGACAAATGGGTTGGGATGCCAGCAAATGGTTTGATAACACCGAGCGCGCCATGCTGTTACTATCCAAACCAAAATACTACAAAAACGCTCGCTTTGGCTACGTACGCGGCCACGAACCCGTGGCTTATGTGCGCAACATTCGCGATCGCTATTTAGCGTATATTGCCGGTGGGCATTAGTTATTTTTATGAATTAATAACTTCTCTGGACTAGTCATTTCTCTGAATTTATGGCTTCTCTAAATTTAACAAATCGAAAACCACGGTTTAACAGGCCACGTAAACAATCAGAACCTTAAAGCCCTATATAATCAAGCTCTAGATAATTAAACTCTAGATAATAAAGCTCTAGATAAAAAAGCCCTACATTAAAAAAGCCTCTGAGCTATTAACCCGATTGATTTAATTTCCGGGTTAATAATCAGAGGCTTTAATTTATCGAATAATTTTTAAATTTTAAAGCACTTCATCCCAGGATAAACGCCCTTCCTGACTGGTGACCTCCACATTAACGTCGTCCACTAAAATGCCCCCATCGCTGCCCGCGGTATAGCGTTTACGGCCCAAGAGCTTCGACTCCGATGGCAAGCCTCCAACAAATATGGTGCCCACATAGCTTTTATCGTCGTCGTCGATGGTGCCGTCGTTATTCGCGTCGAATGTACCGTCCTCTGCAGCCAAACCGCTTTCAAAATCCAAGCTCATTAACCATCCGGTACCGCCAGACTGGCAAGTTAACGACGATGGAATAATGGTGTTAAAAAATAAAATATCACTGACGATGGATGGTCGGGTAACCACGCGCTCGCCGCCGGTAAAATCAATAAACCAACCAAATTGCGAAGTGTAATCCACCGCATCGCCGGCAATGGTGCGCAAATCACCGGAGGTGGTAAGCGTGCGCACTTCTAAATCACTCTCGTCCAATTGGTCATCGGAGCCGGTATCGAGCACCGCGTAAAAACTTTGCTCATCGGCGTTGGCGATATCGTCGCTTAAAAGATACTGGCCAGTCCCAAAATAAACGGTTTCGCCGGAGGTGCCGGGTATGCGCCCCACTAACGGCGTTGAGGTAATCGGTTTTAACGAATCCCCCGCCGACGGGTTTAATGATGTAGACGTAGTTTGAAATACCGGTACCGGATTACCACCGGATTCGTAGCAAGACTCCCATTTACTGGTATTTTTATTGGAGATATCAAAGCACCAAAGGTTGCCGTAAAGATCACCGGCGTAGACTTTATCGGCCACGGAATCGCCGTCCAAATCCACCACTCGGGGCGAAGATAAACCATTGGGCCAGGTGGTAGACCCCACGCCGGTCGATAACTCAATATAATCGCCGGCGCCCCACCCATCGAGTCCCGCTTCGATGTTCAGTATAAATAATTTGGCCACGCCATCACCGCCATTCTCTGGCGAGTTGTAACCGTTGCCCACAACCACCGACCACTCTTCGTCACCGGTCATGGCAATGGTGGGTCGGCTGAAGGTGTACCCTAAATCGGGATCATCGGCGGAGCTGAATTCCCACATTACATCGTTGGCTGTGAAGGAATTATCGGTTACATCCAACGCGTATAAGCCTTGGCCACCGGCTCTAACGCCACCGACTAGCAGTGTTTTCCACGAATTGGTGGCCGTCGCAGGCCCTGCGATATACACATCGGCTATGGACACCGAATGATCGACGTAAAATTGGTGATCGTAGGAGATATTACTTAAATAATGCAGCCCATCGGAGGCGCTGGCGTTGCTTAAAAAGTTGGGCACGTAGGCCATAATTTCATCGCCGCCGTCATCACCGGTGGTTAAATTACCGTTAAAGCCGTGCAACATGCCATCGTTAGCCCCTACGAACACCATGGGCTCGCGTGTAATCGTTCCCGCTTGATACGCCAAGCGCCAAGTAGTGTAGTTGTCCGAACCGGTTGGGAACGGCGCAGCATCCGGGTAGTTGCCGGCCGGATCGCCCACGAATGCCGGCGTG
This sequence comes from uncultured Cellvibrionaceae bacterium, assembly GCA_964342265.1. Classification (GTDB taxonomy): domain Bacteria; phylum Pseudomonadota; class Gammaproteobacteria; order Pseudomonadales; family Cellvibrionaceae; genus Halioxenophilus. The sequence goes on along the minus strand of CAYFFE010000096.1, from coordinate 6,527 downwards.
GAGTTTACGAGATCGCCCAGGTCGCTGTCACGCACCCGATACTGGGAGCCCTCCAAGGTGTTATCCCCTCTTAAGTAGTCCAGTACTTCTGCCGCAGTACCACTGCCCGCGGTTAAATCGGCGGTCATTTCTGCCGATAAATTACCGGCCGATAGATTGGCAGTAGTAAAAGCAACACCGTCGCTGCCATCGTAAGTGAGAATATTGCGGCTGCCGTGAGCCACGGCATCGAGAATTTCTCCGGCTTCCCAAGAGGGATTAACCTCAGAGATATCGCTCGAAACCGTCGAGCCATCGGTGTCGAGGAAATTACCTGTGAGCGGGTCCAATTCATAGTTAAATAATTTGCCGTTCCAGCGCGAGGTATTAAATTGCGCCACAAATACCGAGGAGCCTGTGTCCAACGAGCTGGAGTTAAACGCCACCGCGGCAACCGAGCCTACATGCTCCGAAATAGAATCCAAATGGGCGTTGAGCGCTGCGGCCAACCCGGCACTGTCATCGGCGGTTACGTAAGCACCGCCGCCGTTGAGCGCCGCATCATCCAGTAATTGGGTATCCGCGTCGTCGGAAAAACCCACAAAATAGGAGATCACATTGTTTTTGTAGGCATTGCCCTGGCTATCGTTAATGCTCGGCAACCAGTCTACATCGAATAATGCTGCCGCCACATCGTCGAGGTAGTCCGAGCCACTGCCACCATAGCGATACTCCGCACTGGTTTTGGTATCGTAAGAACCGCAACTGGCCGAGCCAGTACAGTCCTGATCGTAATCCAACAGCGGGCTGTCGCTGGAAAAATCATCGCGGTCGCCGTCGGATAAACCATCGGTTAAGGTAACGATAAAGTTTTTGCGACACCACTCGGTACTGTTGGAAGCGATGGGATTGTTGGTAGCGGTCGAGGGCAGAGTAAATCCATTGGCAAGGGGCACAACTTCTAAAACATCGCTGGCGGTGTCGTCGTTGGCTGTTACGCCGTAGGAATCATCCGGATGCAGGGTCACCGTATCGCTTTCGCGGCCAGAAATTAAATAGCGCCCCACTGCCGCCAGTGCACTGGCTAAGGGCGTAAAACCAAAGGCATCAATACCGGTAGTTTCATCGGCCTCGCCAGTGCCGGTGTTGTAACCTATTGCACTAATCATCGACGACCTGTTGTTGCTAATGGAATCCAAAGGTTCGTGAATAACGGCAGTGCGACCGGTACGGTTAAATTCGGTGCGTTGTGAACTGGTTAAGTTGCCCCCTTGCAAATAGGGTGTACTGGCCATACCGCTCCATTGAGTGGCATTACCGTAGTCGAAAGTCGCCATACCCACGCGCACATTACTCAACCCCTGCACAGTTTCCACAAAGGATTCTTTCATCACCTCCAAACGCGATTTAACGTAGGGCTTGCGTGTGGCAGAAGACGTGCCAAAGTCGGCGCGCGATGCTGGAGAACCCGGAGCAGAAAAATACCAGTTTAAAAAGTTACCCGAATAACGGGCAGTGCCACTGTAGTTGTACCAAAGATCGGTGCGTAAATCGGCAGCGTAAGTGCGGCCACTATCAAAACAATACTCACCGGAATCGTATCCAAAATTAACTGGGCCAGAACCACCGATATAAAACCGTGCAGTGCCATTGTAAGCAACGTTTAACTGAATACGGCCCGAACCAACTACATTGGCGCTAGACCCGGCACAGGTGCCACCCGTCGCCGAATGAGCGTAATCGGTATCGGGATCGTAACGGTGAGACATTGTAGGGTCGAACGACTCACCAACCATCTGATCCATTGAACCCGAGCTATCCAACAAAAACATAATATTGGGCTCAGCTTGAGAGCTAACCACCAGCGGGTTGGCAGACACCTGATCGACCACATTGGTAGCAGCATGAGCACCCGAGGCCAATGCGGCAAAACTAACCCAGGTAACAATTTGAATCGGTGCGATTGTCGATCGCTTAAACGCATGAACAATCATGTTGAGAACCTCAGTAATTCACTCAATTAAAAGCGCTTGCCCACATAGGCTTGAATAATTTTTACGGTTTGACCGTCGCGACTTTCACCACGAGCAGTTACCCGTATGCCGGCGATTTCTGACGCTGGCGATGCATACTCCTGACTGATATTTAACGTTTGAATTGACCCAGAATCGGTCTCGTTGGAAATATCATTATTAACCAACTCCAACATGTACTTTCCCAAAGGCACCTTATCGGCGGTGGGCGTGGTGGCGGCAATGTATTTTGCGGCGTCGTCCCAATTGGCGTGACCGTGCATTTCCTGCCTAAGCGGTGCATCGCCGGCGGTGTACAAACCATTATTGCCCGAGTTATTAAACCCACCAGTACTCACTAATTGATTAATGTATTCTTCGGCATCGCTTAGCGCCGATTCGGCAGCTTCAAAAGCGTAGCGATTTTCGCGAAAAGCGCCGGTCATTTTCTCTTGCAATAAAATACTTTGCGAACTGGAAATTGCGCCGATAGTCATTATCAATAAAATAATTAACGCAATGGCAAGTGTTGCACCGGATTGGTTTCGGCTAAGAGTTGGAAGCTGTTTTGTTACCATAACTGAGCTCATCAATTTATAGGAAACTCTGATTAACTCATCCCTGAGTTAATCGCCGTACGGTAATTGAAAATGTCATTTCCAATTGCCTCGCAAAATCAATAGCTTACGCATATCGATTTTGCCTGCACGTTATCGCCATGGACGGCGTGTATGCCGATAATGCAGGAGCATTTATCGGTCCTTGTGCAGGAGGAACCTCCGAGTAAATCAGAGGTTCCTATAAGTTTAATTTACTCATTGCTAAAAACGATTAACCACTAATGCGATTACGAATGTTGGTGACAACCGAGTAGAGTTTACGCAAACGACCATCGTCGCCGTAATCGATACCATTTAACGTAAATGTCGTATTGGCATCGTTAAAATTGGTTTCCTCGCTGGCCACCAACAAATTCACGCGCACACTCAACACACTTTCCATATCGCCCACAGCATCCGCTGTAACATACTGATCAACCACCTGATTACCGTTGGTATCTTCGCCATATAAAATCTCCATGTTTTCCACATTGGAGGCAATTTCGGCAACCGTACCGTCGCTAGAAGAAAACAGCGCGGGGCGCCCGTTAAAACCAGTGCCAATAAAATAGGTGATTTGTCTTAGCCGCTGAATTCCAGCATCGCCAGCGTAAGTGTGAGAAAACTCCTGATCACCGTTACCCACGGTAGTGACCGTACCGGTATTGTGAGTAACTTGACCGGAAGTATCTGGATTGGCACTGGTGACTTCAAAAATATCTCCGCCGGTGCAGTCGGTAACCAGTAAAATATCGCCTTTTTTAATACCATTGCCGGTGGAAACATGCAGTGCCGCTGAATTGGTGTTCATATAGGGCTTTACCACTTGAATACTGTTTTCGCCACTGGCCCCAATGAGCGTAATGGTATCGCTGTTTTCAAGTACCTCTTCGCCATCAATTTGGGTACCGGCAGGCACGTTATCCTGCCCCAATAGGCCACCCTGTTCAAAGGCTTCAACTATGGGTTCGGCTACCGAAGCGTAATCGGCGTGAGTAATGTCTAAATTGTTCTCGATGGTTAAATTAGTATTGTTAGACAAACAGCCCCAGAAGTCCGCTCGGCGAATATCTTGAGCCAAAATTTCCACCGCGAACCTACCGCTCTCTTGCACGCGCGCGAAGGCACGCTGTAAATTATTGCCCTGGAGATTGTCGGAGTAGGATTGAATAATTCCTATCAATAACAATGCACCCAGTAAGATGGAAACCATAAGTTCGATGAGCGACAAGCCCCGTTGTCGTGAAATAGTATTCAGCGGAGCACACGCTGAATGATCGATCTTTAGCAATTTAGAATTTATCATTCCACATTTTCCATGCTAAAACTTATAAAATTAAACTTACCAATTAAACTCAACATAGAAGCCATATTCGACTTTAAATTCGAACAGACACACTAACAGTATCGGTTTCTTCGTCTATATTTTTTGTGGCACGCTGGGTCCATCGAATTTCAATGGTAAAGCGCTGCCCTACCGCACCATCAGCTTGTACCTGACCTTCACCACCCGGCAGCACATTGGATAAATTATCTTTCCATTCTGACACATCTAATTTGTAAAAATCGGATGCTGCCAATGCTACACCTGAATCAACTTCGTAATCGGTTTCGTAAGAAATATCATCGTAATGGCCGGCCTCAACACCACCGGGATTAGCTCTCATACGCTCCGCCATATCGTAAGCCATTAACGTGGCCTGGTAGCGCTGCTGTGAGTTTATTCCCGTTTTAATCGAACTCATTTGCAAATTAATGGAACCGATAATGCCGATAGCGACTACCACTAACGACACTAAAATTTCGACAAACGTTGTGCCAGATTGTTTTTTTAATTGAAATGTGTTCATAGAAAACGCTACCACGATTAAATCAATTGTCTGTTAGTTACTACAGGCAGTTACTATAAATAGTTACTATAAATAGTTACTACAGATGGTTACTACAGATGTGCGATTAACTTTCAAAATTAAGAACAAGCCATTCTTCGTATATCAATAATACCCGAGACCAGTACGCTAATTTGCCAACCCTGTTCGCCAGAGCGGTCATCACATATTTCTATGGTCTCGGTTGCGGTAAGGTCTGTAAATCCTGTACGCGAGAAGGTAATTGTCACATCACCGTTCTGGCCATCTAAAGTAATATCCGTATCAACGTTATTCATGATACGTAATTCGTCACCTTCATCATTAGCCACCACTGCCCCACCGCCCCATTCATTCGCGCCAGTACCATTATTAGCCGTAACCACAATATTTTCGCCGCGCCGTACTGATTCAGAGCGAGCGAACTGTAACAAGCTCACCAAATCATTACTGGCGGCAGACAACCGATTATTTTTTATTGCCTGGGTAAAACTTGGAATGCCAACGGTTAAGAAAATACTTAACACGGCGATTACCACCATTAATTCAATTAGGGTAAATCCGTAGTTTTTAAAACCAATGCGACTAGCTTTCATAAACAAAACCTAATATTCTTGTGCCATCCAATTAGAAGCACCTAATAAAACTCGTGACTAATTTTGTTGGATTACTTAATACCCATGAGGGTTAATCAGTCAGCGATTGTTACTGATTAGAAGTCTATACAAGGCCGGTCAAAAAAAAAGTGGGATAACAGGGAGTTAGATAGTCGGTTTTTTTTAACTATCGTGCGGCAAAACGTGGGAAATTTACGAGACATCTTTGTGAAGCACTACACATTTACGGTGTTAAGAATGCAAGGCATTCATAAATCCAGAAGCGCTGTACTTTAGAGAAAAGTAACGACAACTGACAAACTCACCCCCTTATGACCACAAACGAGGAGCAAAACCGATGAGTAAACTTACCAGAAATAACCAATAGCAATATTATAATCTCAGTTTTATTCGAAGATTGCTTTTTACTCGGCGTATACCGCACGATGCAACGCGACAAAAACTTTAAAATGTGCGTAGGTTACCCATCGGATTAGCAATTCATAGCTGCGACCAACGGTATTATTATTAACGTAAACGGATTCAATACCGAGAGCAAAACTACCGGGGAGATAAACATTAAAATGCGTTTAAAAATTGCTAAGGGTTTATTTAACTGTTTATGGGTTGTTGTGAGCCCATGTCTTCTTGCGCAAACTGAAAATTCGCCCAATACGTTTAAAGAACAGGAATATTCTACTTCACAAGCCATTGGTCGCACTCAAGCGGTTATTGAAATTCCCTTAACACACACCGAAAACTGGCAACAGCTGAGTTACCGTAACATTCCCGCCAATCGGGTTCGCTTTACCGACGGCGGCCTGCAAGTGGATACAAATCGTTCAGCCAGTCCTTTAATTTACCCTATTGAACCCGCTTACCTACAAAAAATAACCTTTCATGTCGATATTCGCGGTAGCCTAAACCTTAACGATCAGCAACAGGGTCAATCCGGTGCCGACGACTTTTTGTTTCGCTTAGGCGTTGTTTACGAAGGCGATCACCGACTCAACTGGCTGCAAAAGCAATTTGCTAGCGAATGGATTAAAACACTGCATAAACTAGCTCCGGCCGATACGGGTATTAGTCACATCCATTTTTTCAACGTTTATTCTAATCAATCGCTAGAAAACAACACTCGAACGCACCCCGTATCGGACTTAATGATCGAAACATTTGCCTTTGCTAAACCCGACAACCACCAATTAAGTGCTGACATTACTCCGGATGCCACTAAACGTGTGTTAGCTCTTTGGGTGAGCATTGATGGCGACGACACTCAATCCAGTTTTTCGGTTTTACTCAAAAAACTTTCTGTTGAATATCGCCATTAATAAATTGAGCAGTTGATACTTTTTATGGAAACCTCTGATTCACTCAGAGGTTCCTCCTGCACGGACACAGAGTATCGCTCCTGGATAGCTTGCATACACGCCATTCACGTTGATAACGTGCAGGCAAAATCAATATGCG
>CAYFFE010000095.1:2582-14089 GCA_964342265.1 uncultured Cellvibrionaceae bacterium | reverse complement strand
TGGGGGCCGTTAACGCGGGTTTCAAACAGTGGCAATGTTAAATCGGCGACACCGTAATTGCCACAGTTGCGTACCACAATTAATTCGCCGTCATCGGTTAGCAATGTATAGCGCGCTTCCAACGACAGATCGCCATTAACGGTTAACTGAAAATCGGACCCACCCGGATTGACATCGCCATCAAAATCGCCGGAGAAACTGCCGCCGGTAATGGGCACAATGCGGCGCTCACCGTATTTTGAATCGCCGATGGTCTGAAAGCCGCCAATACCCACAAACGCCTGAATAACTTCGCGGCCCTGGTTGGCGTTAGGGTCGATGGCCGGGCAGTTAAAGCTTTGCTGCGGCAGGTTGTTATCGCTCGGTACTGCGTATCCGGTTTCTGTATTGGTGTTGGTATTTTCGTAAACGTTAAGTACCACATCGCCGTTAACCACTTCACGAACACCAATGTAAGTACCAGAATTTAACGATGCGTAAGCGCTGTTGTTAGGCGCTTCAAAATCGGCCACAAAGCGGATGTTGTTGTCGAGATCGGCAACGCCGCAGTTGCGCATGTAGATGAGTGTGCCGTCGTTGGTTTCGATGGTGTAGCGAGATTCAAATTCGCGCGCACCGCTCGGCAATTGCAAATCAAAATCCAACGCTCCAGTTAAGATTTCACCGTTCAGTGCCGAACTCTGTTGAATATTCCCGCCAAAAGTGGGCACAACGGTGCGTTGGCCGTATTGGGTTTGACCCACGCTTAATGGGTTGCCGCCAGCCAGAGTGGCTGAGAACAACAAATTACCGGTGCTGGGATCGGCAATACCGTTAGGTAGGCCACAATCCCAGCTGGCATCGGGATAAATTGTGACCCCGTCTGGGCCTGGCTGTGGCGGACAATTCGGGCCACAGCAGTCTTCCTGGCAGCCACCGGTGGTTGATCCTTCGACGACAACATTGCCAATGGTGACTGAATCGAAAAAGCTGTTGGCATCCAATTCAAAGGCAATGGCAACGTTGTTGGTGCCATCGGGAATAGGCCAACTGATGTTGCCACTGGCCGAGCGCACGCTCTCTAAAATCTGTGGGCTGGCGCCGTCGACGGTTAGGAGCACGTCAATGGTTTCGCCCAAATCCAGACCCGAGGTGGCGCGATCGTAACTGATGGTCAATGACTCAAAACCGGCCACTGCAATGGACGGCGAATAAATCATACCGGCGCTGCTGCCACCACGTAATAAAACGCCGTTGGAGTCTGAATAAACGCGCCCCTGTTCTGAAAAGGAGCCTGAACCCGATTCAAAGGTTTCGCTAAAAATAACATCGGCTTGAGCTTGGGCGGCAAGCAGCAGGCTCGATGTGAGTAAAAGAGTTCGCCAGGAATTTCTTGTGCTTTTCGTACTGCAATTGGTGCTGCAATTTTCCATTGTTACATTCTCTCAAATTTTAAAAGGTGGGTTTTTGTGATTCGCATAAAGTATTTATTATAAACAGTAAGTAACGCATACAAAAAATAAAAAAGGCTGTATGACTTAGCAGTGTGGGTCGTATTGTGAAGTGGGTCGTTCAGTATTGGCTTTTTATTCAATTGTTCTTGGGTGTTTAATATTGTGGGTTTACTACATTAATTTGATTTAAAAGGCTTTCACGAATCTGCTTAGGTTGTTGGTGTGAGTGGTGTTTGGCGGAATAGGAATGCTGACGTTGAATTGAAGAAAAATATATGCAAGCTATGCGAGAAATTTAAAAGCAACCGCAGAAAGTGGCGGAATCTTTTAGAAAGGCATATTAAATGGATTTGAATGCGCTGTAAAAATATAAAAAACCTATGGGACTGATTGTTATTGCCGGTTTTGGGTTGGGTTTTATCGGAAGCTGGCTAGAATCTGGCTAATTGTAACGCTTGTTTGAGATAAATCAGGTGCTCCTCGGTAAACTCTCAGTTCAAAAGTTAGCAAGTTTATAGCAATATTATAAGGCTACCTTTTTAAGGCAAATGTTTAAGGTAAATGTTTAATGCAAGTGTTTAATGTGAGTATTTAAAGGCTGCCTTTAAACTCTACTTAAAAATAATTTTTTTGTGGGTACTTTTGTGGTTGTTTGCAGTTAAGGGTCGTTGTTCAGGGTTGAATTCGACCAGAGGTAGATCTGCTTGGTGCATCCGGGCCCTAGCATGTTGGCCTAAAGTGTATCGCGCTGGAAAGTGAGGAAGGAATTTCTGGCGCAAAATTAATAACATTTTTTTGGTTTTAAGTGTTGCTGTTAACCCCGCTGTAGTGAGCGGTGAATTATCACGTAAATGCAAACCATAGAGGTTTAATAATAGTATTTTATGTTTATTGATTCTGTCGCCACCTATGCCAGTCGTACGCCTGAAGCGTTAGCGTGCATCGATTTAGAAACCCAGCAGCGCTGGAATTATCATCAGTTTGACGGCGTTATTAATCAAGTTGCTCATTGGTTGATTAGCGAGCTCGGGCCTAGTAGTCGCAAGCGCGTTGTTACTATCGCAAAAAATTCAGCATCTTTATTGATTTTAAACTTGGCCTGTGTCCGTGCCGGCGCTATTTATGTTCCGATAAACTGGCGTCTGTTGGCCAAAGAAGTTATGGGTATCATCAGCGATGCCGAGCCCGATTTAATCATTTATGAAAAGCCTTTTAAGCCCGACTATTTTTCTATTAAAAAAATTCAACTAAATAGCTTGCTGCCCAATGCCGCGGGTTTTTCCAAATCCGTTGCGCAAGGTGCGCGATTGGATAATCAAGAAACTTCCTTGTTGCTGTACACCTCCGGCACCAGTGGCCAGCCTAAGGGTGTCGAAATCAGTGAAATTAACGCCTACTGGGGGCAGGTGGCGTTTAATTCGGGGAGTCAGGTCGTTGATGGTCGTGTTTTTCTGTGCGATATGCCGTTGTTCCATACTGCGGGCTTACTGCTAAGCGCCCGTGGTCCGTTGCAAATGGGCGGCGCGGTGTTGATTTCGCGCGGGTTTGATCCGCGTACGACGCTGGATCGATTAACCGATCCCGAGTTGGCCATTACTCACTATTTTAGCGTGCCGCAAATGGCCAGTCGGATTTGGGATTTACCCGAGTTCGATCCCGCTAAGCTGGAGCGTCTGCTCGTGTGGTCAACCGGTGGTGCGCCTATTTCCAAATCCTTGGTGGAGCGGTTTATTCGAGCGGGAATTCCACTGTCTCACGGCTTTGGTATGACCGAGACGGGGTCGGTATCGGGTAACTCGGTAATCAATCGCGATGTTTTATTGGCCAAGCTGGGTTCCTCGGGAGCGCTGTTTTCTGGCGTTGAGGCTCAAATTGTCGATAATTCAGGCGCGCCAATGCCCACTAACGAGGTGGGAGAGTTGTGGTTGCGTGGCCCGGGAGTGACGCGTGGCTATTGGCGTAAGCCACAAACTACGGCGAGAGCTTTTAGTGCCGGCTGGTTTAAATCGGGCGATATGGCCTATTTTGATGAAGATGGCTATTTGTTTGTGGTCGATCGCAAAAAGGACATGTACATCTCTGGTGGCGAGAACGTTTACTGTACTGAAGTTGAGTCGGTAATCGCCGAAATTAAAGACATCGTGGACGTAGCCGTAGTGGGAATACCCGATAGCGAGTGGGGCGAAGTTGGGGTGGCTTTTGTTGTGGCAAAATCCATTGCCATTAATGACATCACCATTTTGCAACACTGTCGTAATCGCTTAGCTCATTTTAAAACGCCCAAATTTATTCACTTTGTTGATAGATTGCCCTGTACTACCACCGGAAAAGTTAAAAAGCATTTGCTTGTTGACCGATTGGTTGGCTGTTGAGGGTTGATCAATAGTTTGCCTGCCCGACGTAAAGTCGGGTGGTCATATTATTTTTTATTTTGCGCGCAAAAACTCTAATCGTATTATTTTCTTCTCCCTCTGTTTTTATTAATTCAGCATTTTTTGTCAATTCAACGTTTTTTTTCAACCCAACATCCTGTTGGCTTGGGTTAATTGCTGCCGTTCAGTTAAATCAGAGTCTTCTAAAATATTCTGTGTTTCCTGCAATACAGTATTCTATCAATACCATTAATTAATCCAAGTCGCTGATTTTACGAGTATTTATGCGCCAGTGTTGTGCGGCCTGCGTTCTGGTAATTTTGTGCGGACATTCATTAGGCTTTTCTGTAAGCAGTCATCGATTGTTGTAATTACAACTTAATTGCACGATTTTTTAACAATTCTATATTGCGTTTTTCTGTTTGTTTACCCTACTTTGTTTTACGTATCGGCCCACTTTTTAATGAATGCTGGACACGCTTATGGAATTTATAAGAGACTAGGCAAATTCTTTTTGCCAAACAATCTAAGGTATTTCTGGGGCTTTTTGTAAGTGCCTAGCAGTGGGTTTGGTATGTCTGCGCTGGCTGGGTAAAAAGGCACCGCTATCGGTTGGATTGAATAGACGTGCGGCGACGAACATTAATTTTTAAACTTCTCGAAAGATAAATAAGTTAGGAAAACACAATGCCGGAAAATAACAAAGCGGTAGCAGAGGATGTAACCGAAAGTTACGGCGTGCAAAGTATTGATCGCAGCACGCTGGAAGATAAACTGGGTTTTCGCGTAAGAATGGCCGAGCGAGCCATGCACAAAGCGTTTGTGCAAAGTGTTGGTATGACGCCTGTACAGTACAGTATTTTTACACTGGTGGCTGATAACGAAGGCAGTTCGCAAGGCACTATTGGCGAAGCGTTAAATTTGGATCGCGCCTCGACGATGGCTATTATGGACAAGCTGGAGCAGGCGGGTTTGGTTGAGCGACGCAAATCGCCAGTGGACCGCCGTCGTCATGCTCTCTATTTAACCAGCAAAGGCAAGCAGGAAATCGTTAAAATCGAAAAGAAAGTCAGTCAATCGGATGCGCTGTTTAAAGAGCGCTTGAGTGAGCGACAGTTGAGGGATTTCGTGCGCTATCTTGGGTATATTCGTCAAGCCTAATTGATTTTAACTCTTGTTTTTCCGATACAGCCATTCTCGTTAGTTACCTTCCTCTAGGTTGGCGGTCTTCGATCGCCAACTGTCTTCGTATCCCCTTAAAATAGTTCTGGTATAGTTCAAAAACACTAAAAAATTATAAAAATATAGTATGTAACCCATACAAATATAACGTAAAAAAAGGTAGGATGTCATGCAATTCAAATTGACTGGGCGCTGCTGGCGAGCGCGACCCCAGACCAAGCCCGCGTGCGCGGCTATTGGATGGGGGCGTTTGTCCAGCGCTCTTGCTGGTGCAGCATTAATTAACACGAGTCTGTTGGCCTCTGGGCCGGTAGCGGCTCAACACTCTGATTCAACACTATCTAATTCAACGCTAGAGGAAGTTGTGGTAACGGCGCGAAAGCTTGAGGAAAACCTGCAGGATACTCCGGTAGCGGTGTCGGCTTTCTCCCAAGCTGCCATAGAGCGGCTCGGCCTCGTCTCCACCGAAGACCTGGGGCGAGTCACGCCGAATTTGCAGTTTAAAAGTTTTGCACCCCTATCGGGCAACAATGCTGCCGCGCAGGTGTTCATTCGCGGTATTGGCCAGTCCGATGCCTCCGGCGGTGTCGATCCCGGTGTGGGTATTTACCTTGATGGTGTGTATTTGGGCCGCTCGGTGGGTGGCGTTATCCAACTGCGTGATATCGACAATGTTCAAGTGGTGCGCGGCCCTCAAGGCACTTATTTTGGTCGCAACACCATCGGCGGCGCGGTGTTACTAACCTCCACCGCGCCTGGCAATGAGCTTCAGGGCGAGGTTCGAGCCGGTGTAGGTGATAACGGCCTGCGCGAGTGGTTTGGCGCGGTGGATGTGCCGTTTTCCGAGAGGGTGGCCGCGCGCATCAGTTACGGTAGCCGCCAGCGCGATGGTTATGTAGAGCGTGTTAGTGATGGTATTGATCTCGGCAACGAAGATCACTACACCGTGTCGGGCTCACTGCATTGGCAAGTGAGTGATGACTTCTCGCTAGTGGCACGTGGTGATTTTACCGAAGAAGACGAAAACGGCTCGCCGTTTGTGTTTGCCGCGATTAACGAAAGTGCGGCTTTTCCTCTGGCGCAAAGTTTTGTTGCCGGTTGCCCGGCCATTAGCCTAGAGCCCTTAAGTGTAGCGCCCGACGTAGTGGATCAGCGCTGTGCCAACGATGCTACCTGGGATTTGGGTGAGTTCACCAACGGTGGCAATGCCCCTGCATCCAGCTATTTAAAGAACCAAGGCGCTTCTATCTCGGCGAATTGGCAGGCGAGTGATCGACTGGCCCTAAAATACATCGGCGCGGATCGCAGTTTGGAGTGGTTTGGTGCCCGTGATGCCGATAACACCTCCCTCAATATTTTATCCACCCAGTACGAAAGCCAGTCCGATCAAATCAGCCACGAGCTACAGATCACTTTTTCTGGAGAGGCTCTGCAGGGCGTGAGCGGAATCTACCTGTACGAAGAAGACATTCGCGATTTTTTATTGGTGCCGTTTGGTGTGCTCACTATTCCCAACCAAGTGCTTGTGGATTACCAATTGGCCGAGTTATCCACCGACAGCGAAGCCTACTACACCAACTGGACTTGGTCTGTCAGCTCTAACTGGAGCATCAGTGCCGGAGCGCGCATTACCGATGAAGCCAAGTCCATCTCGCTGCGCGCGACCTCGGCTGGGCTTATCGATTTACCGCTGCAGGGGCGTTTAAATGTGGGCGAGCCAGAGCCGCCGTTTTACGTGCAAGAGGGGCCGCATAATCTTGACTTCAGTGCCACGACCTACTCGCTAAGCAGCCAGTATCGTTTTTCTCCCAGTGTGATGGCCTACGTGAGCTGGGCAGAGGGCTTTAAGAGCGGAGGCTTTAATCAGCGCTACAACGCACCTCTGCCAGATGCTTTACCCATACCATTTGACTCGGAAGAGGCCGATTCCTACGAGATTGGCTTCAAGTCCGACCTCGGTGGGCGCTGGCGAGTGAACGGTGCCTTGTTTAAAACGGACTACAAAAACATACAGTTAACCTACCGGTTGGGTATTGTGCCGATTTTGTTTAATGCCGCCGAGGCCTCCATCGAAGGTGCGGAGTTGGAAGTTGCCTATGCCGATCGACACTGGAGTGTGGATGGCAGTTTAGGGTACTTAAAAGACGCCATTAATTCTGTGGCAGAAATCCCCCAGGCTGAGGCTTCTCTGGGCCCCGACAGTGATTTGCCGTTTACCCCGGAAATTAGCGCCAGCCTGGGAGCAGGCTACAGCTTCGACTACGACGGTTTGCGGGTAACGCCGCGCTTAAATGTCTCGTTTACCGACAAGCAGTATTTTGATGCGGCCAATACCGACGAGATTGCCCAGTCCAATGGCGAGACGCTAACCAATCTCTCGCTGACAGTGGCCGATGCCCAAAGCCGCTGGCGATTGGTGGCGGGCATCGACAACCTAACGAACGAATCCTATGCAACTGCGGGAAATTCGTCGCTGGCCACGGGCAGTGGCTACGCCGAGGTTATCTACAATCGACCGCGTTCCTATTATTTATCGGGAGGTTATCACTTTTAAAACGGTGTTCTGCGGCCCTTTACCTTCTGCTGGTGGTTGTTTTGAGTAGAAGGGTCTTCAGTCCAAAGTGCTCTTTACTGGAGTGCTTCACCCCACCTAATTTACCGGTTCACCTTGGCTATCGGGAGTTTCTGACTCTCGATGCCCGGTGTTTTGACCTAGCAGAGAAACGTTGGGTTAAAACTTTAGTGGCGGGCGCCAGCCCGCCACTTTTTTTCTTTTCTCTCTTCTTGTTACCAATTCCGATAGCTTTCCTTGGGCAGCCGTTTTCTGAGGCAGCTTGAGTTGATCCGCACAGTCGAGTTTTAGGCGAATACTTTTCGTCGGTGCCTCGCTTCGTTAAGAAAAGCTTACATTTGTTTGATTGTTATTTTTGCGCCGGGCTTGTTAAATTCCCTCGACCTGTATTGGGGGCTCTACTGGATGTGACTTAGTTCCATTAAAGTAAAGCCGTTAAAAGAGCCCCGATAAATACAGCTTAATAAAATAATTGAGAGTTTCCCTAAGGAACCCAAATAATGCCAATAAGCGGCTCCAACGCAGAAAACCCCATTGCTCGCAATGCTATGACACCGGCACAGATTGGTATCGTGGCGCTGTGTGTTTGTCTAAACGCCCTCGATGGCTTTGAGGTACTTGCCATCAGCTTTGCCGCTCCCGGCATTGCCGAGCAGTGGGGCATTGATCGGGCGGCACTGGGGGTGGTGCTGTCGATGGAATTGATCGGCATGGCCATAGGCTCGGTGTTGTTAGGATCCTTGGCGGATCAACGCGGTCGCAAACCCGTAATTATCGTCTGTTTGCTGTTAATGGCATTGGGAATGGTCGCCGCGTCGGTGGCGGGCGGTGTTGTGCATTTGTCGCTGGCTCGATTGATTACGGGGTTGGGTATCGGCGGTATGTTGGCCACTACCAATGCCGTTGTTAGCGAATTTGCCAGCGAGCGCAATCGCAGCATGGTGGTTTCTTGGATGGCCACCGGTTACCCCTTGGGGGTTGTTGTTGGTGGTTCCATCGTCTCGGTGTTGCTGGTGTATTTCGACTGGCGTTCGGTGTTTGTTTTTGGTGCTTTGTTAAGTTTGGCGTTTCTACCGTGGGTAATTTTTGGCTTGCCAGAATCGGTGGGCTATTTGAGCCGGCAGTCATCGCCCAATGCGCTGCACAAAGTAAATGCGGTATTAAAAAAAATCGGCCATAAACCGGTGGCATCGCTCGAATACTGGGCTAAACATGAGCGCTCCTCGGGGTTGAGAGAGTTGTTCGCGCCATCGGTTGTGCGTACCACGATATTGCTAACCCTGGCTTATTTTACGCACATTATTACGTTCTATTTTATTTTAAAGTGGGTGCCCAAAATTGTGGTCGATTTGGGCTACTCGGCTTCCAGCGCCGGTGGTGTGCTGGTGTGGGCCAACATTGGCGGCATTGCCGGCTCGCTGTTATTAAGCTTTTTGACGCGTAAGTTTTATCTGCGTGCTTTGGTGCTGGCCACGCTGGCGGGCTCAGCAATTTCGGTAACCGTCTTTGGTTTGTTGGCTACAAATTTGGCCACCTTAACAGTTGGTGCGGCTTGTGTAGGGTTTTTTACTAATTCCGCCGTGGTGGGCATGTACGCAATGTTCGCTCAGCGTTTTCCCGAACGTATACGAGCCAGTGGAACCGGCTTTGTTATTGGTTTTGGTCGTGGCGGAGCCGCGCTCGGGCCAATTTTTGCCGGGTATTTATTTGCTACAGGTCAGCCCTTGGAAATCGTCTCTGCGTTTATGGCTTTAGGGGCGTTGGTCGCCGCTGCCGCGCTATTGGGATTATCCTCTACCCAAAAAAATCTCGCGGACAATTAGCGGGTTGGGATTTTTTGACTTAATGGGCCTTGTGGGGTAATCGGGTCTTGTGGAATATTCGGTTGTGTGGATTAACTTGTGGTGATTTGTTAATTCTCGTATTACTGCATGAATCACTGTACGTAATTCTTTAATTAAGGTTAAAGACTTAAGGAACTTCTGGGTTAATCAGAGGTTCCTTAATCAACTTCCTCTCTTTCTATCCTCCGTCGTTTTCGGGTTGTCATCTATCGTATTATCAACAAGAACAATAATCAGTTAGGTGACGAACTGTAGTGATTAACCCTTATTGATGAGATGTCGAGCGAGCATTTCGCACAAACGAGTCAGGGAATAACCGAGTGACTGGGCTTTTGTTAATTGGGTGTTAACAGACCTTGGAGTCCAATACAGGCAAATTACACGATTGGCAGTCTCGCACCTTAGGTTTTCGAGTTCGTAGACGTTTCGAATTCTTATAGGTTTTGAATTCTTAAAGCTTTCGAATTTATACGGATTTCGAGTTCATAGAAATGCCTATCTTTTTATCTGTCGGATGTTAGTCACAGGCCCGAGGGTGTTCAAACGCCAGTATTCACTGGCCTTTAATCATGGAAAACAAGGAGTTAAGCGCGATGAATAAAAAGAAACCAATGCACGGAACCTCGAAAGCTAAAGGCTGCAGCCACGCAAGTTTGGGTAATTTTTGTGAATTATTTGGCAAGGATGCGTTAACCAGTTGGGCCGATGACTACGGCATTAAAAACCAGTGCGAAGCCGAGCAGGTTGCAGCGGCATTGGGTGGTGTGGGTAGCATCATGCACGATTTTGATAACAGCTCTGGCGATTGTGATATTCCCGCTGCGTATACTTTTTTCGCACAGTTTGTCGATCATGATGTAACGTTAGATACCAGCACCGCTTTGCACGGCGAAGCCCTTTCGGGCAAAGAAGTACGCAATCTTCCTAATTTGCGTTCAGCGTCGTTGGATTTGGATTGTGTGTACGGCTTTGGTCCAGAAGCCAGCCCATTTATGTTTGATGAAAGCCAGCCGGGCCGACTTTTAGTGGGCAGCGAAGTTGAAGGCGTAGAAAACCCCAACGATGTGCCGCGCAACCGCGATGGACGCGCTTTAATTGGTGATCCCCGCAACGACGAAAACTTATTTGTCTCGCAATTACAAACACTATTTTTAAAATTCCACAATTTGCGTTTAGTGGGGCGCGGTTTTGAAAAAGCCCAGGAAGACGTACGTTATCACTATCAATACATTGTACTTAATGATTTCTTAAAGCGCGTTTGTGATCCCAAAGTATACGCCTATGCTCAACCTAAAATTGTTGAAAACGCCTGTAAAAAACGTTCGGAACGCGATTACCCATTCTGCGATCTTGTTCATGCTGGGCGTATTTGCATGCCGGTGGAATTCTCTGTAGCAGCCTATCGTTTTGGCCACTCCATGGTACGTTCGGTTTATCCCGTAAACGAAAATTTCCCGGCCATTGAATTGTTTGATGAGCGATTCGGTACACTAGGTTTTGGTCAAGTACCGCCGGAGCTGACTGTCGATTGGCGTTTCTTGTTAGACGTAGAGCCTTGCGTATCCTTTGTGGATTCCAAAGCCATCGATCACCTACTTGCCGATGAACTTATTCACTTGCCCGATCCGGTTGTGGGTCGCAACGCTATTTCGAATGATCGCTCGTTGGCGTTTCGTAACCTGCTGCGCAGCTATGTGCTAGGTTTGCCCAGTGGTCAAACCATTGCCAAGGCGTTGGCCGATAAAGGTTATCCGATTGATCCTTGCGAAGATCTTAAGTTCAATGAAATTCCCGGTTGGGATTGTTTGGACTGTGGCGATCAAATAGCTCAACACACGCCGTTGTTCTTCTATTTAATGCGCGAAGCCGGCGTTGTTAATAATGGCCAACAGTTGGGGCCAGTGGCTTCGGCCATTTTGATGGAAGTGTTTGGCACCATGTTGGTTGAGTGCGATAGCTTCTTAAAAGCGAAAGAAGACGGTGAGGCTTGGAAGCCCGATCCTTGCATCGCTCATCGTGACGGTGAACTAACTCTGCGTGACATTGTCCACTATGTTAGTAATTTTGGTTAGTAATTTTGGTTAGTAATTTTGGTTAGTAATTT
>CAYFFE010000095.1:0-2482 GCA_964342265.1 uncultured Cellvibrionaceae bacterium | reverse complement strand
GTTAGTAATTTTGGTTAGTAATTTTGGTTAGTAATTTTGGTTAGTAATTTCGAGTAAATCACCTTTTCGCTAGTTAGTTGTACCGCTAGAAGCTCTATACCGGGTCCTATGGCCCGGTTTTTTTTACTTTTTTGTAGGAACTTTTTATTAAAAGAAATAGCGTTTATTTAAAAAATTGAGTTCCCCAATTTTTTATTAAGAATTTTTCTAGAATGCGTTACCAATACACTTTTACAACAGCGTTTATGCGCAGTTTAGGTAACCTTGGCCGAAACCTCCGATTGGCTGGATAGCTGACCTGTAAATAATGGTATGGATTCGATTAATGCCTCTTTTAAATACGCTTTACAGGCATTAATGCGTGCGGTGTTGCGTAAATCCACGTGGCTCAGTAGCCAAGCGCCCCAGCTTGAAAGCGGCTGGCTAATAGGCAGTCGTTGCACCAGATCGTGGTTAACGGAGTCTGGATAAAAGCAGGGCATGCGCGCGTAACCAAACCCGGCAACCACCGCAGCGTGAACGCTGGCCAAATCATCTACCTGCAAAGCTATATAAGGATTGTAAAAATTCTCGCTGGCCCATTTAGGCAAGGCTTTGTCTCCCCCCCAAATAACAATAGGCGTTTGCTTTTCAAACTTAATGGTTTTGTGGCCGTATATACCGTGTTGAATACGGGTAATACGTGTTCCCACGGCGTATTCCGGTGGATTGGGCGTAAAGCGCACGGCGATGTCGGCCTCGCGGTTGGCTAAATCGCGCAGTCCGTGAGTGACGGAAAGTTCCAGTGATATCTCTGGGTACTGATCGCAAAACTTTTTTAAAGGCTCGGCCATGCAACATTCGAATAAATCGTGGGGCATGGTTAACTTAATTCTGCCTTCCAATCGAGAATCCTGGCCCAGCAATACCCTCGAAGCCTTGAGAGTGCTGTCGTTGACCTGCTCGATTACCTCAAAAATCGATGAGCCTGCCTCGGTTAAGGTGTAGCCGGTACGGGTGCGTTCGAACAGGCGTACACCGTGGCGCTCCTCCAATATTTGAATGCGGCGCGATACCGTACTGTGGTTGACCCCCAGTTCTTTGGCGGCTACCGAGTAGCTGCCGTGCCGCGCCACGGCAAAGAAAAAGCGAAAATCATCCCAGTTGTGCATTTGTGCAAGCCATTTATGCGTTTTGTGTGAATTTATCGGCAGTGTAGTTGAGCGTAACCTTTCTGTCGATGGTTTTTAACAGGGGGTTGCATATTTTGAACAACACAACTGTAACAATCTCAAATTCTGCAAACTTAGCCATTCGAGAGATGTTGGAGGACTACTTCGACGGATTGTACTTTGGCGACGTTAATTTGCTGGCCAATGTATTTCATCCGCAAGCACGTTACGTGTGTGCTTGTGAAGGCCAATGGCAGTATTTAAACATGGCGGATTATTTTCAGCGTGTAAAACAGCGGCGCGCACCGGCCTCAGAAAATCAGCGACGGGTGGACGACATAGTTGCTATTGATGTGGCGGGGCCGGAAACCGCACTGGCTAAGGTGCACTGTGCTATTGGCGAAAAATATTTTACGGATTTTTTAAGCTTGGTACACACCGAAGGCCGCTGGCAAATTATCAACAAGTTATTTCATTTTTCACGCGTGCAGTCCCATTAAATCAAGGCTTGCACATTAAACCCGGTGGCTGTGGGAGTATCGTTTACTGCATTTCGCCGCCTATTCATTTACCACAGAGGAGCTTAAAGCAATGCCATTCGTCAATATTCAAATTACCGAAGAAAACGTTACCGATGAGCAAAAGGCAGAATTAATTGCCGGCTCTACCGAGCTACTTCAGCGAGTGCTCAATAAAAATCCGGCGACGACTTTTGTCATTATCGATGAAGTGCCCATGGCTAATTGGGGCATTGGCGGTTTACCCGCTGCCGAATATCGCAAAGTATTGGCCGAGAAAAAATAACTCGAAAACCGTTGTTTTTGATTCCAATTTTTAAAGTTTTATCCGGCTCTGAGCGAATCAGAGTTTATTAAAACGTCAGGAGGTATTATGTACACGCTTTATACGATTCCAGGCACCTGTTCTACGGGCATCCACACGTTGTTAAATCAACTCAATGTGCCGTTTAATATTGCGTTGCGCGACCAAGTTGATAACTACTCGGCACTGGTGCCCACCAATCAGGTGCCCGCACTTAAAACAGAGCAAACACTGTTAACCGAGGGATCGGCCATTGCTTTACATCTTTTGCGCGAGCATGGCGATAAAACTCTGACCGAAAACCCCGAGTTTGTGCAGTGGTTGATGTTTAACTACGCTACTTTGCATCCGGCCTACAGCAAGCTGTTTGCATTAAAAGGTATTATGGATGAAGGTCAGACCAAACAGGCTGGAATGCAGGCGCTCGCCGATAACGTGGCCAACCTGTGGAAAATAGTCGATGGCCATTTGGCGGGTCGCGAATTTATGTTGGGCAACACAGCCACGCT
>CAYFFE010000094.1:0-14438 GCA_964342265.1 uncultured Cellvibrionaceae bacterium | reverse complement strand
CGGTTGCCGTTAGCACCAAGGGTTGATCCAACTCATCTTCGGGAAAATCGAGCTCTACCCCCACACAGGCCACATAACCATTGGCCAGCGCCGTGCGATCTAACTCACGCGCCAGAGCCCGCTGCAAGTATTTGAGACTGCCGATTTGCAGTTTGGGGTCAATCTCCTGCTGCAACTCTTGCTCCTCGCGCGCCAAGCAGTGGCTGATGCACACGCTGCTCACCGCCGCCAAGTGTTCGAGTAAATCGGTTTCTTTGGATGGGCAGAACCGATCCGTCTCGCTGCTGGCGAAATGCAAACTGCCCATCACTTTGTGCTGGCGAATTAAAGGCATAAAAGCTGCACTGCCAACATTGGGCGCTCCGGGAAATAAACGCGTAGCAGTAAGCACATCCACCTCTTCGAGCATCACACGGGGATTGGCCGGGTAAATTTTGTGGTAAAAATCCGGGCTCTGGCGCAATTGCAGGCGATTGTGAAAATTGCCAATCTGCACCTTGTCGAACAGTTTCTCGAAATTTCCGCGCTCATCCACCAACAGCAAGCTGGCGCTGGCTAACCGAAAATGGCGGCAGGATTCATCCAATATCAGGCTTAATAATTCGTGAATACCGCAGGCGCTGAGAATTTTTAACTCAAACGCATGGAAGTGACGTTGAATCTTTTGATTCTCGTCGATGCGATCGAGTAATTGCTGGACAATCTCGCGCAAGCGACGGTTTTCATTAGCAATGCTCATTTCCACGATAATTGCTTCCTATATGACTGTGTAGAATAAACAGGGAAAAGCCCGCGCCGAAGGCCTGTAAAACAAAGCCTAGCTCGCCGTTATCACCCAAATTGGGCAACTAAAGAGCTGTGGCAACCATTTTCCCGCATACGGCTCTGTGATCCGCTTACCCAGGTTATCGGCGAGATGGGGAATAATTAAAATCAAAAAGTCGAAACCCGGGCAAAAGGCACAGTCTGTAATCTTTTGTGCGCCGAAATATTCCCAGCCGTTGCGAAGCAGGTTCTTTTCAACAAAAATAGACTCCACACAGTCACCCAGCCCCGCATTAACCACTAAAAAACCAGGGATTAATATGACCGGTGAAATAACCCCCACATCCATCGTAGTGCTAACTGGTGCCGGCGTTTCTGCCGAATCCGGGCTAAAAACGTTTCGCGACAACAATGGATTGTGGGAGGACCATTCCGTGGAGGAGGTTGCCACGCCGGAAGCCTTCGCGGCCAATCCCGCATTAGTGCAACGCTTCTATAATTTACGGCGGCAACAACTGGTAGAAGACGCCGAACCCAACGCCGCGCACGAGTATCTGGCGGAGTTTGAACGCCAGTTCCCCGGTCGCTTCACGCTGGTTACCCAAAATGTCGACGACCTGCACGATCGAGCCGGCAGCCAAAACCTGCTGCACATGCACGGCGAGTTGCTCAAAGTGCGCTGCGCGGGCAGCGGCAAGATTTTTGATCGCACAACACCGCTGTACAGCGATGAGACCTGCTCTTGCTGCGGCAGTGCCGGCACTTTACGACCGCACATTGTTTGGTTTGGCGAAATTCCGCTGTACATGGATGAAATCCAAGAGGCTTTAGCCAGCTGCGACTTGTTTGTCTCCATTGGCACCTCTGGCAACGTTTATCCAGCCGCTGGGTTCCAGCAAATGGCTCGATCCTACGGCGCTCACACCGTTGAACTGAATTTAGAAGCCTCTGCCGGGGCCAGTTATTTTCACGAACAGCACTACGGCCCCGCTACGAAAATTGTGCCGGAGTTTTTTGAGCCCCTACTTGAAAAGGTAATCCCATGAGCAGCACCCGCCTAGAAAACACCCTCGCCGCCATTGATGCGCTGAATCAACAAGATCCCAACAGCGAGATTTGCGATGGGCAAGCACAGCCCAAAGAATGGCTTTACGGTCAGAGAATGAGCCGGCAACTGGCGCAATTCGATCCACAAGCGCCGGAGGTTTTGCAAATTGCCGCTCGCGCGCAACACATTCAACGCTGGAAAATACCCCGCGATGCCTACCCAAAAACCAAACCCGGATACAAACAGTGGCGAACGGAGCTGGGTAAAATGCACGCCGAGACCACAGCCGAATTAATGGCCGAGCAAGGCTACAGCGAAGAAGAACAAGCGCGCGTTAAGCAGTTGCTCACCAAAACCAAACTTAAAGCCGACCCTCAAGTGCAAGCGCTGGAGGATGTGATTTGTCTGGTTTTTTTAGAGCATTATTTGGAAGGCTTTGCCGCCGGGCACGAACGCGACAAGCTGATCAGCATTATCCAAAAAACCTGGCGCAAGATGTCGGCCAAAGGCCACGAGCATGCCCTGCAATTGCCGTTATCAGAAAGCAACTTGGCGCTAGTGAAAGACGCGCTAGCGTGAGGCAATTACTCAACGCTGGGTTTGCGCTTGAGCGTCAGTAAATCCTTTTTGGGGCGATTGGGATCTACTGGAGGTCGATTGATTACCCTTGGTGCTGGTCGAGCGCGCGATTCGCGCTTGCCCGCTTTGGCCAGAGCTTCCACGCCGTGGCGCAACAGACGCACTTGCTCAAGGGCAGATAGGTGCTTGGGGAAAGGGCCTGGGTGAACGGCGGAAGGATTGCGAACCGAGCCTTCAACCGACAAAGTGAATCCACTGGCGTGGGTCGCCGAAAGGCGATCCAAATTCACTTCCCAGTCATCAAAGTTGATGCCTGTCATAAATACCTAACTTGTAAGATAAATTTTTCGCGCAATTTTAAACCTGGGAATACCCTCTCCCCAACCCATTTACACTATTTTACATGGAAAAGTTGCAAAACTTATAACTAATTTGTCTGAGAAACATCACAGCTTTGCTGCACTAGCACTTTTCGTGTCAAAAAATAATAACGTAAATATCGAGCGCAAAAATACGAACCACTGAACAGAAAATACTATTCAGTGGTGCCGTGACTTTTTTAGTTAAAAATTACAGGTGTAGAAAAATGCGATCGGCTAGAAGCTATCGACTATTAAAAGTCGGCTTTATTGACGTGCTTTAACTGACGAGCCGGCGGGGGCGCACCGATGTGCGCTTGGTTGCGTTTGGCGGCCAACTCAATTTGCTTTTGCCGCTCTTTAAAACGTGCTTGTTGTTCTTCGCTTAACTGGTCGAAACAATGCGGGCAAGACACGCCCTTTTGATAGTGAGGCGATTGCTTGTCCTGTTCGGTAATGGGCCGGCGACAACCGTGGCATTGATCGTATTGGCCCTTCTCTAAGTTGTGATCAACCGCCACGCGGTTATCGAAGACAAAACATTCACCATCCCACAAACTTTGAGCTTCGGGTACTTCTTCAAAGTATTTTAAAATGCCACCTTTCAGATGGTACACCTCGTCAAAACCCTGCTCTTTTAAATAAGCCGTGGATTTTTCGCAGCGAATACCGCCCGTACAAAACATGGCAACTTTTTTGTGCTCGGCTGGATTTAAATGGTTTTTAACGTACTCGGGAAATTCGCGAAAGGTTGTCGTCTTGGGATTGATGGCGTTTTTAAACGTGCCTATAGCGCATTCGTAATCGTTGCGAGTATCCACCAACACCACGTCGGGATCGGAAATTAAATCGTTCCAATCTTTGGGCTCAACATAGGTGCCAACCACTTTGTTGGGATCGATACCTTCGACGCCCATCGTAACGATTTCTTTTTTGAGTTTTACCTTCATGCGGTAAAACGGCAGCGTTTCGTGAAGGGATTCTTTATGCTCAATGGCCTCTAAGCGAGGATCTTGGCGCAGGTAATTGAGCAAGGCATCAATGCCCTCTCGCGTTCCCGAAACCGTGCCATTAATGCCTTCGGCCGCCAACAGCAAAGTGCCTTTAATGTCTCGGCTTACACAAAAACTCAATAACGGCTCGCGCAGATCTTGGTAATCCGGCAAAGCCACAAAGCGGTACATCGCCGCCACAATAATGCTCATAAAGCACACACCTTTATTTCACAACAACGTTAATCCGCCCTGGCGTAAACAGGGTACGGCTGTAAAAGGATGGGCATTTTATACACAGATTGTGGCTTTGGCGACTAACTTAGCGCCCAATGCCAAGCAAAATTGCTCGATCAGCACGAATAACCCAACGGCGGCAGTTCGAGCTTAGCCCATGCATTGCGGCGAAGCCGGTGCCGTGCCCTGCTGCTGCCACTCCTCGTCGGTGTAGGCGTGAATGGCCAGGGCATGCACGCCGCCTTGTAATTCTTCGCTAAGCGCTTGATACACCAACTGATGGCGCTGAACCAAACGTTTATCGGCAAACTGATCGCTCACTACCACCACTTTGAAATGCGATTCGGAACCCGGAGGTACGTTGTGCATATGGCTTTCGTTAATTACCTGCAATTCGCTGGGCGATAAATTTTGAGCCAGTTTGGTTTGAATGGCGGTTTCGATGGGTTTGTTCATTGTTGCCGATCCTGATTGGGCGATTGTGAGTTTCAAACACCAAATTCATGGACTTTGTAACCAAAGAGCAAAAAGAGCGCCATTTGCAATTTTCTTTTTAAACTAGGTTACATTCCAACTAAGTTTTTATGTCAACTGTAAACCAGCGCAATAAAATGTGATGCAAATCACACACTTAATATTTCAAGATTCAAGCGAGATTGTTTGGAAATTTGCCAAAAACCAGTCATAACAAAATGAGATAACAAAATCCATTTACACTTGGTTTCATGATCTATACTGCTTTTTACTGGAGTTACTGCTGTTTAGAACGACCGGAGATTTTGTTTGAAGTAAGAAAGGAGATAGACCGTGCCAGCTAATCGCTGTTCATCACAAAGCCCACTTGTTTTCGTTAATCGTCGTCGTGGCCGAGATCGCAGAATCGAAGCCGACCGCTGTAGAGACATGAACATCGATCTCTTTCACCGCAAACGACGCAAATCATCGGATCGACGCGCATCCAATCGCTCACTGGCGGAAGATTACGCAGCCTTCGCCGCCAAAGACGGCTCCACGCTCAACTGATCCGAATTTTTCCCACCTATTTTGTTGTTGTAAACAAACCTAACCACCCCTTCCAGGCGCTCGATGGGCGCCTCACAAATACTGCAATAACCGTTGTCTTGTCGATTAAGCGTGTTTTAAACCTGCGGAATACCCGGAACTGGCTCCAACTTCAAAAACGCTTCTTTCATAAGACTGTTCCAGGAGACTCTTAGGTTTCTGAGGAATTCGTCGTCTTCTGCATAAGAGGCATAAAAACCGGGCTGCAGCGAGCCCGCCTTGACGATGTACAGCTCGATAGGTGGGCCCACCGTTAAATTACTGCGCAACGTAGCATCCATCGACACCAACCCACACAGCGCCGCGCTCTCGATGGGCGTGTCGCGCTCGATAACTCGATCGAGAATGGGCTTGCCGTATTTGGCCTCGCCCACTTGTAAAAAAGGTTTTTGATTGGAGGCGGCAATATAATTGCCCTCGGCGTACACCAAATACAAACCGCAGGCACTGCCCAAAATTTCGCCACCCAACAAAAAGGTGCATTTAAACAGCGGCCCACCGCCGGTTGTGCCGTTTTGTTCTTCCAGATTGACCTTACCCAAATAAGCCGCCGCTTCGGCCAGCGACGCAACGGTATTGAGGCTCACTTCCGCCGATTTGGCAATGTCGGTTTCCAGGCGCGTAATGACTGCCTGAGTGGTGGCTAGATTGCCCGCTGAGCAAATCACGAATTGGCGCGCGCCCGGTACCCCGTAGCGCCACATTTTGCTGTAGCTGCTGACATTATCCACACCGGCGTTGGTGCGCGAATCGGATACCATAACGATACCCTGATTAACATTAATTCCTAGGCAATAAGTCACTGAAGTTGCTCTTTTTGAGAATTGAGAATACGAGGCAGGCGAAGTGCCCGAGCCACCAACGCCGCCATAGGACCACACCCCAACGGCGGATACAAGCGCGCGCTAGAGGCGTTTAGCGCCGAAATTACCCGTAACACTTTGGCTCGCGCGGGCACACGGCACCGCGCGAGCAAATGACCCTAGCGCGGCTGGCCAGCCCGGATTCTACCCAGCCAATATTTAAAATTTTAGCGGTTCTGAGCAACTCTGTACTGACAGATTTTGGAATCTTAGCCGATCCACCCTCCTCCACGCAGGATTTGCGCAAGGTTTCGGCCAATTCGTGACCATTTTGGCCCTGACTATCCAGCGCTGGGGTTAAATCGATGCCAGCACAGAGGACGTGATTGTTGTCGGCCAAATCCTGCACCCGTAACGACTGACAGGCATAGATTCGTGGCCCCCCCGGGGCCGCCATTACCGAAATCTGTGAACCACTGGCTTTGTTGTCGGTATTGATCATGCGAAACACCGCCCAATGCTGGCAGGCGTCTTCCACCAAGCGCATATTGCCCCAGGGCAGAGGAATACCGTTACCGCGATACACCGCTTTAAGCGTACCCGGCGCATAGGCATCAAAATAATGCCAGTGCGGATAGGGCGACACCGCGGTCATCCGGCGCATGGCCACCGCCGGCGTTACGCCGATGGTTTTGTGCACATCCACACTGTAGGCCATGCGATCAAGTAACTGGCGAAACGGTACTTTCGGGCACAGCAGCGCGCCGGCAAAAAAGCTGCATTCAAAATCGCGCCACGCTTGCAGAATATCGAACGGGTTCACCTCCGATGAGTTGGCCACGCCAAACTCGCCCTGGTTTAAGGTAATGCTCTGACTGCGCCCGGTTACCAGATAACTTTTTACCCCGTCTTTGTCGTGCAGGGTGCAGTGGCCCAAGTGCACCGCCAAATCGTATTTCAGGCGGTCGGGCTGGCGCTGTAAAAAGCGGTTGAGGCAGATTTTGTTGGGCGGCTCAAAGTAGGAACGCACCAACGTTTGCGAACGCACGCCAATCTCGTCGGCGATTTCCTCAGGCAAGGCGTCAAACCAGTCAATCTCTAAGCCCATACGCCCGGCAATGGCGATTAGGTCGTGCTCGTCCAGGGGCATACGCTTCTGCCCCACTTCTTCGGCGGCGCGCTCCAAATCGGGAAAGTGGTTGCGATGAAACTCCTGATAAGCGCGAATCAGCAGCTGGGCAAACTGGCGACCGCTGGTGCCGGTTTGCGCCATCATCTCGGGCAGGGCAATTTGTAGAATGTCGTTGGAGAACAAAAACCGCGGCTCCAGCGCCATACCGGCCACACCGCCGCGATTGCTTTTAGTGGGCGTAATCTCCTCTGGCGCGGGCGAGTCGTCCAAAAACCAGTTGATATCTTTTTGAAACACTTCGGCAATAACCGCCAGCATTCCCTCAGACGGCACCCGTTTACCGCGTTCGATCATCGATAAGTAAGACACCGATGGAGCCTGCTCGGCGTCGATTTTTACACAGCGCGACGACAGATCTTCCATAGTTAAGCTGTTGCTTTTACGCAGGTTTCGTATTTTGGTGCCCAAAAAGTGTGACTTGCGTAACAGGTTGTTTGTGTTCTTCATCTTGTGAAATTTTACCTGTATAATTTCTTTGCTTTTTGTGAAATTCACATTGTGAAATTTTATTTGTGAAATTTTAACATAATTAA
Source organism: uncultured Cellvibrionaceae bacterium (assembly GCA_964342265.1). Taxonomy (GTDB): domain Bacteria; phylum Pseudomonadota; class Gammaproteobacteria; order Pseudomonadales; family Cellvibrionaceae; genus Halioxenophilus. Next base: position 6,868 of record CAYFFE010000094.1, on the reverse strand, counting down.
TATTACACTGTGTAACGTTAGATAACGAATCCACTTTCCACAAAGGAACACAGCTATGGTTCAATCCGTTGCACGTGACCAAGCCGCCAACGAAAGGCTGCATCAGCGAGTAAAGCCAGAATTAGTAGAATTTCTGGATACTCAGGTATTGCCTCTTACTGAATTGAATGCGGACTCCTTCTGGGAAGGCTTCATTCAGTTAATCGACGACCTTACACCGGAAAATCGCCGCCTATTGGCGATCCGAGACGATTTGCAAAAACAAATCGATCAGTGGTGTGAAGAGAATAGAGGAAATATTACGCCAGAAGCTTACCAACGCTTCTTGCAAGAAATCGGCTACCTGCTGCCACAAGCACTGCCGGAGTCAATTGGCACCGAAAACATCGATGCCGAAATCGCCACTATGGCCGGTCCTCAACTTGTTGTACCGGTTAAAAACGCGCGCTTTGCCCTTAACGCCGCCAACGCCCGCTGGGGCAGCTTGTACGATGCCTTGTACGGCTCGGACATCATCCCAAGTGATGGCGAATTGGCCGCAGGCCCAGGCTACAACCCTAAGCGCGGTGAAGCCGTTGTGCACTACTGCCAAAAATTCTTGGACGAGTGCTTCCCACTGAACAAAGGCTCGCACACCGAAGCCACGCACTACTCCGTGTTCTCCAGCCACTTGGTAGCCTACTTTGCCGATGGCAAAACCACAGGCTTAGCCAACCCTGGCCAGTTTGCCGGTTTCGATGGTGATGCCAACGATCCGCAATCGATCATGTTACGCAACAACGGCTTGCACCTTGAGCTTGAGTTGGTTCGCAGTGGTCAGAGCACCGAGCACGGCGACGTGATCAGCGACATCCACATGGAAGCCGCCGTATCCACTATCATGGATTGCGAAGACTCCGTGGCCGCGGTTGATACCGAAGACAAAATCGAGGTGTACAAAAACTGGTTGGGTTTAATTACAGGTTCGCTAATCGACAACTTCGAAAAAGACGGCGAAACCATTGTTCGTCGCCTTAAAGCCGACAAACACTACGTTGACCCCATGGGCAACGACGTAACCCTACCGGGCCGTTCGTTAATGATGGTGCGCAACGTTGGTTTGTTGATGGATTCCGAACTGGTTAAAGACGCCGATGGCAACAACGCACCCGAAGGTTTAGTGGATGCCGTTGTTACCGCGCTGATTGCCAGCCTGGATCTTGCCGATGACCGCCAGTTCCAAAACAGCCGCACCGGCAGCATTTACATTGTCAAGCCGAAATTGCACGGCCCGAAAGAAGTGCGCTTTACCTGCGATACCTTCACTCGCGTAGAGCAATTGCTGGGCTTGCCTAAAAACACCATCAAACTCGGCATTATGGATGAAGAAAAACGCACATCCATGAACCTGGGCGCCTGTATTTTGGCCGCTCGCGACCGAGTATTCTTCATCAACACCGGTTTCTTGGATCGCACCGGTGATGAAATCCACACCAGCATGAAGGCCGGACCTTTCATGCACAAAAATCGCTTGAAATCACAAACCTGGATTCAAGCGTACGAGCAACGAAATGTTGCCATTGGTGTACAGTGCGGCTTCCCCGGCCGTGCGCAAATTGGTAAAGGCATGTGGGCCATGCCAGACGCGCTTGCCGATATGATGGATCAAAAAATCGGCCACCCGCAATCCGGTGCAACCACTGCGTGGGTTCCTTCCCCAACCGCAGCCACTTTGCACGCTATCCACTACCACAAGGTAGATGTTTTTGGCCTATTGAAAGAAAAGCAAGATGAGCAGCCAGATCCTGTGACACGCTTGCTCGAGTTGCCGCTGCTAGAAGATCCTAGCGCGTTGACCGCCGACGAAATCGAGCGCGAGTTGGAAAACAACTGCCAGGGTATTTTGGGCTATGTAGTTCGCTGGATCGACCAAGGTGTGGGTTGCTCAAAAGTACCCGACATCAACGGTGCAGGTCTGATGGAAGACCGGGCGACCTTGCGTATTTCCAGTCAGCATGTTGCCAACTGGATTGAGCACGGCATCACCAACGAAGCACAAGTGCAATCCGTATTGGAGCGCATGGCCGCGGTTGTTGATGAGCAAAACGCCGGCGATCCCAACTACCAAAACATGGCGCCTAACTTTGACAAAAGCTTCGCTTTCAAAGCAGCCAAAGCGCTTATTTTTGAAGGTAAAGAGCAACCCAGTGGTTACACAGAGCCCCTGTTACACCACTACCGTCAATTAGCCAAACAATCGTAATTAACCTTTTCCATTGTTCTCGGACTGCTGCCACGGCAGCGGTCTGAGTTATTCATTATGTAGAGGAAGCATCCTATGGAATCTTACAAAGAAGGCATTGCCGAAGCCGGCAAAACTATCGACGCAAACAGCACTTGGAGTGCGATCAACCCAGAATACGTGACTCGTATGCGCTACCAAAACCGCTTCAAAACCGGTTTGGATATTGCCAAGTACACCGCCAAAATCATGCGCGAAGACATGGCCGCTTACGACGCCGACACCGCTCAGTACACTCAATCTTTGGGCTGCTGGCACGGTTTTATCGGTCAACAAAAAATGATCGCCATCAAAAAACACTTTGGCGATACCAAGCGTCGCTACTTGTACCTTTCCGGTTGGATGGTTGCCGCTCTACGTTCTGAGTTTGGCCCACTACCAGACCAATCCATGCACGAAAAAACGTCTGTATCTGGCCTAATCGAAGAATTGTACACCTTCTTGCGCCAAGCTGACGCTCGTGAACTAGGTGGTTTGTTCCGCGACCTAGACGCCGCTCGTGACGCTGGCGACTCGGCCAAAGAAACCGAAACGCTTAGCAAAATTGAAAACTTCCAAACTCACGTTGTGCCCATTATTGCCGACATCGATGCCGGTTTCGGTAACGAAGAAGCTACCTACTTGCTCGCCAAGCAAATGATTGAAGCCGGTGCTTGCTGTATTCAGATCGAAAACCAAGTATCTGACGAAAAGCAATGTGGCCACCAAGACGGTAAAGTAACCGTTCCACACGAAGACTTCCTAGCCAAAATCCGCGCGGTACGTTACGCGTTTATGGAATTGGGCGTAGACGACGGTGTTATCGTTGCGCGTACCGACTCTTTGGGTGCAGGCCTTACCAAGCAAATCGCTGTTACCAACGAACCCGGTGACTTGGGCGACCAGTACAACAGCTTCTTGGACGGTGAATACATCGAGTCTGCCGACGACATCCAAAACGGCGACCTAGTAATCAAAGCTAACGGCAAATTGTTGAAGCCTAAGCGTTTGCCAAGCAACTTGTTCCAGTTCCGTAAAGACACCGGTGTTGACCGTGTTGTTCTTGACTGTATTACTTCTCTACAAAACGGTGCCGACCTGCTGTGGATCGAAACCGAGAAGCCTCACGTTGGCCAAATCGCTGGCATGGTTAACCGCATTCGCGAAACCGTACCTAACGCCAAATTGGTATACAACAACAGCCCATCGTTCAACTGGACCTTAAACTTCCGTCAGCAAGTATTCGATGCTTGGACTGAAGAAGGTAAAGACGTATCTGCTTACGATCGCGCCAACCTAATGAGCGCCGAGTACGACGAAACCGAGCTTTCTGCTGAAGCCGACCGTCGCATTCAAAGCTTCCAGGCAGACGCCTCTCGCGAAGCCGGTATCTTCCACCACTTGATCACACTACCGACTTACCACACTGCGGCCTTGTCTACCGACAACCTAGCCAAAGAGTACTTCGGTAAAGAAGGTATGTTGGGTTACGTGGCTGGCGTTCAGCGTAAAGAAATCCGTCAAGGTATTGCGTGTGTTAAACACCAAAACATGGCGGGTTCCGACATGGGCGACGATCACAAAGAGTACTTCTCTGGTGATGCAGCACTTAAAGCCTCTGGTAAAGACAACACCATGAACCAGTTCGGCTAAGTTCTTCTTAGTTATACAGGTTCAAAAAACCCGGCATTTGCCGGGTTTTTTTATGGCTGTTATAAATCCCCAAAGGCTTAACGAAATAACGAACCGCCAATTAAACGAAACAGGCTTGTACGTCCCATCGAGCCTCAGATTATTATCTCTACTTTTTATTTTTAATTAGATTTAGCTTTTGCTCTAGTTAGCACTCTCAATAATTAGCACTCTCTATAATTAGCACTCTCAATATTCAGTACTTGCCAAAATTAGCATATATTCAAAAAACTTATATCCAAATTTTAAAACGCTTATAAATTTGTGCGATTTAATTAACTTGATTATTTACGCGCCTTAGTCAAAGCTATAAGCAGTCAAATTTGAATGATTTCTAGTGGGCACACACAAGCATGGCAGGGAATAATTACTTTCTGATATTCGCAATATTTATATCGCTGCTATTGCACAAAAATGCTTTTGCGGAGGAATCTCAACCCGATGCACCCCAATTATTTGATTTGTCGCTGGCACAGCTTGCCACTATCTCAGTAGCCTCGAAACGAGAAGAAACTATTAGTGAGGCCCCTGCCATCGTCTCTGTGGTAACCGCGCAAGACATTAAAAAGTACGGTTACAGAAACCTTAGAGACATATTAGACCGACAAACCCATTTGCAAATTATTGGTTCCAACTTCCTGCCACACAATAAGGCGGTTATACGAGGCGTTAGTAACTCTCACGTTGACAACAATGTTCTATTGCAATTGAACGGGCGCCCCATTCGTGATGCCGCAATTTCCAGCGCCAACCTCGATATTTATGAACTTTTTCCGGTTCACGCCATAAAAAAAATAGAAATTATTCGTGGGCCAGGCTCAGTGCTCTATGGCACCAACGCGTTTAGCGGGGTCATCAACATTGTTACCTACAACAAAGATAAAACCCCTGCCACAGTAACGGCAAGAATTGGCGATTTTAATACCAAAGCCTTTGCCGCTTCTGGCTCGTGGCACGACAGAGGCATTACCGCTTATGGAGCCCTCAACTACCAAGAGAAAGACGGCGATACCTTCGCCAATATTACCGATCAATTTGGACAACAGGGTGATTACCCAACCGGCACCGACGGCGTACAAGCCCTGGCCAACCTAGCCTATAAGGGCTTTCATCTAAACAGCTTATATTCCAACTCAACTAACGACACAGTTCGCTCAATTTTTGCCTTCCCGGCCACCACAGCTGAGCGGGAACGAAAATTTATCGACGCAGGCTATACACACAGCTTTAACGAGAGCTGGAGCCTGGAGTCAAACATTACCGTCTCAGAAATTAGAAGCAAAGCGGTAGCACTACCCGAACCTACCCCACCACCGACCACAGTCGTTGCCAAAAACCATCTTTTAGAAACCACAGTAAAAGGAAAGGTTACTGAAAAAATTAACCTATTGATTGGCGCTGTAGCTGAGGCCAGCCAAGAGCGTGGCGTAAACGAATATAATTCCTTATCGAGAAGTACCTATGTTCAATTAGATTACCAAACAAACAACTGGCTCAAACTAATCGCAGGCACTCAATACCATATTCCCGATCAAGCGGATGAAAGCTTCTCTCCTCGATTAGGTGCCATTGTAAAACTGTCACGCAATTGGACGACCAAATTACTGTACAGCGAAGCCTTCCGCGAGGCCTCCCCGTTAGAGCGGTTTATTAATATACCCGCAATTATGGGCGACCCAGCACTTGAGCCAGAAACCATAGAAACCCTAGACCTACAATTTAGCTACCAAAACAAGGCCAACCAATTTTCACTGACGCTGTTTAACAGTAAACAACAATCGATTATTACCAGAGTCCCCGGCCCGCCAATACTCGTGATTAATGCGGGCTCCATTGAATACCAAGGCTTTGAATTAGAAGCATCGAGCCAACTTACCAAACGGCTGTCGGTTACCAGTAATGCGAGTTATCAAATCAATAAATCGGATGACGGCACCCGTGGTGTAACCTTCGCCCCCAAATACACGTTTAAAACAGGCGCCAATTACACATTTTCCAACCACACCACCGCCGGGATTTTTATAAGTTATTTTGGCGAATCTAGCCTGCAAAACGAATCCGCTGCAAACCCAGTTAATTCGGATGCAGACGATTACCTATTGGTGACCGCAAACCTAAACGGCAACTTAGGAAAACTATTAAGCAACAGCAAGCTAAACCCGTATGAAGTTACCTTATACGCAGATAATTTATTGAATGAACCGATTTATTTCCCGAGCATTAATCGCACAGAAGTTAACTCGCTACCGCATCATTCGGGGCGTGGATTTTATTTATCTTTAACAGCTAATTTTTAAAATTGAATCATACTAATTAAAAACTTTATTAAGAGCATAAAAATTACAGCGCCAAGTAGAAATAAACAAAAAGCTATTCTACACAGCAAAAGCTACAATTTTCTCAGTAACCAGCCCCTTCAACCAAAATGGCCTAAGCCTGCCTTAGGTACTTTGCTCGCATTCTTCCTGGCTCTTGTTGTTTTATAGCAGGCGTACTTTCGGTGCATTTTATTAACGTTTTTAGTTTGTTTTCCATACCGGCGTTCATAGGATTAGGCCCTTTGGTAAATCCTTACCTACAACAATCTACTTTATTTACGCCACAACATTACGGGTTGGGCGCTTGGCGATAACTTGGTTAATACCACCCAGTCAAAGCCCTCACTAAAGGCGCTTGCTATATACCACTCTAAGCGAATAAACAGGTCTTGATAGCCATCACGATTAAAGTCGCCCCGAGCAAGCACAACATAGTTAATTACCCTATCACCCAGGGCGACCTTCACACTGTTTTCATCAAATTCAATGAGTTTTAATTCCGGCTCTTGCTCGGCCAAATTCCCATTGCGCCCATCCAACCCTTGTCCGCCAAGATAGGGTATTGCGGTTGCAGGAAACCTTTTTAATAAATCCAGAT
>CAYFFE010000093.1:0-14499 GCA_964342265.1 uncultured Cellvibrionaceae bacterium | reverse complement strand
TTTCAATTACCGCACGGCGATTAACTCAGGGATGAGTTAATCAGAGTTTCCTATATTAAAACCGGTAGCCACCGGAAATGGTCCAAACGATGGGATCGATATCCACATCCACAGACAATTCGTCACCGAAAGAATCACGAATTTCGGCGGTGGTGGAAATGTCGATATATCGTACGGATGCGTTTAGCAGCCATTTGTCACTCAGGTGGTAATCTGCCCCGATTTGTAAGGCAAAGCCAAAAGAGTCATCTAGTGTGGCATCGGCTTCACCCAAATCATCATCTACTTCTTCGTCAAAGAACGTTGTGTAGTTAATACCCAATCCAACATAGGGCTCGAATGCACCTAAGGTGTCGAAATGATAGATAACGCTCAGTGTAGGCGGCAGCTGTTTGGCTGAAAGTATATCAACTCCTGAGAGGTCGCCTTCTCCTTCTACATCGTGTTCAAACGGTGTTGCTGCTAATAGTTCCAGCCCAATGTTTTTCGTAAATAGGTACTCAACTGTTAGACCAAGCTGTGTGCTGGAACCTACATCAACGCCGGTATTGTTAATATCATCACCATTAAACTGGACATTGTCACTGGATGAATCCGGCGAAACGGTGGTAATTCCGGCGCGTAGAACAATTTCTCCGGCCTCATAAGACATGGCCAGTGGCGATAGAACTAATAGTGAAGCTGCTGTGGTTGCTACAAGTTGTTTAGCCATTTTCATTGGGTATTCTCTCCTTTGGTACATTCTGGGGAGAAGGCTAACTAGTAGAAGAATAAAAAAATTGATCTGGATTAAATATAAATACAGTGATAATTCCAGTAAGCTCGCTGTACGCATTTCAATTGATCTAAAACAACTTTTAAAACCTTGGGGGGTGTGATGCGCTATTTACATACCATGATCCGTGTAACCGATTTGGATCAGTCGCTGAATTTTTATTGTCAAGCGTTAGGATTGGTGGAAGTTTTTCGCAAAGACGTGGAACAGGGGCGTTTTACTCTGGTGTTTTTAGCAGCACCCGAAGACAAAGACGCTGCGATTAGCAAAAAAGCACCGATGATAGAGCTTACTTACAACTGGGATCCCGAGGAATACAGCGGCGGGCGAAACTTTGGCCACTTGGCCTACTTGGTCGACGATATCTACAGCACTTGTTCGCGTTTACAGGATGCTGGAGTTGTCATTAATCGTCCCCCGAGAGACGGCCACATGGCCTTTGTTCGCTCGCCGGACGGCATTTCCATAGAGCTTTTGCAAAAAGGTGATGCCTTACCAAAGCAAGAACCCTGGGCCTCCATGGCCAATGTGGGAGAATGGTAAACGCTCGCGCGCCAATAAGTGCCTGGGCTTAGCTGGCCGTTTCGATGGCTCGGAATTTTGCTCAGTGTTCAAAAATTGCCAGGGTCGGCTCGGCTTTGCGGTACTGACAAAATCGAGCCACCAGCTTGGCCAGGCCTTTAATGTCTCTGCCACTGGTTGTTGGAAAGTGCTCAGCCAACTGCTGGGTTTGTTGCTCCGCCAGTGGTAGGCCGAATTGCTGTGCCATTACCTGCCAAATTTGCGCGCGCTCGTCCACATTGGGCGACTGGTAGCGAATCATGGCAATGCAGCGGGAAATAATAGCCTCGTCGATATCGTCTAAGCGATTGCTGGTCATAAATAGCAGGCCATTAAAATATTCTAAAACACGCAAAAACACACCAACCACAGCATTCATGGTTAAGTTATCGTCGCGCCGTTTAATGTACACGTCGGCCTCGTCAATAAGCATTACCGCACCCCAGCGCTGAGCGCGAATCAGCACTTCTTTTAAATGGGTTTCCATCTCCGCAACGTTTAATCCCAATTGACCCGAATGAACGCGATATAATGGTCGCTCGATAATTTCTGCGTAAACCTCAGCGGTTAACGTTTTGCCCACGCCGGGCGGGCCGCTGCAAAGTACCGTGGTGCCGCCTGATTTTCCGGCGACAATATCCTCCATTAACAGATCCATATCGGCGGTTAAAATGTCAATTAATTCCACGTGTTCCTGAGGAAGGACCAGTTTATCTTTTAGCTCCGGCTGATATTGATACGGCGCTAAACAATCCACGTGTACCCACAGGTGATGATGTAACTCCAGGTGGAACATTAAAATAAAACCGTGGATGGGAATCTCTACAAATGCGTTACCGCAGTCTGTTTCGGCAAAACGAGTCAATTGTTTTTCCGTCTCGAGTGTAAAAGGCGAATTTCTGTCAATCTTTTTAACCAGAGTTCTGAGAATATTACCCGACTGCTGTAACGTTAGCTCGCGTTGGGCGATTACCGATTCATCGTTAACTAATCGCGCGGCGGTACCGGTGGTTGATAAAATTACGCGCGGTTTTCGGGTCCAATCGGTATTGCGTACGTTCGACGACGGATCTTCGGCATAAATTCCCGTGCCTAAACCAGAGAACTGCTCGCCACTGCTCGCACGCCATTGTTGGTATTGCGCATCGGCTTGATCGAATTGCGTAATTAATAAGGGCGTTTCTTTTAAGTAGCCCTTGCTTAATAAAATACTGGCGGGTGTGGATGTGGTGGATAAATCTCGCTCGGTTAAAATGACTTGCTGGGTTGCTAATTTAGCGCGACTGTTGGCTTTTAACTCAATGAGAATGCGCGCCTGATCTTCGCCGCTGGTGGCGTTGTAATCGATACGGCTAACTGCGTAGGGCAGTAGTGCGCCGTCTTTATCCACCAAAAACAACCAGCCGCGAATAATATCAGTGTACAAATATTCTATAACTTCCACCAAGCACTGTTCCAGGTCTTGGTGGTCGGCCGTAATCCGCTCTGGCAGTGCCATTAAAGCCCGCATAATCGCATGTTTGTTGGCGTTCTGTTCCGCGTAGTGATCAGCCAAAAATACTAAATGCGATGGCTCTAAGGCATCGGGTGATACTTCTATTCTGCCCGCCAATTGTAATTGTTCACGCCATTGCTGTGTGTCAGGAAACGCATCAAACAGAGTAATAGCTGTATGCCGATCAATATGAAGCTTCATCCGGTTGCCTATTGGGTCAGAGAACTTGATTCACTCATTTCTATTTAGTGATCAGTGCTGCAACCCATGTTCCATTGCTAACTGCTTGAAAATCAGTGAAAAAATTGCGCGTAGCTTGTAAGAAATGCGACAAGGGCGTGGCGTTTGACACCAAAATTAGCATTTATAAATTTCGCGAAAGGTTTTCGGTGGGGGTGCCTGTTTTTTGAGTTTTATTTATTCTTAAACGGGGTAAAAGCTGTATTTTTTGCAATTTAAAATAAAACTATTTCACAAATGGCGGCCGTTTTACGGTGTGTTAGATCTAAATTAAACAAGCAGCAAATGCGCTGATATATTTCGGTTTTAACGAATGTTCAAAATGCGTCTACCCTTTAACAGAAAGTTCGGGAAATTGATCACGCGCGGTTTTATTTAGTTGTTTTCGACGTAAAGCATTGGGAAATAACGGCTTTGATGAATAAAACGATAAAGCTCTACGGTTTTAGTCGTAATGATGAATTGGTTTTTACCAGTTTAATTTCGTTGTTATCGAATAAAACACCTTATCAATGGGATGTTGTTGGTGGTGCCAGTGCCCAGGTGGCGGTCATTGATGTGGACCAATACCCAGACGATGATATTTTTGATGAAATAAAAGGCACGGCCGATCAAATCGTTACTTATGGTAATCGACAATTGGACGCCGGTTATCCGGTCCTGACGAAACCGCTGCGCGCTGCCTCAATATTAAAGTGTTTATCGTTACTTAGTGAGCAAGAAGATCAACAAGCCAATAATTTTGAATTACCAGAGCAAGCGTATGCTCCGGTGGAAACCGTTTTTCGGCTGCGCCGTTGGCCAGCGCCCGAAATATTAAAATCCACACAGGGTTCGGCCCGAATTTGCGCTGTGTTGTTAAAGCAACCACTGTCAGTGGCAGATGTCGTTAATAGAGTTGGATTGAGCGAGTCGGCGGTTAAATGTTTTTTGCAGTTGTGCTTAGAGGAAGGTTTGTTAATTCAAAAAGAACGCAGCTCGAGCATAGCCTATACTCGTAAAGATAATCATCCCTTACACCCATTGTTTTCTAAATTGCGCGCCAAATTTGGAGCCAGAGGCTAGTGGAATACAAAATCGTTATTACCGGGTCGGCGGCGGTTGGCAAAACGACGGCGATTCATTCCCTCAGTGATCGGCCGCCGGTATCTACCGATCAAATAGCCACCGATGATTTATCCTCTGTAAAAGAAACCACTACCGTGGCGTTCGATTTTGGCGAAATCGACTTAGAGGACGGCTTAGTGGTGCGTGTTTACGGAACGCCCGGACAAGATCGCTTTCGTCATATGTGGGAAATCATCGCCGAAGGTGCTCTGGGATTTATTATTTTGGTCGATGCCACTCGCGACGATCCAATAGCGGATTTGGATATTTATCTCAGTAACTTTAAACAATTTATCGAAGAAACTTCGGCCGTTATCGGTATAACTCGGGCACAAGAAAATCCCGCCTGTGAGGACGCTATTTATCAGCATCTGGAAGCGAGCGGACAGTTTTATCCGGTAATGCCGGTGGACCCGCGCAGTAGAGAGGATATGCGAGAAACGTTGTTTTCGTTGTTGGCTATGTTGGAATGCTGTTGATAGTAAACGTTGGCGAATATTGTTGGTACCAAACTATGGGGAAGGGTGTTGTGAACCTTTAATCAACGACACCTTTTAGTCGTTTGACTACAGGCTTTAATTTATGTCGGATAAAAAACAAATCGTTTTAAAAAAACAAGATGTAGAAGACAACTTGTCTCGCCTGTTGGATGCCAGCGAAGGTATTTACGCGGCTTTATTATCCAGTATTGACGGTCATTCCCTGGCCAGAAAAAGTCATAGCGATTTTTCTGACTCGCGCTTGGCGGCCATGACCAGCTCCTGTTTGGCCTTGGGCGAAAAAATTGCGATTGAGGCCAAACAAACCGACTGTAATTTTGTAATTATTCAAAACGCCGACGGCTTTTTGGTGCTGCGCCGAGTGGGCGAAAAGTTGGTGTTATCCGCCTTGGCCAACAAAAATGTGAGCCTGGGTTTAGTTCTGTTTGCCACCAATTCTTCCGCAGAATCATTAGAGAAAGCCATAAAAGAGTGAACCTATTTTATACCGATAAATAACAACAACCGGATGTGTCTGCCTATGTTGCGGAAAAATTCCGGTAACTGATGAGGAGAGATCCATGAATTTAGAACAATCGTGTCAACAGTTAGTCAGTGATGTAAACGACGCCCTGGGGGCGGCCGTGGTTGATTTGTCTTCCGGGTTATTATTGGCGGCCCATCACAATGTGCCGTATTTTACGCAGAGTTATTTAGATGCTGTAGCGGCGGCTGCGGTGGATATGTTTCGCGGTAAAAATGTGTCCACGGTGGAGGGGTTGTTATCCAATCAGCGTGGTACGCAGGTTTCGAATTCCATTAAAGAAGTGCAAATGAGTACCGACCATACCTATCACTTTATGTCGGTCGTACCGGGAAAAGAAAATTGCTTGTTGGTTTTAATTACCGGTCGCAAAGCCAATTTGGGCATGGGCTGGGCGGCGTTGCGCAATTCGTTAACGGCCATTACGCCGATGTGCCCGTGAGTTTAAATTTATTCGCTAGTGTCTGACTACCACAGTATTGTTATGCTGCCGTCGCTTGACGGCGGCGTAAATTACTCGGAGCAGGATGTTGTTAGCGTACTGGAACAACCGGTAAAGCTAGCGCGCAATACGCCTTTTACCGGGCGAACTGCCACGCAAGTGTTTGCCAATTCATCGTGCGTTGTTAAGTTGCGCACCGATTTGGTTTTTCGAGATAAAGACGTGGCTCGTCGAGCCGAGGCGTGCCGTGCTCAGGAAATTAAGTTGGGTGTTTATCATCCCCATAAAACTTGGTTTTATTGCACTTATCAGCAGCAATATCGTATTGGTAATATTGCCCCGCGCCTAACGCCGCTGAATACGGTATTTTCCTCCCTCTATAAAAATAAGCCTGCGCAATTGTTATCGCTATTCGCTCAGTGGTTGGATTTGTATTTTGGCACTGCGTATCAGCACGGCTTGCGATTGGATGAAGGCTTATCCAATTTTGGCTTCGACGAGACGCAGCGTTTGTATTATCTGGATGAAGACACCTACCGGTGGGATGAGTTTTCCAGCTTTTGTTTAATGTTTGCCGTTTGGTGTCGCCACTATCCAGAGATTGATACAGCATTTTGCCAACAATGGACGCAGTTACTTATCGACGCCGTAAAAAAACAGTTTAACTCGCCTCATTTAATCAACGTTTTACACGGCCAGTTTCGCGCATTAAACAGCTATTCCGAACGAGAGTCTGCCTTAATTAATGCTGTGTTAAATTGTTTAGTTGCGGCCATAAAAAATAGTGTGGTTAAAGTCACCCCAAAAGTAGTTTTAAAGGGTGAAAAACACAGCGCCAAAACCGACAATGCTGTCGTCTCTCCACAGTCAGATCAAATTCCCCTTATTGATCGAACCGCACCCTTGGCGATTATTGCCGATGTGCATGCTAACGAGCCGGCACTGGCGCGAGTGTTGGATGATATAAACCAGCGCAACATCAAACAGATGCTAGTGTTGGGTGATTTGGTGGGTTATGGCCCGCACCCCAATCAATGCGTGCAGCGATTGCAAAACTCGAACGGCATTATGATTCAAGGCAATCACGATTACGCCGCAGCCAGTGGCGATGTGCATCGCGGCTTTTCAAAAATGGCGCGCTGGGCCATCGACTGGACACGCACTCAACTGAGTGACGATGGCCAACGTTTTCTGGCCAGTTTGCCCCCGGTATTACAGCAAGACGACTGGATGGCGGTGCACGGTGCGCCCATCGATAAGTTGTATTTTTATGCCTATGTTTATCACATGACCTATCAAGCCAATTTGGATTGGTTGCAAAGCCAGCAGATTACCTTGGCGTTTCATGGTCACAGTCATTTACAGTCGGCGTATGTGCGGGCCTATGGCGAAGACGGTTTGTGCGATGGCAATGTCATTGATTTATCGCCCATCGAGGCGGCACTGGTGTGTCCCGGATCGGTGGGCCAGCCCAGAGGCGGCGACTGGCGAGCGGAGTACGCCATTTTGGATGGCCAAAGCCGGCGATTGGAATTTATTAAACTGGAATACGACTTAGATAAAACACTCGCGGATATGCGAGCGTTGGGTTTTCCCACGCCATTAATTGATCGCTATCGAGAGGGCAAATAACCTAGTGCGTGTTAACCCTAATTATAACAAGCACTAGGGGCGGTAAGAGCAAGATTCGGGTCGATTGAGTTTCAACAAAGGCGCATCTTAAGCGCTCCTTTGATAACTCAAATAGGTAATTCCATGAAACTCATCGTCCAGGGCCTCGACACCGATCTCGTAGAAAATCTTATCTCGGGTGGTGTGGACAGCTACGGCAACCCGCGGCAGGCGCACACTGCCGAAGACGCCACTTTTCCCTGTCGCCATTGCTTACAGCTTATTAAACCCGGCGAGCACAAGCTCGTTATGGCCTACCGACCTTTTACTAAGATACAACCTTACGCCGAAACCGGCCCCATCTTTTTGCACCAACACCCATGTCGCCGCTACTGTGCCGACGAATTTCCCGATTGGTTTGCCTTTTTAGATCCAGCGCTGGTGCGCGGTTACGATGCCGACGATTGGATTGTGTATGAGACCGGTTGTGTGGTTGCGGGGGCTGATATTGCCGAGACTTGCCGGCAAATATTTAAACACCCAGAGGTTAGCTACATTCATGTGCGCTCTAAATACAATTGTTTTCAATGCCGGGTTGATCGAGGCTAAGTAATCCGCAATAGCGACGGGGCAAACTTTGTAACAAGGGCGGTAATGATCGGCTAAACTACGAACCCATAAACAAAGCAAAAGCGGGTTTGAATTTTGAGCAAAGGTGTCGATACCGGTGTTAATTTTGGCATAGCCTCGGGTGTTATCACCACACTGGGTTTAATTGTGGGTTTGTACGCGGGTACGTCGTCGTTTGCAGCGGTCATCGGTGGTGTGCTTACCATCGCCATTGCCGATTCGTGCTCAGATGCCTTAGGGATTCACATCGCCAAAGAAGGCGAGCAAGGTGTTGGCCAGCGGGAGGTTTGGCAGGCAACATTAACCACGCTGTTAACCAAGGCGCTGGTGTCTTTATCTTTTTTGGTGCCGCTGTTAATTTTTCCCCACACCATCGGTGTGTTGGCCAGCGTGGTTTGGGGCGTGGTGCTATTGACGATTCTCAGTTTTTATCTGGCTCGTAAAGCCTGTGAAAATCCGTTTTACGCCGTGTTTGAGCACTTGAGCATCGCCGTGTTAGTGATTTTTGTTACGCATTGGATGGGTAAGTTTGTGGCCCACCATTTTCCTGCTTAGGTTGGTGTAAGCCATCAAAAGCACCCAATTGCGAGAGCCGAGTTAACACGCGACTGACATGTGCCTGGTAGCTAAATTTAACTTGCAGAGGTTTGAGCGGTTCGGGGTTATCCAGTGCAATGCGTTGAATTAATCCCTGTTTGCACAGGTAGCGCATGGCTTTGCGGTGACCGCTTTTGATGTTGGCTTGGTGCGGCATTAAGGTGTAAACCGGTTTGGTGGTGGCCACGGCTTCGTTCACCATGCTCAGGCTGTCTTCGGTAACAAATAATTGTTCGGCGGTGCTCAGCAGGGGCATAACGGGTTCGTTATTGCCCGCATTCACCCACAGCGTTTTGGCCACTCTGTCTTTAATTATTGGGTCTTGCTCAATAAGTTCACGCAACAATTGCTCGTGTTTTTTGCTGGTTCTGCGCGATGTGGAAATCAACCAGTGAATGTTGTTATCAATGGCTTGTTGTTTGAGCCAATCAAACAAATGGCGAATGTCGTTGTGGTCGTACACGTAACCGCTGCCTTTGCCTCCCACCAATAAACACCAGTAACGTTGACTTGGATCGAGTTGTTCCTGGAAAGATGGTGCCTGGGAAGATAGTGCCTGGGAAGAGGACGTGTTGGTTTTGCAAAACGTTATACCGCTGCCAATAACACGCATGTCGTGTTTGTCGCCTTTGCGGCGGATATTGGCGGTAAAAGCGCTTTTGGGGACCGATTTGCGATCACCAATCACGATGTTTGGGCATTTAAAGTGACGGGCGCTGGCGGCATTACAGGCAACCACTTGGCCGCCCATGGAGATAATCAAACCCGGTTTAACCGGATAACTGGCCAGCGCTTGGCCGTGTTCGGTTTGTTCGTCGGCGAGCTTAAACAGCAGTCGTCGTGCCAGTGCGCTGGCCAGAGGCCACCGGCATAAAAGTCTTGCCAATCGACCGGCCGGGCCTGATCGAGGCTTTACTTGTTGCAGAGCAATGTGGGCTGGGTGGTTCGCAGCAATGGCGTGGGCCAACCCCAAGCTTTGGCTAATATGCCCGGGTTTGCCATCGTGCAACACTAAAATGGTGTCCATGTCCCAGTTTCCCTCGAATCGATGCTTGTTGAGGCCATCTTTTGGTTGTCTATAAATTGAACGGAAACGCGAGACTGTATCAGCCTTATGTATCGTTTTTATTAACGTGTTTACTAACTTAGTGATATTAAAGGCGGTATTTAGTGTCAAACTGATCTATTAAAAGGCTTTTTGTTTAAAAATTAATCGTTTATTATTCAGTGCTGGAAAATTTCTTTGGGTTTTCGGTAATTTTTAACTTTCTTGATAGGTGTGGGGTATGACAACAGGTCCTGTTGGTGGCGCCGGCGTATTACCCACGACCAGCTTCACCAGGCTCGAAAACACTCCGTCTAACGTCGGGGGCAGTGTGTTAAATGAGGGCGTTAACGGCCTTCGCAACGCCAGTTCGGAACTGCTCAACGCAGCCAACACCATTGCTCGCTCGTCTGTAACGCCGGAAAATCGCTCGGCAGAATTTGTTTCGCAACAAGATCTCGCTCAAGCGGTGGTGGAGCAGCGCGAGGCTCAGGTGTTATTTAATGCTTCCGCCGAAGTGGTGTCGGTGGCCGATGAGGTGTCTGGGCGCATCATCGACGAAATCGTCTAGCGCTCGGTTACCGTAACGAGTTGATGCGATGACGGCAATCAACGTCAATGCCAATCTGGCCAATATCGTTTCCCCTTTCGTTCCCAATGGCGGAGCGGAAATCACCAATCCGCAAACTTCCTCACCGTTCCCTCCTGTTCAACAAACTGAAAACGTCGATCGGACGATCAATCGCGTCGAGCGTCGTAATCAAGGCGCGCCAGGCAATGGTGAAACCGAGGAAGAAGCCGTTGAGCCGTCGCCGCAAGAGCGTGGTCGCGCCAGTAGCACGGCCAATCCCGGTGAGTTCACTGAACAAGAATTGGCCACCTTGCAAAAATTAAGAGCCACCGACGCCGAAGTGCGTGCCCATGAATTAGCGCACCAGGCAGTGGGCGGGCGTTTTGCCGGCAGCGCCAGCTTTGAGTACGAAACCGGGCCGGATGGCCAACGCTATGCGGTCGCGGGTGAGGTGCCTATTCGCTTGCCAACCGGCGAGGGCGATCCTGAGCAGCGATTGCGCCAAGCCGAGCAGGTTATTCGGGCGGCCCTGGCTCCGGCGGAGCCTTCTGCCCAGGATCGCAGTGTTGCTGCCCGAGCCAGCCAAATCAAAATTGAGGCGCAGGCGGAAATTCGTGAGCAGGCGGCGGCTGAAGATTCCGAGGGCTCGCCCTTGGAGGAATCTGAAGCGAGCTCGAATTTTATTTACCCAATCTCAGAGGTTGAGGAATCTTCCTCGGCTGCGGGGCAGGTTGTTCGCACTCAGGTGTAACTGTTTGTGCTCTGCTTTTAAAGCTTGCGAAGCCCCTATTTCTGTACTTCATCTTCCCAAACCCAGCGCAAAGGCTGACCGAAGTCGTCAGTGATGAGGATTTTGCGCGGTTTCTTGCGCGACTTGTGTTTTTCGGGTGGTTTGGCGCGCCGGCGGCTTTCCAGTGCGGCAATGGCGTCGTCCACCGGCGTGCGGGTTTCTGCCGGGCGCTGTGACGGTTGCGATTTAAACGGGTGCATGCCCGCTTCTCGACTGCTGACGCCTTGAGCGTGCTGGCTAACTTGCCCGCCCTGCTGAAGGTAGTCTTTAATCTGCTGTTCTATTTCTTCCCGAACTTGCGCTTTGGTTTTGGGTTTTTTCATAAATGGGCTGGCAGCAGTTCTCTCAACGGATCGTCTTCAGTCACTGGTTGGCCATTGTTATCAGCTGTGGCGAATTTCTCAACTAAATCGTCCAATATTCTTGCATTCAAGCGTGGGGTGCTCTGCATTTTTAAGCCGTTGAGTAAGCCCTAAATCGGTGCCGGCCATCAAGGTGTTAAGCGTCAAAATTTTGACAATGGTGTAATTTTTTGGCAGCTGATTAATCATCATCGGTTTTTTTTTAAACACCACTTCAAAGCATTGAGCAGGTCCCCGTGTGCGCGACTTATCCACAGGATACAAAGAGACTTGTCCAGTGATTCTGTGCAGAAAAGCCGGTCTGCCGGACTTTTTTGTTAATTTATTAGTTTGTATGTAGTTTTTTAGTGTGAATTTTAATAACAGGGCTTAGTGGTTGATTTTAAACAATTTTTTGTGTTTTGAGTGATTTTTCAGCGATCGGATTAATTTTTAACTGATTACTGGGGTTGTCTTTTTGTGATGGATTTAATGAATTGTCCACAGTTGGTGCGCCACGCCGCCTGATGGAGCAGCTGTCTGGCTCAAACAAATCCAGAGTAAATCAAGCGTTTATACATTGGTAGAGGAGGTGGCAATACATTGGGCTTAAAAGTGCTATCCTGCACAATGGCTGAATAATGCAAGCCAAATAGTTAGATCATTTGGTGATAATGACAGTTAATCTAAATGCACTAATTGAGTATCTCGGTTGATATTGGCGAAAGAAAAAGTTGTATTGGCGATTGGTGAATTACTCGCTGATCGGTAGCCAAAAAAATTGGGTTCGATTCGATTGGGGCGGGCATAGAGCCTGTATACTGCTGCGCTTTGATAATAAAAATGCCAGTCGATAGAAGGTGTATCGATAGCCAGTTAATCAATGGCTGCGTTGATGTGGCGAATAGCATTTACAAGAGTTAGTACTTCAACAAGGCCACTAAACAATAAGGCCATTGAGCATTTAAGGGGAGATCAATGATCAGAGCAGGGGGAGCAGGCGCTCTTATTTCGGTATGGATGATCGCCATCACTGCCATCATCACCAGTCAATCGGCCATCGCCCAGCCCATTACCCACACCTACTTTGGTGTGGCGGCGTTAAACGGTGAATATGAGCGCTCGGGTACGTTTAATCAAGATGATTTTGCGCTGAGTGGGTTCGATATCAGTGGCTTCGAAAGCTACCAATTGGAACCGCAGAGCGATGAAGACCAAGGTTGGCACTTGGTTTATGGTTATCAATTTCGTAAGCATTTTGCGGTAGAGGCACAATTTTTTGATGCTGGCGAATACAAGCAGGCCGGCGTTCACGAGTTTGAAAATTTTCCTATTGGTAATTTCGTCATTGATGAAGAAACCGATGAGCTTGGGTTGATTTTAGAATCCGGTCAGGGCCGTGCGGTAACCAGTGTGCGTCAGCGTGGTTTGGCGGCGTTGGGGGTGGCGATCTGGCCGGTGACTCAGCAATTTTCTGTGCGCGCTAAATTGGGCTTTGCGCTGGTGTCTAATGAGTCGGATATCCAGGTGCGCGATGTGCGCTCTGTTTTTACCAACGAAGGCGAAGTGATCTTAGAAAATGATCAACGAAGAATTTCGGGGTCACGCACAGAAACCGATTTGCCGGTGGTACTCGGTGTGGAGGCGAAATTGCGCTGGGGTCGCGATTGGGGCTTATCGGTTTTCTGGCAGCGGCAAAACAGCGTAGGTGGGGGTATTTTCGGCGAAGACGCGGATTTGGATGTAACGGGCGTTCAGCTGACCTATCACCTTTAGCTAATACGTCGGTGCGTTAGCGGCAGGGGCGCGTCTAATTTTTTGGGTAAGACCTTAGGGCTATTGGCTTTCCCAAAAAACTTTAATGATGGGGTCGTTTAAGTGCTTGTTGAGTGCAAACAGGCCCACATCAAAATCGCCGATAGCGATGGCTTGTGGCAACACGGCGACGCGCTCTTTAAGTGGGCTGTTTTGCAGCACAATTTCCGGCACTACCCCGGCACCAAATCCCAGCGCGACCATGCTAACAATGGCCTCGTTGCCGGCTACCTGGGCGTAAATTTTGGGCTGAATGCGCGATCGCTTAAACCAGGCTTCGGTTTTATCGCGCGCAAGCCCCTCCATTGAAACAATCATCGGCGTGGTTTGCCAAAAGCGGCGCGGGTTGCGGTGATACAACTCGGCGCTGTCCTTTTGAGTAACCAACAGCAGTGGTGTGGTCTCGATACTGCGAAAACTCACGCCGCGAGGTAATTTTTCGGGCCGGGCAGCAATGGCGATGTCTTCTTGTTCCTGGCGGATTCGGTTAATCCCTTGAGCCGGATCGCCGGTATTGAGTTTAATTTCCACATTCGGTTGGCTCTGGCGAAATTCGTGAAGAATGTCGTACAAAAAGCTGTAACTGGCCGTTACCGAGCAAAATATTTTTAACTCCCCCGTTAATTCGTTGCCGTGCTTGGCCACAGAATCCCGCGCCAGTTGCCATTGCTTTAACAGTGTCTGTGCTTGCTCAGCAAAAATTTCCCCTTCGCGAGTTAGGCTTACGTGGCGATTATCGCGCACGAATAACTCGGCTCCCAGTTCCTGTTCAAGCGCTTGAATAGCTCGGCTCAGCGCCGAAGGGCTTAAGTGGCAAGCCTCGGCGGCGCGACCAAAATGCAGCAGTTTGGCCAGCGTTAAAAATTGCTTGAGCGATTTGGTATCCATCGGGTGTGTTGGCGCTTCTATAATCTATTGGTGCATGGGTAATCAATTGGTGTATGGGTGCAGTGCATAAAATGAAATGTTGTGTTTCGTATATTTCATTTTACGCAACAAGCGCCGGTAAGTACACTGGCCGGGTTTGGACGGCACATACACATATTTGGGCAGCATCGGCTGCTATTTCAGAGGGTTTTCTTATGCAAATTTATTACGATAAAGACTGTGATCTTTCTATTATTCAAGGCAAAAAAGTTGCCATCATCGGCTATGGTTCTCAGGGCCACGCACACGCTTGTAACCTGCACGACTCCGGCGTTGACGTTACCGTGGGCTTGCGCGAAGGCTCCTCGTCTGCCGCTAAAGCCGAAGCGCATGGCTTAAAAGTATCTGGCGTTGCTGAAGCAGTTTCTGGTGCGGACTTAGTAATGATGCTGACTCCTGATGAGTTCCAGGGTCAGTTGTACCGCGAAGTGATCGAGCCCAACATCAAACAGGGCGGCACCTTGGCGTTTGCTCACGGTTTTGCTATTCACTACAACCAAATCGTTCCCCGCGCCGATTTGGATGTCAT
>CAYFFE010000092.1:0-14513 GCA_964342265.1 uncultured Cellvibrionaceae bacterium | reverse complement strand
ACCGGGCCCAACGATTCTAAGCTGTTGCAACTGTTACCCAATGAGCACCCTCATCCAGAAGGCTGGTTTTTTGCCGATACCTACGCCTTTCGCAAAGGTGACAGTGATTTAAATATCCTCAATCGCGCACACCAAAAAATGTACTCGACTCTCAATGCGCTTTGGCAATCGCGCGATGTGGGATTGCCTTTCAGTACACCGTACGAAGCATTAATTTTGGCTTCCATCGTCGAAAAAGAAACCGCTTTGCCTAGCGAGCGGCCCGAAATTGCCGGCGTTTTTGTTCGACGCCTACAAAAAAATATGCGTTTACAGACCGATCCCACGGTTATTTACGGTTTAGGTGATCAATATCAGGGAAATTTGAAACGTTCTCACCTAAAACAAGTCAATGATTACAATACCTATGTTATTAGAGGATTGCCGCCCACACCGATTGCGTTAGTCGGACAAGAATCACTGGAGGCCGTTTTTAATCCCGCCAACGGCAGTGCGCTTTATTTTGTCGCCAAAGGTGATGGCAGTCATCAGTTTTCGGATACCTTGGCGGAACACAATCGCGCTGTCAGAGAATTTCAAATATCTAACCGCCGTAAAGACTACCAATCAACGCCCAATCAATAGCAATTAACCGTGATAGTAATTAACAGTAAATGACGCATTTCAAAAAAGGACGATTAATTACCTTCGAAGGTGTTGAAGGCGGCGGAAAAAGCTCCAACATTGCCACAGTTTGCAGCGTTTTAGCCGATCACAACATAGACTGTGTCGTAACACGCGAGCCCGGCGGCACACCTTTAGCCGAAGAAATTCGCGAAATAGTTCTCAAAAAACGCACCGAAACCGTTGATGATAAAACCGAATTACTGCTCATTTTTGCGGCTAGGGCGCAACATTTTAATGGTTTGATTAAACCCGCATTAGCCGAGGGCAAATGGGTATTGTGTGATCGATTTACCGACGCCACATACGCGTACCAAGGCGCAGGACGCTGCATGGATTTTTCGATAATTGCACAATTGGAAACTCTAGTGCAGGGCGACGTGCGACCCGATTTAACACTGCTGTTTGATTTGGATGTGCAAACGGGGTTGCAACGCGCCAAAAGCCGTGGAGCATTGGATCGCTTTGAGCAACAAACCATCGAATTTTTTGAACGCATTCGAAATTTTTATTTACAGCGAGCCAAAACCCAATCTTACTACCGAATAATTAATGCAGCAGAACCCTTAGAAACCGTGCAACTAACGGTTAAACAAGCAACGGAAGCGTTTATCGCTCAACAAAAGGTATTGGAATAACCGCATGAGCGCCGGTGATGTACGAGCAACGCTAAGAATTGCCCAGTTTATTCTACTGTTATTGGTTTTTATTTGGCTGGGCACCGCCAAGGTGCCCACCATCATTAACGTCCAGTATTCCGATTTAATTCT
The DNA here is from genome assembly GCA_964342265.1 of uncultured Cellvibrionaceae bacterium. GTDB lineage: Bacteria > Pseudomonadota > Gammaproteobacteria > Pseudomonadales > Cellvibrionaceae > Halioxenophilus. The sequence goes on along the minus strand of CAYFFE010000092.1, from coordinate 13,080 downwards.
TCATGCGTCGGGTTATGCGGTTGCTGTTTTATCGGCCTATGTGGCTTGTGTTTCGATGCCGCGCATGTGGTTAATGCTGAGCTTATTGTGGTTGTTTTCGTTTATTATCGAAGTTATCCAGCACTATTTATCGTGGCGGAGTTTTTCAGTACTCGATTTTATGGCCAACGGCTCCGGCATTTTAGCGGGATTTATTGTGCTTAATTTGGTGCGCCCGATCATCGATCAATGTTTGATACTATTGCACCTCTGGAAACCAGTGAAAACCCCGGGCGGTTAAACTCACTTGCACGTCACTCACCGGGTGACAAAAAGTAATACTTTGTGCGTGTAACAATAAACGATTGGCCCGGCTTCTGGAATTTTCTGTCCCGTAAAGCGAATCGCCCAAAATAGGGTGGCCCAAGTATTCGAGATGTACGCGTAATTGATGCGAGCGCCCGGTAATGGGGTAGAGCGCAATGCGCGTAAAATTGTGCTCAATATTTCTCTGCAATACTGTGTAAGCCGTTATCGACGGTTTGCCATCGGCGATAACATGTTGCTTGGGCCGGTTTGGCCAATCACATGCCAAAGGCTGATTTATCTCACCGCTGTTTTGCGCCACAATGCCATCCACGACCGCATAATAAATTTTGTTAATACGGCGCTCCTGAAATTGCCGCGCCAAGTGCGATAAAGCCGATTGTGTTTGCGGTACTAACAGTAACCCTGATGTGGCCATGTCTAGGCGATGGACAACCCGAGAATTGGGGTAGGGCTTAAGCATCCGCGAAATCAAACAATCCTTGTTTTCGGGCAAACGGCCGGGCACACTAAGTAAATTAGCCGGTTTATTCACCACAATGAGATGCCTATCTCGATAGACGACCTCATAATCGCCCGGTTCACCCTCTGCCGGTGGACGGCGCATATTTCCATGTCCTATCATTCACTCACTCTTGTCTTGGCTAAACGGTCAACGGCAGGCAAGCCCGCGATTTGCATTGTAAAACGTCCCTATGACTGACACAGCACTTATTGCTACACCTTACCCCTGGCAACAGGAATTTTGGCAGGTATTTAACCAACAGTTGGCCAAAGAACAACTGTCGCACGCTCTATTGTTAACCGGCTTAGCCGGCATCGGCAAACAGCAACTGGCCCGAGCCATGGGGCAGCGATTGCTCTGTCAGCAACCACAACAAGCGTTGGCCTGCGGCGCGTGTAAAGGCTGCCATCTGTTTAACGCAGAGACTCACCCCGATTACCACTTTGTAATCCCGGAACCCGGCAAACAGATCAGAGTGGAAGAAATTCGCCAATTGCAGGAACAATTGAGTAACACTGCCCAGCAAGGCGGACGAAAAGTGGTGGTGCTGGGACCGGCGGAATCGTTGAATACCAATGCGGCGAATGCTTTCCTAAAAACGTTGGAAGAGCCCACCCGCAACACTCATATTATTTTGTTTTGCCACGAACGCAGTCGTGTTTTGCCTACCATCAGCAGTCGTTGCCAGCTTATTAAACTGTCTGTTCCCGACCATCAGCTTAGTCTCGATTGGCTGCAAAAATTCGCCGGAGATCGATCAGCCGAACTGCTCAATGCGGCCTCTGGATTGCCAGTGCGAGCCATGGAGTTGCTCGAATCGGACGCACTGGAAGAACGCACAGCCATCGAACAACATTTAACCAAACTACGTGAAGGAAGCCTTGGCCCGGTGAACTGTGCCAGCCAATTAGCGACGTATTCTCTGGAAACTATTTGCCGGTTGTTGATCGATTCTCTGGAGCAACAGGTTAAGGCACTAGTATGCATCGAGCGCAATGAACAGCCCCATTGGCAACCAAAATCTCAGAATCATTTGTTATTTCGCGAAAAACTGTTGGATTTATTGTCGAGATTGCGATCGGGTTTTAATCCAAACCAACAATTGGCCCTGGAAGAGCTACTCATTGATTACTCGCGCCTGTAAAATCGCTCACGCATTGGCAAATCAGCGCTTGTGAATAGCTGAGTAAAGTCTAATATCTTACGCTAGACTTAAATGTATCGGCATATTTTGCACTTACATATTTTGTAGTTATTAGAATCTATTAATCCAATTTCTTAACAAACAATCAGCGACGGTATTGAATGAAAGGTTTAGGTGGCGGCGTTCGTAATGGCATTCTGTCTTTAACCATCAAAGACAAGGCCGTGCTCTATGCTGCTTACATGCCGTTTGTTAAAAACGGCGGGTTATTTATTCCCACCGCCAAAGAATACAGCTTGGGCGATGAAGTGTTCATGCTGCTCAACTTGATGGACGAACCCGAAAAGATTCCCGTGGCCGGCAAAGTGATCTGGGTAACCCCTAAAGGAGCCCAAGGCAACCGAGCAGCCGGCATTGGCGTTCAGTTCAACGATCAAGACGACGTCGCCAACCGCAAAATTGAAACCTACCTAGCCGGCGCGTTAGAATCGGACCGCTTAACGCATACGATGTAGCGGTTTTTACGTTTCCTACCTCGTTAACTCCCAAACTTTGTTCAGCTAAGAGTGGTTTTTCATGCTCGTCGACTCCCATTGTCATTTAGATCGAATCGACCTCAGCCCTTACGATGGCGACCTTAGCCGCGCCATTGAAGCGGCGCAAATGCGCGGCGTGGAACGATTGCTGTGCATTTCCATCAGTGTTGAAAACCGCCAAACCGTGCTCGATATCGCCAAGCAACACGACTGCGTGTACGCCTCCACGGGAATTCATCCCTTAGATGTGGAATCCGGCACAGCCAACAAAAACGAGTTGGTTGAATGGATTAAAGAGCATGAGAAAATCGTCGCGGTGGGCGAGACGGGTTTAGATTACTACTACGACGATAAAAACAAAGTGCTGCAGCAAGAGAGTTTTGCCATTCATCTGCAAGCTGCCGGAGAAACCCATAAACCGGTGGTGGTGCATACGCGCAATGCCAAACAAGACACGCTGGATTTGATTAAAGAACACGGCAATTTGGAAAGCGCCGGCGTGTTGCATTGCTTTACCGAAGACTGGGACATGGCCAAACAGGCCATGGATCTTAACTATTATATTTCGCTTTCGGGGATTGTGACCTTTAAAAATGCCGAGTCGTTGCGAGACGTGGCCCGCAACATGCCCATGGACAAGCTTTTGGTAGAAACCGACTCTCCGTATTTGGCCCCGGTGCCCTATCGAGGCAAACGCAATGAGCCTAAGTACGTACGCGAAGTGGCCGAGTTCGTGGCCGAACTAAAAGGGGTGAGCTACGAGCACTTAGCCGAAGTCACCACGGACAACTTTAACCGTCTATTTCAGCTGTAAATTTGTTACAACGATCAATCTCAGCACTCACCTAGGAAATGGCTACGGCGGGCTGCTCGGCAAAGTTTTGAATATCTTCCGTGTGGACTCGCTGCCACAACTCATTGGATAACTGTTGCAATGCTTCCGGTGACCAATCGCCTGCCACCAGCCAGCCCACAATGGCCTCCGCCACATTAGGGTAGTGCATGGTGATATTGGGCTGATTAGCCAACCAACTTTCCACATCACTCGTATTGAGTCGATTCATCACACAACCCAAGCCCAATTGTTGCAGCGCTTCGGCATTGGAAAGCTGCTCCATTTGCCCAAACAAAGGCTTAACCAATAACTTTTTGCCAAGCTCTAGCGCTTCACTGGCTAGTTCAAAACCCGCGTTGCAAATTACACCGTTGGCCGAGGCTAAATCCTGCTTAAAGCCTTCCCGGCTCAGCGGTCGATAGTGGATGTTGCCCTCGGTTCTGGGCTGGTCAAATTCGCCGTAGTAATAAAATTGATAGCCGGAGATCGGCTTGAGCATTTCGGTAACCTTGGAGGGCTCTTCAAAACCCAAATACACCAGTACTTTATCGTCGATGACCTGATCGCAGGGTGGGGGAGTATCGGCAATGGGTGGCAAAATAGGCGTGCCGAAGTGATGCCAGTGCAGCCCTAAACCCACGTTAACCGGCGCGAAGTGCCTCATGATTCGATCCGACAACCAACCGGAACCTTTTTTGGGAATAGCGTGGTTAAACGCGTACTGATGGCCAACACCAATCACAGTGCGCTTGGCTCTGCGTCCCGCCCAGGCGGTAATAGGCTCAAAATCCGTGAGAATCAAATCGTAAGGTTGTAAATCGATGGTTTTGATGTCCGCCAAGAGACGGCGAAAGTTGTTGTGCTTGAGGGTGGCAACTGGGTCTATTTTTCCGGCTTTGTGCAGAAATGTCAGTCCTGAGTAGCACTGCCATTCCCCAAAACCTTCCATATCGAAATATTTTTCACGCTTACGTCCACTGAATAGGTAATCCACTGAAACTTCTGGGTGGTTTTTAAACGCCTTCACCATGGCGCGGGCGCGGGTAATATGGCCATTGCCAGTTCCCTGAACGCCGTACAGGATCTTCATCAAAATTGCCTTATGGTTTGCAACAAAATAGCTGGAGTGAATAAATATAAATCAGGTGAATTGTAGCGAAGAGACACCAAGTAACAATATTGTCTTATGGTTTTTACATTACAAGGTATAAGTGATTAAGGGCCGTTAAGCCACAACAGATGCCCAGGCAAGCACCGGCGAGAATATCTGTAGGGAAGTGCACACCCAGCATAACGCGCGACACGCCTACGCAGGCAGCCCAAGGAAGCAGTGCCCAATACAGGCTAGGGAATAAGCCCGCCAGCAAAACCGTCATCATAAATGCGGCGGAAGTATGACCGGATGGAAAGCTGAACTGATCAGAGGGGATAATAACGGCTTTGAAGTCAGGAATCGCCTCAGGTGGGCGGTTACGCTTAAAGAACTTTTTGATAATCGTGTACAGACTACGCTCGGCGACAAACGCGGCCATAAAAATGGGAATTACCGCCAGATAACCCGAAATCGCTAGAATCGCGCCACACACCACATACAACGGGCCATCAGCTGTTTTTGAGATCCAGCGACTGGCTACAACAATACGATCGTGGTTCTTACGACGCCGACACCAGTCGAAGGTCGCTAGATCCAAATTGTGTATACTTTGCAGCAGCCTCATCTGATAAGGTCCTGAATGGTGAGCCCAAATAAAGATGTGACAATTAAACGTTTAAATTATGTCCACAATATGACAACCAAGTAAAGCGCTACGGCTAATACAGCTGATTTCTAGCGGGTTCGCATTTATTAATGAGAGTAGCTGAAGACCCGGAAAGTTTCCCCGGCCATAAAAAGATAGATCTGCCCAATTAAGGAATAAATCGTAATGAAACAACAACTGGTTGAGATGCTTAAATTGCAGGAGCAAATCAACATTCGAGTTCATCCGCAGTGGCGCGAACAGCAATTCGCCTGGCACCGCGCCATTTGGGTGGAATCGGCGGAGCTTTTGGATCACTTATAGCGATATAGATTTGGTGAATATGTAAGCTTCAAACGCTTCAATACCAGTAATAGCAGGCCCTACGAGCATATAAAAGCTTCAATTTGGTACTAACAAATTGAGCTAACAGTTTTGGTTTGGACTATTTGTACTATCTTCTGGCATCTAGCTAGCATCATCGAAATAATGCCGGCCATTGGCCTGAAACACAATTAAAACGTAGATAAATTTAGTAAAAGAGAATTTAGGAAATGAAAAAAATAGAAGTCAAAATACTAGACGACAAGATCGGAGAGGAAATACCCCTGCCATCATATGCTACAGAAGGCTCTGCTGGAGTGGATCTCAGGGCTTGCTTGGAAGGTCCTTTAACCCTAGAGCCAGGGCAAACAGAGTTGATACCTACCGGTATCGCAATTCACATCGCAGATCCGAATTTGGCAGCAACCATCCTGCCTAGGTCAGGTTTAGGGCACAAGCACGGAATTGTTCTTGGCAACCTTGTTGGCCTTATTGATTCAGACTATCAAGGGCAACTTTTCGTATCCTGCTGGAATAGAGGGCATGAGACATTTGAGATACAGCCTGGTGATCGAATTGCTCAGATGGTTGTTGTACCGGTTGTTCAGGTGGGCTTTGAAATTGTATCTGACTTTGATCTCAGTTCAAGAGGAGAGGGGGGATTTGGTCACTCGGGTAAGAGCTGATCAGCTTGCATAGAGTTCAATCCTGCTAGAACTCTATGCTCAAGCTCACGAACCTTTATTTGATCCGGCGTTAATGGCTTTGCATTAGATACTGGCCATTTGTTCTTTGCTCCACTCGTCTGGCAATCAGTATTACTTAGTTGAGCTATCAGTGACGATATAACTTATACCTGTAAAAACTCCATTTTAAAGCTCGATTTCTTAGAAGTATTACCAGTAATTCTGCGACAATAGGCGCATATCACTAATAATTCATTATCAGAGGGCGAACGGATGTATCCTGATATCAAGCCACCTCAAAACAAAGTTGATTGGCTAATTGCGGATTTTGCGAAAAAGGAAAAGCCTGGCGTTGCTGACTTTGCGCGCTTGAGAGTTATTGGAGGTCTTTACGACCGTCTAGATAGCTATCGTGTCGCTGGCGAATCCATGTCCCGCGGTGAGTTGTTGGCAGAATCACATAAATCTGATCGTCTTGGCCGGTACTTAACTAGGGCGGGTGATGCCCGGCCATCCAAGCGATGTGATGCTCACGCCATCATCTCCGGAGGGCACCCTGAAGCAATAGTTCTTAGGGGCATTATGGCTTGGGTGAAAATGAGAATTGATGATCCCCACAATGGGTGTTGGCTCCCTAGAGATTGGGATGATCGTGCGTATATGCCTAACCATTTACGAAAAGCAGTGCCCCACCGGCGTATCCACACCAATGCATACTACGAGTGGTTAAGTTCGCGGATTCGCCCTCAGTTGATTAGAACGTCGGAGCAGCTTATTCATGCGTTACGCTTTGCTAGGGTTATGCTGCAATCCGGCAGCGTGCCACCTAATGTAATGCCTAGAACGGGACGCTAAAGATGTTATATACGATAGTGCAAGATTCTAATCAGTTTCGTTCGTTGGTTTGGGATGACGCGCAAATTACGCAGCTGGTTGGCGAGTCCGACATGGAACTGCGCATTGATATGTGGAACTCCCCTCGCACTTATAAGGATGTATATAAAGAAACTCTGCGCGTAAGCTTTAAGCCCCTATCTAAGCAAGCCGAGAAATTGGTTATTCCCGATGTAAGTATTTTACAAGGACGGATGTTTCTAAATCCAAAAGCTTATTCTGTTTTGTCAAAGATTATTGGGGCTGACGGAGAATTTCTACCTGTGAGCTATGAAGGTGGTGATGCCTATATTTTCATCCCACTCCGCGTGGCTGAAGAAGCCGGTGCGCTTGACGCCCGACTTAGCCGAAAAAATGAATGGGGTGATTTGGAAAGTCTTGCATTTCATGAAGAAAAGGTTAAAAACTGGTCTTTATTTCGTTGTGAGTACGACATGTTCATGTCTCTTCAGTGTCAAGAGGAGGTCAAGAATGTCATCGAGCAAACTGATCTTAAAGGAGTATTCTTTACTAATGACCTAGGGAATACCTTTTCTAATCAGTTTGATGGCAATATTCGAGATGCAAACTAGTTTACCCATTAAAAATAGATGAGCGTGGTTAACTCTTGTTATTTTTAGTTTTGCAGACTTTCCAGCCACCTTTAGCGGGCAGTCGCTATTGGCTCGAAATGACTGTTGGGTTGATGTGCCTCGTTCCGGTATTGCTTTTGAATCAACCGAAATGGTCGTTGTCTCGACGGTTACATTAAATCACTGCCAAAGAGGACAGAATGTTAAAAGATAGCGGAAGAGAAAGACTATCCGACAAAAAATTTGATTCTCCGGTACGTGATGAGAGCTTCATTAATAAATTGTTCGAACGATTAGTAGCGCTGAAGGTGGAGTTCAAGAGTGTTGATTTCCGTTACTGTATTTTTGATGCCGCTTACTTAAGGAACTGTAGTTTTGAAGAATGTGATTTTACCGGTTGCAGGTTCATCAACAGTAATCTTGCAGGCTGTAGCTTTAATGGATGTACATTCGACTATACATCTTTTGATAAAACGAATGTAGATAGTGACATTCTCGACGTTGGTTGCCCTGGTCCGGAGAATCTAAAGCTTAAATTTGCGCGGTCATTGCGTATGAACTACCAGCAACTCGGTGATGCAAAATCCGCTAATAAAGCAATTAGCATTGAATTACAGGCAACGGAAGATCATCTACATAAGGCTTGGAGATCCAAAGAATCATATTATCGGAAAAAATACAAAGGTCTGAAGCGGGTCAAAACATTCGTTGAATGGTTAGAGTTCAAGCTTTTGGATCTAATCTGGGGGAATGGCGAATCTAGCTGGAAGTTGTGTCGCGCTGTTTTAGCAGTTTTACTGCTTATTACAGGTATTCATACCATCGGTTTTGGGGATCCAAGTTTAGTTAAATCATACGTTGACGCATTTTTAATATCACCGCAGATATTTCTTGGGGTCTTAGAACCACCTGCATACTCAAAGTTATATTTGACTGTAATCTTTTTGATTAGATTAATTATGTTCGGCTTCTTTATGTCCATAATCATTAAACGTTTTAATAGGCGATAAAAGTGCATATTTACGCTTTTGGATCTGTTTGCCGGGGTGAAGTTGATGTTTCATCCGATATTGACATGCTTGCTATTGTTGATGGCTATGATTCTAGATTTAACCCAAGTGATTATTCAGTTTATTCATACGAACGAATAAACGATCTTTGGGGGCAAGGAAATCCGTTTGCGTGGCACCTTTTTTTGGAGTCTAAGATGGTCTATTCACAAGATGATGTTGATTATCTACAGAGTATTGGTGAGCCCGGCACCTATAAGTCAGGCATAACCGACTGTGAAAAGTTTCGAGAAATATTCTTATCTGCTAAGAAGTCTATAGATAGTTCGGCGCTTACTGAGATATTTGATTTGTCATCTGTATTTTTGGCGGTGAGGAATTTTGCAACATGTTATTCATTGCACGCTGGTAAAGCTCCCGATTTCTCCCGTAACTCAGCTAAAAATTTAAGTATTTACAGTATTCCCATCGATGATCCTACTTATAGTTTATTTGAAAGAGCTAGAGTACTTTGCACTAGGGGGCTTGGTGAAATTCTAAGTCCCGCTGAAATAGACAAAGCAAAAATTACGTTAAATGAGATTGATTCATGGATGATAGAAATACTGGAAATTATTAAGAATGGTATTTATGGGCGAGTTTAATAACAGGATTAGTGCGCAGAGAGATGCGCTTAGAATTGTTAATGGGTCAGAACTCTTCGTTGAATCTTTGTTGAGCTTGACAGGGAAAGCTATTGATCGGTGGTCTAGAAATAATAAAATTGACGCTCACGATCCGATAGTTACATTGCTCAAATCCATGTCTGGGACTTTGTTTTTTTTAGCTAATAAGAGTCAAGAGCAGGTTACTGAAGATTACAAAGTACTGTCCAGTAAAGTAGCCGCGCAGTTGTCTAATTTAGAGCTGGAAGTGGCTAGTAAGAAAATGCAGCGAACAAGCCGCTGAAAGCGGCGTTCAAGCTGTAGAAAAATAGCCATTTCTCGAGTTTAAAGCCAAAAGTTCTCGTAAAATATTCTTATGGCCAGTTAGAGGCGGGAGCCTTCTTGATTAACTCTGTCTCCACCACTGAATCGAAAGATTTGTTTTAGCCCTGTGCATAGATATTAGCCCGCCGATTATCCAGCCGACGCATATTGGGCCAGCTAAGAAGCCAAGAGCCATCGATAGTAGCATCCACCCTGATTCGAAGTAGATGGTCACCAAGAAAAATACGGCGAAGAAGGTGCCACCAATTAGGCCCATTTTAACTTTAGTTTTACCGAGATCATAGACTTGTTGTCTGGTTTTTCCTGTTGAGCTTCCCCAGCGTGCGCCGCAGGCTGCACAAACAACGGCATCGAGAGGGACTTCACTTTTGCAATGATCGCATTGGCCTTGGTGTTTATTTTCAGGTAATTTCAAAGGTCTACTCCTATCTTTTTGAAAAAATTAGGTTGAGCTGTTGAGAATCGTGGGTTGAATTATCTGCTGCTTGAAGCGTCCGAAAAAGTCGATCGTCATATTGTATGTGTCGGATAAACTTGGGTAGATTCCATTGGTTATATCCGGTGATGATGTATTCTCATTAAGAGGTGACCCGTCCAAATCGAATGGAACGTGTAAAAGCACTTCATCGATAGGTGGATAGTTAATCCCTAGTTCGTCGTTAGACTCGTTACTGGTCCATTCCGTGAAGGATGTTTGCTCTTCCATTACGTCAATGGATACGGTGTGTTCCTCGGGAACGTCTTCCGCTACGCGTTGTGCAAATGCAATTAGGTTGGGCTCTGCTGGCATAAATAGGTATCCGGGAGAGTCATTTTTTCCTGAAGAGCGGAGAACCCTTCCAAGCACTTGACGGAAGGCGAGTTCAGTTTTTATTCTGCTTAAATGGCAGCAGACACGAAGTCGAGGAATATCTGTACCCTCGCTGATCATGCCAACGGAAATGATCCATTTTTGAGTGGAAGATCGGAATTGTTGAATAATATCCTGAGCGTTGTCGTGTAAGTGCGTTACGACAGTGCTTTCATCTCTAGTTACTTCTTTGAGTATTTTTGAAATTTTTAACGCGTGGTTGATACTGGCTGCAACGATTAGAGCTCCTGCATCAGGGTTTTGCTTACGTAAAGTAGATAGCTGGGCCGATGCCTTTTTAATGACTTGGCGAATGAGGTCGGAATTATCGAGTATTTGCTGGTAGCTGCAAGTCGACTCGTTAAGTAACGACTCAAACGAGTTATAGCGTGACTCTTTACCATTATCTCGTAACGATATCTTCTCGTTATCGATGGCGATAATTTTAGGGGCTCTACAAACGTAATCTTTAATGGCTCTGTTTAAACCATAGCTATAGTCGCAGTTGACTTTTCCTTGCTCACAATAGTTAGAGAGTGCAATGGGTATGTTATCTGAACGCCAAGGTGTGCCGGTCAACGACAGCGTATAGGTTGCTCTACCTTGTATGGAGTTAACTATTGTTTGCCCCCAGCTATTGCCGTTGCCAAACGCGTCGCCGGCACAGTGGTGTATCTCATCAAAAATGGCCAAAACACGGTATTGAGAAAGAATTTCCCAATAGCTTTGATCAAGGCTTAGCATTGATTGATAGGTCATTACATGACCCTTGGCACCTAGCCGTCCGTTAATGTGATGTCCAATATGTTGTTCGAGAGAGTGCTGTAAGGCAGTAGCGATATTAATCGACGGTGAAAAACAAATGACCAAGTCAATCTTGTTGGATTGAAATAACTGTTTCGCCAAAATTGATGCCATGTGCGTTTTGCCCGCACCGGGGGTCGCAAGACAGAGAAAGTGTGATTGTCCTTGCGCATACTTTCGCCGAATTGCAGAAATCGCTTCTGCCTGCCATTTGCGAAGCTTTAGCACTGTTCTGGCGCTTTGATAGAGATAAGTGTTTCGAGAGCCTTGATCTTGCCAAGGAGGATGGCACTGCGCTCCCTCGCTCGGTTGTAGAGCTCTTGAGTCTGTATTTTTAGCCCTGGATGAGCAGAGCACAGGGCGTGATATTCTTCGGCTTCCCCAACAGCACAAAGCATGTCCGATCTATGCTGGCTTAACCTTTCTGATAACTCTCTTATGGCTGCAGTAACGCTAGGCTTTTCTGGAGAATCTTGTTTTCTGTATTGGCGTTGCTTATTAGTGCTTACTTTAGGGGAGACTTTTTTATTGTCGGCGCTCTCGCTAAAACGCTTAGCGAGCACATAGGTTGGCCAACCACCTTTCTTGATTTCGCGACTCATTAATTCAGCTTTCATCATTCGAACCATATTTCTATAGACAAATTGACGTGCTGATTTTTTGTTCGAATGTTTGCATGCTTTACTTTCTAGGTAGGCTGTTGTCAGTTGGTCTACCGTAAATTGCTGTTGGGTAAAGGATCTGAGGACAGCAAGTAGCTCAGGCTTGATTTCTATGGTCTTCATCTACTTCTTAGTGTCTATGTCTTTCGGTGTCTCGAATTTCGCGACATTCTATATTGTCTCTATCATCGAGACAATGAAAACATCTCCTTATTCACCTCACTACGATAGATTGCGCGCTTGGATGAAGCAGAAGCGTGAAGACAGTGGTCTATCTCTTCGAGCTGCATCTATTAAGATGGGGAGACATCATTCTGTGTTGGGGAAGATGGAACAGGATAGACGTAAAATAGAGATATTGGAGTTCATCCAATATTGCCATGTCATTGGTGCTGACCCACAAGAGGGGTTGGAGGTGATGATTCAGTCTTTGTCGGGTGAAAGCTGAAACGTAGATACTTAGATTTACAGAGTTGTCAAAATCGACAACGGTGGATTTTGAGCGTATTAGTCGTCGAGCCCCTGAGTAGATAACTTCTCGAAAGATTTAAGCTTGCTAATCCACTTCTTCGGCAAAGGTTCTTCTTGGAGTTGTTTAAGCATCCTTGCCATTTCTATACTGGTAATAGACAACCGGTTAAACGCAGTTTGTAGATCCTTCATCTCAATCGCATCTGCGTTTGTTGCGTAGATTGCTCGCAACAATCCACCAAGAGCTTGGCCAGAAAACTTAAGCTTCTTATTAGAAACTCGGCGAATAAATAACGTTGCGTTCCCGAATGTAAACTTCCTTGTAGGCCCATCACTCCAATAAACAGTTCTGACCGGTGCTTGCGTTTGAAAGCCAATTTTATAGGCTGCTTCGACCCCTTGACTGACTAAGCGATACCCATGTTTCTTTGCCCAAAGCCTGGCGATTTCTTCTGGGCTGGTGGTGATGACAATACTTGGGACGCTTGGAAGTGATTTTGGTGCTGCGTACATCCCTTTGCTAACGCGAACGACTTTGCCAGCTCGGACAAGCTTACCTATCGCTTTTTGAACAGCGCCCTTGGACGCGAGCTCGTAGAGCTCGTCTATATAGAAAGGCGCGCCACGTTCGAGGTTATTAATGTAGTGAAGGACAATATCTTGAGTGGTCATGTTTGCCAAAAGTTCTATGTGCCGAGTTGGGGTACTAGGGATTTTCCCGCGTAAACGGACAAAAACCGCTGGAGCCCGTGT
>CAYFFE010000091.1:0-14713 GCA_964342265.1 uncultured Cellvibrionaceae bacterium | reverse complement strand
ATAAAGTTAAAGGATTAAAGCCCAAAAAGGGTTATTTTTTTATCTGAAATCGCTCGGTAATATTTCGCATAAACCATTGTTTAGCTTGTCCCATTTGATGGTTTTTCCACGCTAATTGAATGGTAACGGTGTGTGGTTGACCATCACCGATGGTTTTTAATACGCCTGAATCAATTAGCTGTGATACGCGAGAAAAAGGCAAGCTGCCAATACCTAAGCCGCGACTGATCGCATCAATTTTGAGTGATAAATGCGAAACCGTTAAGCGTGGCTGGTTATCGAATAATCGCACTTCCAGTTTGGGTTTTTCTACGGCCGAATCGGCAATGGCAATTGCGCGGTATTTACTGAGGGTTTCTGGATCTAATGGTGACGATTCCGAATGAATGGGGTGCTCGGGAGAGGCGCAGTACACCAAGGATTCTTCGTACAAATCCCGAGTTTGAATGTCGCTAACAACCGTACCGGTATTGGGCGCAATAATTAAATCGGCTTGATTGCGCTCCACTTGCTCCCAAGGGCCGGATAAAACTCCTGAGACAATTTGTACTCGGGTATTGGCGTGCTCGGCCAGTTTGTCGATAAACGGGAATAATCGCTGCTCATCCACTAAAGCTTCCACACCAACAACAATATTGGGTTCCCAGCCATTAGAAAGCAGGCGAGCGTCGTCAATCATTGATTGGGTGGCGATGAGAATATCGCGGCCGCGATTAAGAATTAATCGGCCTACCGGTGTTAACTGTGCGCGATGGCCAGATCGATCAAACAACAATAAATCCAGTTCGTATTCGAGTTTTTGCACACTGTAGCTCAAGGCCGAGGGCACTTTTGCCAGTTCTTCGGCGGCTGCGGCAAAGCTGCCTCGGCGATCAATGGCGTCGAGGGTTCGCAAAGCTTCCAATGTTAATTGTGGTTCGCGGCTCATGGGGCATCATCCAACCTTAAAAAGTTTTATGGTACGCCAAAATCGAGCGTTTGGGGATTGCCCGATACACGATCTGTGACTGGCCGGCTCATAATTTGATCGCGCATTGCCGAAAGTGGCGCGTCTACTAGATTAATTCTTCGAAGATGTTTATGACTTACACCCAACTCTTTTAGGGTGGGTTCTACATCTGGTAGGCCCTTAGCGTTGGCGTACTTTCGATACAACGGCATAAAAATAGGCGTTGGTGTAAATTCATCGAGTTGGTTAAACAACTCTGTCATGTGCCACACCTCAGAAGAAGGCAAACAACAGTCGGCCAGTTGCTTGAGCACGGTATTCAAAGATTGCCGACCTTCACTTTGCTTGCGAATTTCCACATCGGCCAGCAGTGCAAACGCAGCGCCGCTCCAATAGATCATCATACGCGATTGGCCCAAATTCCTGTAAACACTGTCGTTGGGCGAGACCACGGGCCATTCCGACTTTGCGCGGGCAAATCCCGCCAAGAGTTTACGCCAGGCTTGTTCCTGCGAATATTCTCCCAAGTGTGCCATCAAAAGGTTTTGATAGTAGCTGGCAAAACCTTCCGACACCCACTTGCCGGAAGTTCCCAAAAAGGGCAGCAGTAGATGACTGAACTCATGGGCGGCCGTCCAGTCCGCCATCAGCGCCGAATAGCTCGAATGGGTATCCACAAAATATTGCACGGAGTGATTGCCGGCTCTAATTACGTGCCCAAAAGGAACAGGGCTGCGCGAGCGTGTGCTGTTGGCCGGTGAGATAATAACCTGCAGCGAGGGAATCGGTTGGCCGCCCAAGGTGGCTGACAATTGACGTAAATTATTGGTCAGCCATAGATAAATCTTTTCGTAATTTTGCTCGTTGCCCAAATAGGCAATATCCAACTCCATGCCCGCCAACGTTGTTTTCACAGCCGAGAATTCGCCAAAAATCAAAACGCCTCGCTTATTGAGAGGTGAAGGCTCAACCGTAAACCGGGGAGGTTGTTGGTCTTGCTCAATGGGCCACGGCGAAGATATTTGAAAACCCTGAGGTAGGTGCCATTGCAAACGAACGGGTAAATTGGCTCGCGGCAGCCAGGAGTCGGCCTGCAATTGCCATAAGCGGTTATGGGTATCGGCAGCGCGCATTCCCCAGCGATTGGTGGCCTGGTTGAGTGTTACAACAAAGCTTCGGCACTCGCCGGGTTGCAAGCGCAGTTGGCGAGTTTGCCAGTCCGACAGTGCTCTACAGCCCGCGCTTGCAGCTCTAAAGCGATCTGGGGTCGTTAAGTTTGACTGATGGGATTCGAGTAAAGGTCGGCTATGTGGCGGTAGGATTGCATCCACAGTGGCTCTAGTCGCGCCCGGGTAATTTGAATCGACGCCTGCGGTTATTAATCCCACTAATTGGTCGCCGTTGTTGGTGAGAAAATAATCAACGACTACAATTTCGCTTTCATTGAAAGAGTTACGGGAATTAGCCCAGGAAATTAGACTGCAAACCATTAACCCTAAAAAAAGTACTATCTTTGCTTCGCTCATATTAGGAAAAAACTGGTTTCTAGTTTGGCGTTTTATGGATGAGATCTTTTTAAATTTAGACCTGTGTGTAGGAATTTTCCGCTCGTGCAACGCATAATCGCTAAATGACAACGTTCGTTACCGTCAACAGCACCGACAACAGCGGGTGAAATCAGCCATCACGGACTCGCACAACTGTGGCCACAGACCCCAGGATGCGGCAAAAGTTTGCCCAAAAAGCACACGGCGCCTGTGCATATACGGTAGTTGCCTTCGATTGGGGCATATGAATGAGAGAACTCAAACAAATTGGCGTAACTTTCACAAAAATAGAGTTGACAAGCAGGTAGCGGTGCTCAACAATTGCTGCATTGCAGCACGACTGATTTTATTCATTCCCAGGTGGAAACCGAAATAAATCAACCATTTCCGGTAACGTCCGGTAGAAAGGAGAAAAGCATGACCGAAGATCTAATGAAGCCATTTGAGTCTGTTAAAGCACTTATGACCATGCAGGCCGATGTCATTTCCAAAACCGTTGCTCAGCAACAAAAAGCCGCTCAATCACTGGCCGGTTTCTTCCAAGACGAAGCCAAAAAAGCTCAGTCTTTGAAATCTCCAGAAGAAATGTTGCAGTTCAACATGGACACCAGCAAAGCGTTGTTCGACTTGTTGAAAAACCAAGGTGCCGAGTTTACTGCTATTGCTGAAGAAGCTCGTGATTCCTTCCTTAAAGAGATCAATGTTGCTAAGTAATTGGCGTTGATGTCTTTAATATAACGCTTAGCGCTGTGTTTACATCGGTTGTAGTCGTTGCTAACTGTGCAATATCATCCTACGCAATGACAGTTGTCGACGGTTTTTAAACACGGCCGTTATCGAAAAAGCCCTGGTTCGCCAGGGCTTTTTTGTTTCTATGGGCTAAAAAAGCAACAAATAAAGGTCAAAGCGTTTCAGTAGGCCCTGAGAATTTTTATTAACTTGGTATACTCTCAGTTTTCGTTAACAGGCGTAGTCAATTTATGTGGTTTGGAAAAATCATCGGTGCACTACTGGGTTTCAGTGTTGCGGGCTTTATAGGCATGATCGGTGGCGTAATTATCGGCCATTTTTTCGATAAGTCGCTCAGTCAGTTCCGCCCGGGGTTATCGCCCGAGGAGCGCGCCAATGTTGAAACGCTCTTTTTTGAGACAGTATTCAAGCTCATGGGCTTTGTGGCTAAATCCGATGGCCGAGTTTCGGAAGAAGAAATTGCCCAGGCCGAACAGCTCATGCAGCAAATGCACCTGAGCGACAGCCATCGCAGTGAGGCCATTGGCCATTTCAAACGCGGAGCCGATCCCGAATTCGATTTGATGGAAGTAATCGGCCGATTCAATACCGTTAGCGATAAATTGCCCAGTTTACGCCAAACCATTCTCAGTTACGTGATCGGTATCGCTCTAGCCGATGGCCATTTAGACCCTCAAGAGGAACAAGCGCTCGAAAAAATCGCTGCGCAGTTAGGTTTTGCGCCTTTCGCCTTTAAGCAACTGCTGGCCATGCTTAAGGCTCAAGCCAATTTTCAGCAAAGCTATCAAAGTCATCAACAGGGCAATTATCAACAAAGCTTTCAACAGCCCACGCGTGAGGACGAGTTGGCATTGGCATACGAAGCACTGGGTGTGGATTCGGACGCATCGGATGTTGCGCTGAAGAAAGCCTATCGCAAATTAATGAGCGAAAATCACCCAGACAAACTCACGGGTCAAGGCGTACCGCAGGATATGATTGATTTAGCGACTGAGCGTTCTAAAAATATTCAGGCAGCTTACGACCTCATTAAAAAACACCGTAAACAGTCAGCCAGCTAATCGATGGAAACCAAACGAGAAAAAACCTATTCGCGCTCAGCTTTAGCCGACGCACTGGATTTGTCGCTCAAGGAAGTGACCGAAGTAATGCTCAATGCCGGCTGGATTATTCAGCACGACGACACGTGGCAGCTAACGGCTAAGGGCGAGTTCGAAGGTGGTTATGTTAAAGAGAGCAAAAAATACGGCAACTATTTGGTTTGGCCAGAGGCGGTGTTGTCTCATCCCGTTTTTAATATCGAGCGCGACGATACCTTGTCGGCGAGCGATATTGGCAAAGCCGTGGGTTTACCGCCTCGATTAGTCAATCTTTTGTTGCAACACTGCCATTGGCTAAAGCGCGTTCACAAAGGTTGGCAGCTTACCGAGGAAGGGTTGGCCATTGGTGGAGTTCAGCACGAAAACGAAAAAACCGGCGTTCCTTGGGCGTCCTGGCCAAAAAGCTTATTAGCCGAAGATTATTTTCAGCAGGCGTGCGTTAATTTAACCAACGAGGAAGCGCGCGATTTCTTAACCAGCATCAATGGCATTGCTGTATCGCGCCCACAAACTGCGGCGTTTTTATCGTGGTGTTATTTGTCCGGCGTGGTTGTGGCGCAAAGCGTCTCCAGCAGTAAACGTCCTAATTTATATTTTGATTTCTTTTTGCCCAGAGTGGGGCTGTATATCGATGTTTGGGATTCGGGCTTAGCACCCCAAGAGTTAGCCGCTCGTTTGGAGCGCCCTAAATTATGCGAGACGCTCAATATCGACTATCTAAATCTAGAAGCCGCTAATATTTCCGAAGTGGAACAAGTTTTACCTCGGGAATTATTAAAGCGCGATTACGAACTGTAATCTGGTAAATAGCTCATAACTCTTTGGCAATAGCTTTGGATAACGCCCAGTGCGTTTGCGTATAAACATTAGACTGACTGCGATTGTGACCCCGTCCCTGTAATGATGTCGAGCCACTGCTTAGCGGTGTGAGTATTGCCCATTTCTTGTTGAGTTTCCCGTTGAATATCCACCGCACTGAGCGCTAAATCCACTATTAACGCGTGATAAACGCCATTGGGGTGGCTAAAACCTGTTGCCTTAGCTCGGGACTCCATTTCTTGGCTGATAAGTTCGATGTCGTTGGCTTCTATGCCGTGCTCTGCCAGTGTTTTTAAATAATTTTTCATAGGGAAGATGGGGCATCCGAATTGAGTAGAGTAACTTCCCGTTGTGGGAATGGAATGTCGATTTGATGATCTTTTAGCGCCTTAAAAATGGCCAGATTGGTTTTGTATTTTTGCTGGAAGTAGCAATCAGTAGGTGCCCAAAAACGAATTCCCAAGGCGATGGCGGAGTCGGCAAAATGATCAACACCCACTTGCGCTTCCCTGGAATCGTTACCCGAAACCTGCTTTAGGGCTTGGGTTATCACTTCACAAGCTCGCTCCACATCGCTGGCGTACGCGATGCCAATTTCCAACTCCACCACACGGTTTTCTTTAGAGTTATGAATGATTTCCCCAATAACGTGTTTATTGGGAATGGTGATTAGCTCTTCGTCTTCATTGGTAAGAATGGTGTGCACCAAATGCACTTCTTTTACGATGCCCGTAACTCCCAACAATGAAATGGTATCGCCCACCACATAAGGACGGGTAATAATAATGTTGAGCCCAGCACTGTAGTTGGACAACAATCCCTGTACCGCCAAACCTGCACCCAAAGACAAAGCACCAATGGCGGCAACCATCGGCGTAATATAAACACCGAGCTTGTTGAGCACAATGACCGCGACCATAGCCACAATGACAATGCGAATGGCATTGGCGATAAAGCGCGAAAGCGTAACGTCAAACTGCCGGCTCAATAACAGTGATTCAATTTTGCGCGAACTGCGATTGGCCGCCCACATCCCGATGGCCAAAACAATAATCGCGCCTAGAATGTGAAAGCTGTAGTTAACAACAAATTCAATTAACACAGTGTAAAGCGCAGTCAGTTGTTCTAGATGCTCGTCGATTTGAATGTCGGTAGGGTCCATGGTGTTAATCCACTTGGTAGGGAAGTTTGGGCAAATAAGGTTTAATAAGATCCGAGGCTTTTTTGTACACCTCTTCTACGTTGGGTTTTAAGCCAACGGTAATGCGTCGCGACAACATAGTTATTGGGAACAAGCACTGTTCGGTTTTAGGTACACAGGTTGCTCGGCTGCGGCCTTTTTCATCGCGGTAAATACGCCATTCAAGACCGTGCTCTTCAACAAACACATCGCCTAGTACCACGCCCATCGCTTGTAGTCGCAATTCATTGCTGGTGTCGATGACAGATTCATCAATAATGCGTTGCAGGGTGGTTAAGTCGCCCAGATTGCCGCGGATAGGCTCGCCAAAACGCAGCCGAGTGAGATCATCCATCCATTCGCGTTGAGTTTGCAGATGTTTGTTATCTGACCACTCTAAATCGCTAATTTGTGGCCACTTATCCTCGGCAAAAGCCAATGTGTAGCTTGTGAGTAATAGTGAAAATATAAGTGCTCGCATAAGACTCTTGTCGTTGGGTGAAACAGAAAAGTACTGCATTTTATCGCGATAGTTGAATCCGTTGGAACTGATTCGTAGCAAATTTGTGATTTTACAAAACCGATACACCTGCTACGAACTGGTAGACCCTGTGTTTGTCTGAAAGGTCATCGAGTGTTATCCGTATTACTCGGCAAAAGCACACTTATACTCAGAATAGGGGGTATTTAATGAAGATTTTACTGGCTATTTTACTCATTGCAGCCATTGGAGCCGTGGGTTGGTTTGGTTATACGCAGCATCAGGACAAAACAGCGCTCGGAGAGCACATAACAGCGCTTCAAGGTGAGATTACTGAGCTGAAGGGCCAGGTAAAAAATCTGGAAGACGAAGTAACAGGGCTTGAGCAGCGAACCCTAGACGGCATGGTAGACGACGCCAACAGAAAGTTAAAAAGTGGCCTTAAAAACATGTTTAAAGCCGCCGAGGAAGAGTTTCAACGTTTGCAGGACACCATTGATGAGACCTTTGAAGAGTTAGAACAGCACGAAGACTCACCGCAGTCGGATTCCGACTCTAAGCCAAAACAAACCCACGAAACCTAGTTCGCTTTAACATCGTCCTACCCAAATAACTCAGGTAAAATGATCGGCTATGGATTTTATAGTCGATCACCATCCGGATTTTGTCGTAACCCACAAACCCGCCAATTGGGATTTTCACGATTGCGACGGCAACCAGGGCTTTTATCACTGGGTGCAAGACCAATTGGGCGAGGAATTGTGGCCAGTACACCGTTTAGATAAGGTAACCTCAGGACTTCTTTTATTTTCGCGCAGTAAACAAGCCTGCGCCAATATCGCTGAGTTGTTTGCCCAAAATAGTGTGCATAAAGTGTATTTGGCCATCGCGGAAGGATCGCCCAAAAAGAAGCAAGGCCAAATAAGAGGGGACATGGCAAGATCCCGGCGAGGTTCATGGAAGTTATTACGCACGCAAACAAACCCTGCCATCACTCAGTTTCAATCGCTAAACTTGAAGCCCAAAGTGCGTGTTTATTGGCTAAAACCGTCTACCGGAAAAACACATCAGTTGCGCGTAGCTTTAAAATCACTGGGTACGCCGATACTAGGCGATGAACTGTACGGCGGAGCAGCGTCGGACAGAGTTTATCTGCACGCCTACCAATTGGGCTTTGAGTACCAACAAACCTTTTTTAACTGGAGCCTGTCGCCCACATTGGGTGAGTTGTTTCTAACCAGTAGTTTTCAAGCCGTTATCGAGCAATTTAAACCCGTGGAGCAAGCGGCAACAAAAAGGTTGGACCAATGAGCCTTAAAGGCTTTAGTTTCAAAATAATAATGATTGTTTTGGCGCTGGGCCTGTTATTAGCCGCGTTGATAACATTCGTACCGTTTGGCCTTGTAAAATCGAAAGAGGGTCCGCACAGCCTTAATTCCAACGGTTTTCAACAAGTCGATTGTTGGTTCGACAACAGCGAAGCAAGCATTCAGGCCCAATGTGGTTATTTATTTTCGAAAGGCGAATTACTAACCTATAAATTGCCGGTGGTTGTACTGCAAAGCAACGATAATAACCTGCATGAAAAAAAAATTCTTGCGCAAAAGCCAATTATGTATCTGGGCGGTGGGCCAGGGGCGGGGCTTGGTTTAGACAAACGAGCCATTAACCACTGGATTGGCTGGTATCAACGCTATCAATTATCACAACCTTTAATTTTAATGGATTATCGCTCAACGGGGCTGTCAACTCCGCAATTTCAATGCACGCCATTCGTAAAAGCCTACAGTGACTCAATTTTAGCGCCGGAAAAAGTCTCTTCGAGTGATTTATACACGATAACTCGCGACTGTTTTAGAATATGGCGCGATAGAGGCTACTCAACCTTCGATTTTACCATCGAAAATAATGCGTATGACGTGCTGGCTTTAGCCCACGAATTACAAATCTCCGAATTCGATATTTACAGTGTTTCTTACGGTACACGAGTTGCGCTGGCATTAACCCAAATACAACCCGAGCGCATTGGCCGTATTGTATTAGACTCGCCGGTTTCGCCAACTCAAGCTGGAGTGAATTTTTGGCCCAGCCGGTTAAGTGCAAGCTTTATACGGTATTTTGCATATTGTGCGACAGAAAAAACCTGTACGCTTACCGAAAAGCAACTCTTTGGCTACCTTAAAGAATTGGCCGCCCACTCTTTAGCCGTAGAGGTCGTAAATTGGAGCAATAATTTACCGGTTAACATTCATTTAACAGATCATCTATTGGTATCGGCACTTTATTCCGACTTTTTAAAATTTTCCACACTCAACACCAAAGAACTCAGTACCAGCCAATTATTAGTGGATAACAGGGAGTTTCGGGCATTTATAGAAGAGTTTATTAATCATGCCATTACCGATGATTTTAATTTTCTCGTGTATTACGCTAATACTTGCTTAGCTAACAAACCGTACAACCCAGAAACCTATACCAGCCAATATGTGCCCACACAATGGCAGCCTTATACGCGTTATCGGCCAGAATTTGATGTTTGTCAGTTAATCGAGAATAAAAAAATTCGTCAGTTACCGTTCCACCGCATCAACAACCCTACACTGATTCTTGCAGGAGCGCTCGATTCGGTTACACCGATCGAAGGCGCGCAACAAATTTATGATGATTTTGAACAAGTAATATTGGCCGTATTCTCACAATCTTCGCACGGCGTTTTGTCCAGCAATACTTGTTTGCAAAATGTTTTGCCGGACTTTTACAACAACATCACCATCACGCCCAGTCAATTTGATCGCTGCGACCAAAGCGTAGAATTAAAAAACAAACCCTAACGCATAAAAATTAATGGCCATTTTATTCGAAAAAACAGTAGACGGCGTTCACTATAAGGTAACTCAGGCGGGCCAAAGTATTCGGCTATACAGCGACGGGGTTTTTCACAGCCAATATAACGACCGAACGATAGTCAGCGGTGCCGTATGGGATTTATTATTGTTGCCAGCGTTTATGTTGCCCAACCCGCCGAGTAACAGCTTGGTTTTGGGCGTGGGTGGTGGAGCGGTAATGCGCATGCTTGCGTATTTTATTCCTAATATTAGCGTTACCGGTTTGGATTTAAACCCGATACATATACAACTCGCGAAACAGTTCTTTGGTTTGAATCAAACTCAGTTTACCCTAATTTGTGAGGATGCAAAAACCTGGGTTAGCAAATTAAACCCGTCTCATCAGTTCGATTTAATCATCGATGATGTGTTCCGCGGCGATAACGGCGATCCTAAAAGACCCTACGCTATAGATCCCGCTTGGCTAACGATCTTACTAGCAAAACTAAGCCACAATGGCGGGCTAGTTTTTAACTTCGACCGAAAAGCCCAGGCTAACCAATTTGCCAAAATGATAAAATCCAATGATTTACTGGCAAAGGGTGATAAGCTGTGGATGTTGGATTGCCCTGGTTATGAAAATCGAATAATTGCCATTTGCCGCACCGGTTTAGATAAAGCTCTTTTTTACGAGCGGCTACAGTCAGAGCGTATTCTCGATACCCGTTTATCAAGTTGCCGCTTGAATTTTGCTTTACATAAACTTTAGGGGCCTCTGATTACGAGTTACTATCTTTTCTGTTGCAATCTTTTTAATTGCTATCTTTTGGTGGCTATCTTTTTAGTTCTACCACTTTAAAGCCGTTGGACCTTTTTAGCTCAGTTACATGAGTAAAATAGCCCTTTGCGATGGCTTCTATACCAATAAATTGGTTGGTCACCACTAAAGCTTTACCGGTACCCGAGGTCAGTTTAGCCATTTGCTGGGTAAATTCGGCCGTCAATGTCTTATCGTGCTCGAACCCCTGGTGGAAGGGCGGATTGCATAGCACTAGGTCGAATTTTTTATCCGTATTTTGGCCGATATGATCGGGCCAAAACTGGATGTTTAAACTATTTACCGAAGTGTTTTGCTCTAGAGCTTGCAGAGCCGCTGCGTTGTTGTCGGTTGCAAACAATTGTGTAAAACCCAGCTCTGCTGCCGATAGAATTAAATAACCGTAACCACAACCTAAATCCAATACAGGAATAGATCGATCCACATAGGTACTAAGTGTGTCTTTTAAACAGGATAAGAGTAATTCACTGCCAGGATCTATTTTATTCCAGCCAAATACACCGGGCTTGCTGTACACGGCTTTATCATTTATATCAAAAATCGCGCGTGTACTGGAGTATTGTTGGTCATCAAGTAGTGTATCAGTGTTTATTGAACTGTGTGTTTTAACCAATGTTATTAAATACAAATTACCGTATTTTTGGCTATCGGCCTGCCCAAACAGAGCTTTGGCGTTTTTAGCAACGGACTTTATGCCTTGATTTTTAGTGCCTGCCAATAAAAAACACCCGCCTTCAGGCAAAAATTGAGCTGCTTGATTTAAAATAAAATTGAGCTGAGCTTTTTCTTTTGGTATGGCTGCGTATATACGAGATACTGGCCATTGATTAAATACCACACTCAAATCGCAGTCGTTAAACACAAAATTCTTTTGGTTGTTTTGTGACTTGGGCCATCGATTACTCAACACAACATTGTTGTCACTGTTGAATAAGTTGCACTCAACGGGAATAGTTAGGGCTTCCCCGGCTAGCCAAAGATGTGTTTCACGAGCAGAACCGCGTGAGTAATGATCGTATAAAAGATCAAAGCATTTATTGGACATGGCAAGAGTCTTGGCGATTTAACAAAATGATTCCTTAAAAATAGTGAATTTCTTCACTCGTTAGGTGGCGAAAATCTCCAAAATCTAAATCACCATCCAGTGTTAAAGGGCCAATTGCCAAACGGTGCAATTCCAAAACATGATTACCAACCGCAGCCAGCATGCGTTTAACTTGGTGGTATTTTCCTTCGCTAATGGTTAGTAA
Source organism: uncultured Cellvibrionaceae bacterium (assembly GCA_964342265.1). Classification (GTDB taxonomy): domain Bacteria; phylum Pseudomonadota; class Gammaproteobacteria; order Pseudomonadales; family Cellvibrionaceae; genus Halioxenophilus. Next base: position 2,974 of record CAYFFE010000091.1, on the reverse strand, counting down.
AATTGTCTGTTCATTAATAATTTCCACTCTAGCTGGGCGAGTGGCTTGCTTGGCATCTTTTAGCAAAACGCCTTTTTCCAACTGCTGAATTGCGTTTTCACTAATCGGCTCGGCTATTGTTGCTCGGTAGGCTTTGGGGCAAGCGGCGTTAGGGCTGGTTACTCGATGGTTCCACTGGCCATCGTTGGTAATGAGTAGCAATCCAGTTGTGTCGATATCCAATCGACCAACAATTTGTAATTCTTCCACGATGGACGGTTTGTTTAAAATCCAAGAACAGTTTTTTTGGTAGGCCATTTCCGACAACACATCAATAACCGTGGGATTTAAGCTATCTTTTGTGGCGCATACCGTGTGCTCGGGTTTGTTCATCATCAAATAAAAGGGCGGCAGAGCTTCAATGAGTTCGCCATCAAAGAAAACTTCGTCAGTATCGGCAAGGTGGTAGCTGAGGTCTTTAATGGGCTGATTATTAATGGCTATTTTACCTTTTCGCGCGGCTATTTTTACGTCTTTGCGCGACCATTCCGTATTGCTGGCAATGAATTTATCGAGTCTCATGGTCGTGCTCCATTGGCTCTACCGTCAATGGCAATTCTGTTGATTGCGCTTGCCAATTAAAATGATTAAACAATTGTGCCATGGTGAAATCTAGTGGGGCTTGCAACCTAATGGTTTTTTGAGTCACCGGATGAATAAAATTAATTTGCTGAGCGTGCAACAGGAGACGGTGGCAATCGTAGCGATCCTGAAAAAAACGATTGTGTTTGCTCTTACCGTATTTGGCATCACCAATAATGGGGTGGCTGATGTGTTTCATGTGCCGGCGTATTTGGTGTTTTCGGCCGGTTTTAAGTGTGCATTGCACCAGGGAGTACCGAGTTTTAGGGTATTTATCAACCGTCGCATCAAGCTCTATTGTTGCTAGGCGCTGAATTTGGGTGACTGCCGATTGTGTGGGCTTTTCTTTGCGGCGGTGTTTGTCGGCAATTTTGTCGACGATAGGTGAAAGAGGGTAATCAATCTCCAATTCCTCAGGAGCCCAGCCACGAACGACAGCCCAATAGGTTTTAACAGATTCCGGCCAGCTTTCGCACAACGTCGTGGTAACGCTACTGTTTAATCCAAATAATAAAACACCCGAGGTGGGTTTATCCAAACGGTGTACGGGATAAACCCATTGATTGAGTTGGTTACGAAGTGTTTGAACCGCAAAGCGAGTTTCGTGGCGATCAATCGGACTTTTGTGCACCAATAAGCCTGAAGGCTTATTGATCGCCACCAACCATTCGTCTTGATACAGAATGTTTAAAGAGTCTTCCACTTAGAGTGATTTGTGCAACACTAAACGGTCGTTAGGGCGCAATTTTCTTCTCGCCAGACTCAACCGATTGATAAATTAGCGTGTTAATGGTCATCGGCCCAACACCACCGGGAACCGGCGTGTATGCGGCAACTCGATCTTGCAGCGGCGCGAGCTCTATATCACCAACGCCACCAGGGTGGTAACCGGCATCTACGACAACGGCTCCATCTTTAATCCATTCGGCGCGAATGAACTCGGGTTTGCCCACAGCGCCCACTAAAATATCGGCCTGGCCGACCAGCTCTGGCAAGTTTTGTGTGCGCGAGTGGCAAATGGTGACTGTGGCATTGGCGTTTAACAACATCATGGCCATGGGCTTGCCCAAAATAGGGCTGCGGCCGACGACAACGGCGTGCTTACCTTCGAAGGGGATATCGTAAGCTTCGAGCAATCTCATAATACCTTTAGGTGTAGCACAACCGTAGGCTTGCTCCCCCATGCTCATCCGACCAAAGCCCAGGCAGGTAACACCATCGACGTCTTTCTCAAGAGCGATAGCATCGAAACAAGCGCGTTCATCGATCTGTGCGGGTACCGGATGCTGTAAAAGAATGCCGTGCACGGAGGGATTTTGGTTAAGTTTTTCGATTTCGGACAGGAGCTCTTCGGTGGTTGTGTTTTCGCCAAGCTCAATTTTTAGCGAATCCATGCCAATGCGTCTGCAGGCGTTGCCTTTCATTTTAACGTAGGTGGCAGAAGCGGGATCGCCACCAACCAGAATGGTGGCCAGTACTGGGGTTACACCGCTTTCTTCTTTTAACTTTGCCACGCGAAGGCTGAGTTCTTGTTCGGTTTTAGCAGCCAAAGCTTTGCCATCTAACAACAATGCAGACATAGAGAGTTCCTGTAATGACCTAAAAATCAGTCTAGAGCCTGTAATTCGGGGGCGCTATTGTCCCACAGTGGCTATAACCGCACAAACGGCAAAGCATTAGCACCTACAGCAATGAATTTGGCTTGCCAATGCCGCTTGTACAAAGCCTATACAACTCGCTAAGTGATTGGTTTCTCTAAAAGAATTGTTAAAAAATTCCTTCACTTTGACGTTGACGAAGTAGGGGGGCATAGGTATGATGCGCACCACTTGAGACGAGGCAGTCATTGCAATTTATCTGCGGGTCAGGCAAATTGTCCGGCGGTGCTTTAGGTTGTAATCTTGTTGCTGTATATCCCTAAACAGTAAGATGATACAGTCTCAGTAGCTTAAGCTGAGGTAGTGAAAACATCGGAGTGTAGCGCAGCTTGGTAGCGCATCTGGTTTGGGACCAGAGGGTCGGGGGTTCGAATCCCTCCACTCCGACCATTTCCACTTACAAGCCAGGCACGGGTAAGACAATGCGCCCGTAGCTCAGTTGGATAGAGCAACGGCCTTCTAAGCCGTGGGTCGCAGGTTCGAATCCTGCCGGGCGCGCCAAAGAGTCAGTCCCGGACGCAGCTAACCACCTCAGGTGCTTAAGATCGTCAGCGCAAGCTGATTAGCAGGTGTTCGTTACCATACCCAGCTATGCTGGTAGGTATCTCGATGGTGGCTGTAGCTCAGTTGGTAGAGCCCTGGATTGTGATTCCAGTCGTCGGGGGTTCAAGTCCCCTCAGCCACCCCATTTCCTG
>CAYFFE010000090.1:0-15045 GCA_964342265.1 uncultured Cellvibrionaceae bacterium | reverse complement strand
ATATTTCTATTTACTCCAGCTTTATTCGCACCTCTCAAATGGTAGGTTGACGAAATATGTTCGTCGTCTAACAAATTTACGCTATTGCTGTATATGTCTAATAGTTTTTTAATGAATCTTTAGACGTGTCTCAGGTTGCCTAGGCGCTATGAGGCGGTTCTATATCTTATGAAAATTAATTTTAACCATTTGCAGCAATCTGCTATCCATATAAGTTTGATGTTGCTGGTTTGGCAAAAAGAATAGTGTATTTTGACGCGGCAAATACCGACTATAACTTGCAGTATTTAGTTGTTTTTTTCTTCATGACTCCAAACAATAATGCCGTCAAATTTGTGAACAATTTTAACGTTAGGTAAATTGAGTATTAGATTTTGCATGCTTTCCTCTGATGTTACGCCGACATATTCAAAGCTGGTTTGGTTGGTTGAGTGTTTGGAGCGAATTAAATCAATCATAGAGGCGAAGTTGTTGGCGTTGGTGGATTTGTAAAACTGGTATGTATCCAGGTTTTTACTGAAGAATCCCATTGCTCCTGGTGGTATTGCATTTGTATCAATTAAGAGCCGTTGGCTGCTGGACGTTAGTTGTTCTATCTGCGGTACCACCTCTGCAAGCGTATTGTAATTGTAGTACGGCGGGGCAATATCTCTGGATAAAAGGGGATTTGTTTGGTTAATTACACTGGCTGAGTTAAGGAGAAATGCGCTGGCAGCGATTAACAAAACAGCGGGTTTCCATTTAATAATGTTGGAAAATACAAATATAGAAATAACTGCTAAAAAGGGAGTTACAAGGCTTAAATAGCGAGGATATATAGAGCCTTTGGCAAAAGTTAATATGATTATTAAAAAGGTTAAGTAGCATGCAATACCAAAAATAATTGGGTGGCTTCTAAACCTTTTTACGATGAATACGGCTCCTAAGCAGATAAAGCTAATCGGGGCAACTAATTGCCAGTCATCCCATAACCATTCAAATAGATGGCCGACATTATTCTCGTTGCCCTCAAACTCTCTAAGAGGGTTCAATCTTTTAACTATTTGGCTGTTATAAGCGCTGGCTATAAAATCTATTCCGTGTCTAACAGATTGAATTACAGGCCATAGTAGCGTAAGCGATATAGCTAGATACATGCCTATATTAAATCCTGGTTTTTTTCTAAGTTCTTTCCAGGTCCAGCCAGGTAGTTTGCGTTTGTGCAGAATAAACAAAATAAAGGCAAATAAAATGATTGTCGGTGCCTTTTGTAGTGCCCCCAAACCAAGAAATACACCGCAAGCTATCCATTTGTAGCGTTGGTTGCTTGGAAGCGTGGCAAACATTAATGCAGCCATAAACAGGAAAGCTATGCCAATATCCAGTAAGCCCATTCTACCCAACTGCAACATTTGAGCAGACGAGGCCAAAAAAAGTACGCCTGAAAGACCAGCCCATGGATTATCTGGAATCAAGTTTTTGCAAATAAAAACGGTTGCTAACAGCAACCCTATGTAAAAGACAAAAGACCAAAGCCTTAAAGCCAATAACTCGGGTAGATCGATCTCAAAATTTAGTGCCGTTAGCCAATATTGCAATGGCGGTTTGTTACTGGAGGGTTCGCCTTTTGAATATATGGTAAAAAAGGTATCATATTTAGAAAAGCTACCTGACCTTTCAAGAGTATAATACTCGTCGTAGTGAAGATAAGGGGAATCGCCCAAGTTTTGACTAAAAATAAAGCATGCTAATAGTATGCAGATTACGGTAAGGGTGTTTGCTATAACCTTTTCTCTTAAACTTTTGTCGTTATGTAATTGAGCTTTGTTTGCGAGCATGAATATAGCCTACTGAAGGGGTTGGGTATGGACACAAGGTGCATTATAAACAAAGATTATAATTTGGTGCTATAACCAACTTTCGGGTGATGGTTAGAAGGTGTTTTAGGGATAACTGCTCTGGGTGTTTGTGGGATGATGAAATGCAGTTGCACAGATTAATATAAAGTCATTAATATACAGTCTCGAACCAACCCCTATGAATATTTGATTCTATCCAGTATAACAATCATTTAATTTGGGCTTGTTGTAATAGGTTATGGTTCGGCCGCATCAATCCTCTTGGTTAACCTTTTTTGAGATTACATGGGAAATTAATACCGCATTTACAGACCTAGTTTTTCTATTGCATCTTCGATAGGTATAATGTAATTGATATTTCTAGATGCCCCATCACGCGTAAATATTCCTGCCACTGTGATGCCAATTACATTCCCGGCTTCGTTAAATACGGGCCCCCCGGAGTTACCTGGATTAACTGCGGCGTCAGTTTGATAATATTCTAAATCATTTAAAGTTCTGTAGGATGAAACAATTCCTCTGCTTATACTAAAATCGAATGTTTCATCAAGCGGGGTACCTACTACATAAAGTGTTTCTCCCAACTCTGCTGTGGTATGGTGAATATCTACTGGCGCGCGATAGTATATATCAGTAATACGTAACAAGGCGACATCCCGCAAGTTGTCATAGTGTAGTACCTCCGCTCGATAATCCTCATTATTAATAATAACCACAACTTCTTCACTGCCTTCAACTACATGATAGTTGGTCAGTATGTGACCAAGCTTGGAAACAACAAAGCCGCTTCCATGTCCAGCTACAGTTCTAATAGTAGCGCTAGCAGATTTTATTTTTTGTATTTTGTCGGAGAAACTAGAGCTATCGTCGCCATAAACTAAGCTAACTTTAACGGGCTTAGTTGTAGACCTGTTGATTTTTTTGTCATTAACGAGAAGCTCAACAAATTGTTGATCAGCTAGCAAGTGTTCCGCTGCCTGGGTGAAAGCACCTTCCATACTAATTTCTGTTCCTTTTAGTATGGCAGCACTATTAAAACTATCGTCTAAACCTTCTGTTTTTGTTGTATAAATGATTTGTCGAGCGAGATTGTCAAATACATCCCATTTAACTTTTAGATAGGTAGAATTCTGAGTGTACCAATTTTCTCTGCCGCGACTGGGGTCGCCACACAGTTTGATCTTCAGGGCTACGATTTCTGCAGCCAGACTATAATCCGCACGGATGTTACGTTGCAGTGTAAATTTTTTAGCTTGTGGCTGAGCGCTAGAGTAGCCATTTTTTTCGAATACGTTATGTATAGATTGAGAAAAATTCACCCTATCTTTTATAAAATTTGCGTTACTTAGTTTTAGTGTGCTATCTGGAATGCAAGTTGATGGGGTGTCTAAGGTATGCCGGTTGCGTTGTTGTCTAAAAGTATAGCGTTGAGAATCTACACTGAACCTGTAAGCTTGGCCCACCGTGGTCTCCCTAGCAACGGTTGCAGAATTTTCTAAATTTATATCTACATATTCGAGAATAACTGACTTGCTGGTTTGGGAGCTTGTGTGTGGGATCGGATTTAATTTCTCCACGCGGGGTAAAGATATTGTACTCGTATTCTTATTCTGGTCTATATTAATTTGTTTTGTTGTCTCTGTAGGCGTATCCGGGCGCTTATCTGTAAAGTGTACTTTACCGTTTTCATCTACCCATCGGTATATTTCTGCGGAGCTCGAATGGCTTGTAAGTAAAAGTACTGCTAATAACAAGCTCAAGAAAGCTGTGCCATTCATTGCTTAGTGTCTCCAATGATTAATATATTATTTATTCCGAACCAGTAAACTATGTGCAACAGTATTCCAAATCAGTTATACCGTCTTGCAATAATAATCGCTTTTCTATGAGGTACACGCTGCGCAAAAACAGTTTATACAACGATCCCAAGTGTAAAGGGCGCTAGTTTACCATCTATCGGAAATTTAGGCATACCAGTTGCATCACATTGATAGTATTTATTGGCTAAGTATAGCTTAGCGGAGAAGCCATAACTATCGAAGCTGAGTTAGGCGTATAGTTTCTCTCTCCCCCTAGGCCAACAGGGAAGGTGGTGGAGCAATATGCGGGCGTCTTAGTGTATCGATAAAGTCATGCTGAAAAATTTTATAGTTCCCGCGATCACTTTAGTTAGGCTCATAAGAAGGTGCCGTAGTTAGCGAGACTGCTATCCAGGTGGGCATTTTTCAGCACTATTTTAGTCTTGCAGGTGTATGCAGGTTAAGGAATATTTGGCTGTGTTGTTTTAGTAAAGCCCTTTTATCTGCAACAAAGAAGGCCTAGGGAGCTAATTGGCGAAAGCCGAAATTTTAATTTTACACTAAAAAATTATCTACCAAAACAAAATCACCGTAACACACGTTGCCAGTGCGCAAATCAATAATCCCCATTTAACGCCATTCGAGTGAGGCTCTTTTTTGTAGTCCATCCAGGCAAGCCATTGTTGATTGTTTTGTTGTGAATCTGGGCTTAGCCATTGCGCAGAATATATAAGGCCAACAGTGATTATAAATAGCAGACCGGCAACAATAGTAAAATGTACGCTATGCCATTCTAGTTGTGCGGCGATAAATACCATAGCCGAAATACTGTGACCGGCAATTAAACCAATCCAAGCCGCCTGGGCAGTAACGGTTCGACTAATAAAACCCACGGCAAAAACGGCGACCAGCGGCGGTGTAACATAGGCAAAAGTTTGCTGAAGATAGGCAAATAACCCGGGAAAATTATCGATCATCGGTGCCCAGATGGCGGCGACTAGCATTAATACCATGGTGCATTTTCGGCCTAAAACCGCGATTTGCTGCGAGGTTAACCCAGGCCGTTTGGGTTTTACAAAATCCACAATAACTAGGGTGGAGGCTGAGTTTAGAGTGGAATCCACACTCGACATAATGGCTGCCATTAACGCAGCGAGCATAAGGCCCGCTAATCCGGCTGGGGCAAATTCGGTAATTAATCGTGGAAAAATGGTGTCTGCGCGTTCGATGTCGGTAAATAAAGCAGCCGCCATAGCCCCTGGAATGACCATAATAAACAACGGTAAAATTTTAAGGCAAGCTGCAATCATAGCGCCTTTGGCCGCGGCGTTTGAGCTTCGAGCACCGAGTAATCGCTGCGCGACGTATTGATTCATAGTCCAATAATAAAACCCAAGAACCGGTAAGCCAATTAATGTTCCCAGCCAGGGCAGGGCGGGGTCGTCCATTGGTCGTATAAGCGATAAGTGTTCTTCACCAACGGCCGCTTTTACTTGGCTCCAACTAAAATTAAATTCCTGGAAGACTAAGATTGATAGAATGGTTGAGCCAATTAATAAAACAATGGCCTGCAATACGTCGGTATAGGCGACTGCCTTTAAGCCACCTGCGGCCGTGTAAATGCCAGCAAATATTGCCATTGCCGCGCAAGTGGGCCACAGACTTAAATCGGGAAAGAACAACATGAGTACCAAAGCGCCCGCGTAGAGGCTGCCCGCTGTATCCAGCACAATGCTCAAAAATAAGGATACCGCCGATAAATATTTGCGAATACGTGCATCAAATCGGCGCTCTAGAATTTCTGGAATTGTGGTAATTTTTTGTCCGATAAAAATGGGCGCGACGAATGCCGCTGTAAACAATAATACCAGTGCGGCCATCCATTCGTAATTTGCTACAGAAATACCGTGTTCCCAGGCAGCACCGGGTAAACCAATTAGAGTGGTTGAAGAAATGTTAGAGGCGAATAACGAAAAACCGATAACGCCCGGTCCCAGGGCTCGGCCGGCGAGAAATAAATCGTCTGAACTGGGCGAGCGTTGCGTTACACGAATGCATAAAGCAACAACGATCAGTACATAGAAAACAATAATGCCATAATCCAACGGCGTGAGCGTTGGCATGGTTCCTCCTTTGTGTTGAACCTTCCAATGTGTTGAATCTTCGAAAATTAATTCGTCGATGAGTTAATCGAAGTTTTGGTAAAAATTTTTTTAACGCTTTTCGATTAACTCTGGGTAAACACTGCACCACTGACTCCAGCTGCCGGCAAATAATGGCGGCACAGAGCCTGTGGCAATGGTTTGCGATAAAACATTAACACAGGCGGTAACACCGGAGCCGCAATAGTGCACACAGTTTTTGTTCTGTAAATCTTGCCATCGATTAACGTGTTGCGTTTGCGATTCGCTGATGCACTTGTCGGTGATTAATTCAAACCAGGGTTTGTTAATAGCGCCGGGAATATGACCCGCAATGGGGTCGATGGGTTCGTGCTCTCCGTTATAGCGGGCGTTATCGCGAGCATCAACGAGTACGTAATGTTTATCGTTTAACGCCTCGAAAACCGCTGAGTAATCCAGTAGGGGTAGTTGCCAGGTTTTGGGCGCGATGAAATGACCGGGGGTTTCGGGTGGGGTGCGTTTGTCGATGGCTCGCTGGTTTTTTTGCCAACCGCTAAAGCCATTACTTAATACCGCTACGGATTCGTGTCCCAGTGCGCGAATTATCCACCAAGCGCGGGCCGCAAAACAGCCGCCGCTGTCGTCGTAAGTAACGATTTGGCTGGAAGGCTGTACACCCGAGCTTTGCAATATTTCTGCAAAATGTTCAATTTCGGGCAGTGGGTGGCGGCCGCTTCGGGCATTGATCGGCGCCGATAAATCCAGCTCCAAATCTAAAAAGTAAGCTCCGGGAATGTGGCCTTGCGAGTATTGTTCGCGCCCTGCTGATGGGTTTTGCAGGTCGAATCGACAATCGAAAACAACTGTATCTCGGCCAATTAGCGGTTCTAATTGGTCGGCATTAATTATTGTTGAATACATTTTCTTCAGCCAAATCGGCGTAAGCGTGTTGTTGGATAAGCGTGCAGTGCCAAGTCAGTCAGCATTTGAGCGTTTACTGGCACTTTATTCGTTTAACTTACCACAATTTTCCAGGCTATAGGCAAAAGAAAGTATGTGTGCGACCGCCTTATACAGGTTTTCGGGGATTTCCTGTTGCAGCTCTAACTGACTCAATAAATCCACCAATAGGGGGTTTTCGAACAGAGGTATCCAGTGTTGTTCGGCGATTTCGATGATTTGCTGGGCAATATCGCCTTCGCCCTTGGCGGTTAACCGAGGTACGCCGCTGCCATCATAGGTGAGTGCGCAGGCTTTGGGGTCTTGTGCGTCTTGCATGGTTAAACTCGTGTATTTATCAATGTTTTATAAACGGTAGGTTCTTTTTGCGGCGGTTCGCCCACTTGGCACTGGCAGTAATTGACTGCTAGGCCATCGTTTTTCATGCTGGTTTTTAACGTAGTTACTTGCTCGTCGATTTGTTGTTTTAGACGTTCGGTATTGGCCCAAAATTGAAGCCGACAGTTGTCATTAATAAGAGCACAGCGCACGGTCATGGTTTGCTCTTGTGGCAGTTCTAAATGAATTTCAAATTGCCACAAATAGTCTGGCTCTTCGCCTTGACGGGATTCCTGCAATCGTCGCGAAACTGAGAGCGAAAAATTGCCTGTACTCTCAGTCCAGTGAATGGGCAGTTGAATATTCAGCAACAATTGCTCGCTACTGGTTTTCTCGGTTAGCGAATTAAACTCCGAGGTCGCACTGATTTGTCGAGCCTGCATTCCCAGCAATACCTGCGTTAGCAATCGAGTCGCTTGGTGTTTAAATGCTGATAAAAGCTCATCGCTGTTATTGGCTTGATTGCTGGTCGGCAATTGGGGGTTAGATTGCATCGCCACTAGTAAGCGCAATTGTTCAAGCGCAGAGCTTGATGCTTGCGGTATCGGCGCGCTTGAATGTGACGCCGGTTGCGTATTTGTTGCCAGGCTGCTTAACAGTTGTAACGCTAGGTGTTTAGAGGAGCTTGCCGATTTATCACTCGACGAGGGGCTGTCCGTGGCGGAGCGAGCAAACAATCCGGCATTGGCGAAGAGTTGTTTTAGGCTTGTGGTGGATTGGCTGTGTTTGGAATGCACACCCCAGTTGGCCAGTGCGCTTAATTGTTGAATTAAACCTGGGTTTAATCCTTGCGCAATAGCAGACAATTGGGGCGCAAGTGCCTGAGTAATTTTACCCAAGGCGACTAAATCGCTGCTCGGGCGCGCTTGGTTGGCGGCAATTAACCCTTCCCGCAATAACAGCGATTTGCTGGCCTGAGTATCTACCACAATTTGTGTGGGGTTTGATTGTTCATTAACCGCCAATTTGCTGCCCACCGCGAGAGGAATTGGCGAGTAAACAGAAAGGCTTTTATACACCCCGCGTTGATTGCTAAGCTCCAAACCCAACGTCCACAGGGCCGTGGCTGTAGAGCCTGCACTCTGTGCCGCGGGCCAACGCAGTGCTGGCAGCGTTGCGGTCTGGGGATTGGTAACTTGGGTTATCGATACAACCCTTGCTACCAGCGCGTTATTTTGCGCTGATCCAGGAGGGAGTTCGGCGGTTTTGGTAACGCGTATTCCTGTGGCCTCTGGAGGTGGCAAACCTCCGCTTTGGTTGATTTTCATCCGCTAGTCACTCTTTGTCGTCGGTGTGTCTGTCTTCTTGGAATAACAGACTTAACAATAGAGTCTAGCTGAGTATAATCGCCGTTCGTTTAGCCACTCGCTGCGAAGATGCCTATCCAGAGCATCGCGTGTTAGGAGACAGACTTGGGAATTGATCTGGAGTTGGTGGATCTGGAGTGCGAGAGGGATGATCGCACGCTGTTCACCGGCCTAAACCATCGAATCGCCGCCGGCGATGTCGTGCAAATTGAAGGGCCGAACGGCAGTGGTAAAACCACTCTGTTGCGCGTTCTCACTACCTTATCCAGTGATTACCGTGGCGATATCCTTTGGTGCGGCCAATCGCTCGGCAAATTCAAGTTTGATTACCTCAATCATCTTCTCTACATCGGCCATTTGCCCGGTGTGAAAAAATCCCTGTCGCCGTTAGAAAATTTATCTTGGTACGCGCGCATGGCCGGTGGTTTAGAAAAATCGCAATTGGAGCAAGCGCTGGCGGCGGTGGGTTTGTATGGCTTTGAAGAAGTGCCGTGTTTTCAGTTGTCGGCGGGGCAGCAGCGGCGTGCGGCCTTGGCTCGCCTTTACTTAAATCCGCCGCCTCTGTGGATTCTCGATGAGCCCTTTACCGCCATCGATAAAAAGGGTGTGGCCGCGCTCGAAGCTAAAATTGCCGAACATACCGATAACGGTGGGGTGGTTATTCTTACCACACACCAGGATATGAACGTATCCAAACTGGTGAAGATTAACTTGCTCAAGTACCAACCCGAGGTGGCTTATGACTGAGCAAGTATCGCCGGGCCTGTTTTCCTCGTTCAACGCCACTCTTAAACGCGATTTGGTCTTGGCTTATCACAATCGTGGCGAGCTGTTTAACCCACTGATCTTCTTTTTAATCGTGATCACCATGGTGCCGCTTGGCATCACGCCCGATCCCGCACTGTTGGCTAAGCTGGCTCCGGGGATGATTTGGGTCGTGGCATTGCTGGCAACCTTATTGTCGCTGGATGGTCTATTTAAGAGCGATTTTGAAGACGGATCACTGGAGCAATATTTAATTTCGCCTCAGCCTCTTTACTTGGTTGTGCTGGCGAAAACCCTAGTGCATTGGTTGGTCACGGGCTTGCCGTTAACGCTCATGGCACCGCTGCTGGGCGTGATGTTATCGTTGCCCGGCGGCGGCTTTGGGCCTTTGATTTTGTCGCTCATGTTGGGTACCGCCACATTGAGCTTGGTGGGCGCGATTGGCGCCGCGCTCACTGTGGGTTTGAGGAAGGGCGGCTTGTTGTTGTCGCTTATTATTATGCCTTTATATGCGCCCGTGCTGATATTCGGTGCCAGTGCAGTGGCCAGTGCTGCCGACAACTCACCCTACACCGCGCAACTGGCGGTTTTGGGCGCTTTTATGGCGTTGGCGACGCTATCGGCACCGTTTGCGGCGGCTGGAGCACTGAGAGTCAGCGCCAATAGCTAGATTCATCGCTCTACGCGGGTTTAGTCATTGATGAATGCGATTGATTAAGCAGAAACCAAGCGTTGAAAGAAATATAATAAATTAGGGAACCTTCTGTGATATTTGCGGTTCCTTTGACTCGATGGTTAGTTCAATAGCCGGCGTTAGTGGTTGGATTAACGTTAGGCCATTAAGCAAATCGGTGCGTAACGAACAAGTGCCCTGCGACGTTAAGGTTTAGAACGCGGCATTAGGGTTTAAACAGCAAGGCTGGATTAAAAAACACAGCCAATTACGTACGTACGACAAGATTTTAAGATTAGTAGGGCTTAGGATTAGCCCGTTGATAAGGCAAGGGTAGAGTTATGGCTTGGACGTGGTTCCATCAGTGGGGGTCGCCAAAGTGGTTTTATCAAAAAACTACCAGTTGGTTACCTTGGTTAGGCGCAGTGGCAATTTTGCTGTTAATTGTAGGCAGTGCGTGGGGCTTAGCATTTGCTCCTATGGATGCCAAGCAAGGCAATAGCTACCGCATCATCTTTATTCATGTGCCGGCGGCGTTCTTGTCACTGGCCGGTTACTACGTTATGGCCATTGCCGGCGCGGTGGGTCTAATCTGGAAAATGAAAGTCGCGTCGCTCACCATGCGCGCGGCGGCTCCCATCGGTGCGGTGCTCACGTTTATTTCTTTGTTCACCGGCGCGGTGTGGGGTAAACCTACTTGGGGAACTTGGTGGGTGTGGGATGCACGCATTACCTCCATGTTGATCTTGTTCTTCCTTTATCTAGGCGTTATCGCTCTGCAAAATGCTTTTGAGCGAGAGGAATCCGCCAACAAAGCCAGTGCCATATTAGCGTTGGTGGGCACAGTGAATATTCCCATCATTTATAAGTCGGTAGATTGGTGGTACACGTTGCATCAACCTGCCACCATCAAATTCACCGAATCCAGCACCATTGATCCATCCATGATGTATCCGTTACTAACCATGGTGGTTGGCTTTTATTGTTTTTACGCGCTGGTGCTGATCATGCGCACACGCAGCGAAATATTGCAGCGTGAGCGCAAAGCGCGCTGGGTACAGGATTTAGCGGCGGGATAATATGGACATTACCTTTCAATTTAACAGTATTGCAGAGCTCATCAACATGGCGGGGCACGGCCCTTACGTGTGGGTGTGCTACCTGGTTACTTTCATCGGTTTGGCCTACCTTTTGGTTGGGCCGATGATGGCTAAAAAGCGCTTGTTAAAGACGCTAGCTCGACAAAAGAAACTTACGACAGGGCAGGCTATTGATCCCACCGCCGATTCAACGGCTTCGGCGCACAATAGCTAAACATTAACTTTCTACTCATCAAGTATCATTATGCACGCAGCACGTAAACAACGATTGTTCTTGGTTTTATTCATCGTCGCTTTCGCCTCTGTGGCCGTGGGTCTGATAGTTTTTGCCCTGCGCGACAACATTAATCTGTTTTACCCGCCGGCCAAAATTGTCGCCGGCGAAGCGCCGCTTGATAAGCACATTCGCGCCGGTGGCTGTGTGTTGCCGGGTACAATCGAGCGCTCTAAAACAAGCTTAGACGTGGCCTTCCAAATTACCGATGGCGCGGCCAATTTAGAGGTGCACTACAGCGGCATCCTGCCGGATCTATTCGCCGAAGGCGAAGCGGCCGTGGTAACGGGTAAGCTCAACAGCGACGGCGTGTTTATGGCCACACAAGTTTTGGCCAAGCACGACGAAAATTACACTCCACCTGAGGTGGCCGATATGGCCGGTGACGGTGCCGATCACCAGGCAACCTGTGAGGTGATGTCTTATGATTCCTGAGTTAGGTCACTTTAGCCTCATTCTTGCTCTGGTACTGTCGCTAATTTTATCGCTGGTGCCTCTGGCGGGCAGTTTTACTGGGCAAGTTCCTTTGATGCAGGCCTCGCGCTCTATTGCCGCGGGCCTGTTTGTTTTTATCTCCATCGCTTTTGCCTGCTTAACCACAGCGTTTATTCAAGACGATTTCTCTGTGGCCTACGTTGCCCAAAACTCTAACAGCCTGTTGCCTATTTATTACAAGGCCTGTGCGGTTTGGGGTGGTCATGAAGGGTCGCTGTTACTGTGGGTTTGGATGCTGGCCATGTGGACCTTCGCCATTGCGCTGTTCAGTCGCAACCTGCCCTTGGAAATGCTGGCGCGAGTACTGTCGGTAATGGGCATGGTGTCTGTGGGCTTTTTGCTGTTCACCATTCTAACGTCCAACCCGTTCGATCGCATTTTGCCCGATCAACCGCAGGAAGGTTCCGACCTCAACCCGCTGTTGCAAGACCCCGGATTTATTTTCCATCCGCCGATGTTGTACATGGGCTATGTGGGTTTCTCAGTGGCTTTCGCCTTCGCCATTGCCGCGTTAATCGGCGGTCGTTTGGACAGCGCCTGGGCGCGTTGGTCTCGCCCTTGGAGCACCGTAGCTTGGTCTTTCCTTACTTTGGGCATTGCTTTGGGCAGTTGGTGGGCCTACTACGAACTTGGCTGGGGCGGTTGGTGGTTCTGGGATCCAGTCGAGAACGCCTCATTTATGCCGTGGCTGGTAGGCACCGCTTTAATCCATTCCCTAGCCGTGACTGAAAAACGCGGTGTGTTCAAAAGCTGGACCATTTTGCTGGCGATTTTGGCTTTCTCGTTGAGCCTTTTGGGCACCTTCCTGGTTCGCTCCGGCGTTATTACTTCGGTACACGCCTTTGCTTCCGATCCCGCTCGCGGTGTGTTTATTTTGGGCTTCTTGCTGTTTGTTATCGGCGGCTCGCTTACGCTTTATGCTTTCCGTGCGCCAGAAGTTAAATCCATTGCGCGCTTTAACTGGTTGTCTCGCGAAACTTTATTGTTAGGCAATAACATTGTTTTTGTGGTGACTACCGCAACGGTGTTGTTGGGTACTTTGTACCCTCTGATTGCCGATGCTTTGGGACTGGGCCGAATTTCTGTGGGCCCGCCGTTTTTCAACAGTTTCTTTGTACCGCTAATGGCCATCGTTTGCGTGTTGATGGGTATCGGGCCCCTGGCGGTTTGGAAAAAATCTCAGCTTAAATATTTACGCGGTTTACTGGTTAAACCGTTAGTATTGAGTTTAATTGCGGGTGTAACTTTTCCGCTGTTTTACGCCGAAGAGTATTCAATTGCGGCGGCGGTTTCTGTGCTTATTGGCAGCTGGGTAATTTTTACCACCCTCGGCGATATGATCCACAAAACCCGCAATGCCAAAAACTTCTTTGTGGGCTTTAAAAAGTTAAAACTTAGCTATCACGGTATGGTGTTGGCTCACTTGGGTGTTGCCATCACAGTGTTGGGTGTTACTCTCAATACTATTTACAGTGATCAAAAAGACGTGCGTTTGGAGCCCGGCGTTACCATTGAAGTGGGTGGCAACCAATACTTGTTTAACGGTGTAAACGAAGTGCGCGGCCCTAACTACGTGGCTCAACAGGGCGACATCGAAGTCACCAACGGTGATCAGTTTATTGCCCACCTAAAGCCTGAAAAGCGCAATTATTTATCAGGTGGCCAAACCATGACCGAAGCTTCCATAAATACCACCTTTTTCCGCGATTTATACGTGGCCATGGGGGAACCTTTGGAAGGCGATGCCTGGGCGGTGCGCGTTCACTTTAAGCCGTTTGTGGTTTGGATTTGGCTGGGGGCTGTATTTATGGCTGTTGGTGGCGCTATTGCTGTAGCTGATAAACGCTACCGTGCGCGAGTGAAAAACAAAGAAAATCAACATACGTCACAAGAAAAACAATCGCCCGAAACCACTCCGATCTTTGCTGAAAAAACGGCGGGCACTGAGTAAAAACTATAGGACTGAATTGTGAAACGTTGGCAAATGTTTTTACCCCTGGCGGTTTTTGCCGTCATGGGCATTTTGTTTTATCGGGGCTTACAGCTTGATCCCACCGAAATGCCCAGTGCTTTAATTGATAAAACCGTGCCGGATTTTGAATTACCGGCATTGGATGAAGCTAACGGCATGATCACCGACGAATCGTTAATTGGTGAGCCGTATTTATTAAACGTATGGGCAACCTGGTGTGTCTCTTGTCGGGTTGAGCACCCTTTTTTAAATAAGCTTTCCGAACAGGGTGTCAAGGTTGTGGGTATCAACTACAAAGACGACACCGCCGAGGCCAAAATTTGGTTGCAAAAACTTGGCAATCCGTACGCGCTGAATATTGTTGATGAAGATGGCCGTTTGGGGATTGATTTAGGAGTTTTTGGCGCGCCAGAAACTTACTTTGTAGACGCAAGCGGTGTAATTCGCTACAAACAGGTGGGTGTGATTAGTAAAGATAACTGGCAGTCTGAGCTGGCTGCTATTTATTCTCAGTTGTAAAACGTTTCATCGTGTTTGTTTTATTTAAATCTTCACCGAAAGGCGCGGCAGTAGTTTTACTGTTTGCGTCTTTTTTGGTTTTATCGGGTTGTGGCGTTAATAATATTCCTACGCTTGATGAGCAAGTCAAAGCCGATTGGGCACAAGTAGAAAATCAATACCAGCGTCGGGCCGACTTGGTGCCCAATTTAGTCAATACTGTGAAAGGTTATGTGGAGCACGAACGCGAAACCTTAACAGCCGTTACCGAAGCTCGTGCTAAAGTTGGCAGCATTCAGGTTGATGGCAATCTACTAAACGACCCACAAGCGTTACAGCAATTCGAACAAGCGCAAAATCAATTGCGCGGCGCTCTTAGTCGTTTAATGGTGGTGGCCGAACGCTATCCCAACCTTAAAGCCAACCAGAATTTCTTAGCGTTACAGTCGCAGTTAGAAGGTACCGAAAACCGAATCGCCGTTGCACGCCGCGATTTTATTACCTCAGTTAACGCTTACAACACAGAAATTCGCACCTTTCCCGGTAAGATCTGGCACGGTTTGTTGTACAGCGATTTACCGCTGCGAGAAACCTACAAAGCCACGGCCGAAAATGCCGATGAGGCACCTCAGGTAGAGTTTTAATGCCATTCGCGCGTTTTACTTTTGCTCCAATTGCGATTCTTTTACTGGTTTTCTGTAATTCTGCGTTTGCAAAAAAACTGGAGTTTCCAAGATTAACCGGGCGGGTGGTGGATAACGCCGGATTAATTTCCCAACCCACCGAGCAAACCCTCAAGCAGATTCTTACTAGGGCCTGTTAACACTAATTTTGATATTATCTGTGGTTATGGAAATTACAAA
>CAYFFE010000089.1:0-15091 GCA_964342265.1 uncultured Cellvibrionaceae bacterium | reverse complement strand
GGAAAACGTTACACTGCCAATTAATATAACCGCTAAAATTGATGATCTAGTGAAGCAGGGAAAAGCCAAAAACCGCAGCGCTTTTTTAGCTGAGGCTGCAGCCGAGAAATTAGCGAGAGCACAGCAATGAGAATGCACAACAAACCGCTTGGGTGTTACCCGCAAGACGCCTACACCCTTTGGCGGCTTGAAATTATAGCGAAGCTTTTAATACAAGGCCCCAATTTGCGGAAGTAACCGACAAGGTTTGCCCCGGATTTATTTTGCTATAAATCCGGGGGCTTCCGTAAGACGAAATAGATGCATAAACCCTTTCATCGTCCGCTGAAACCGATACACCCACTTCTTCGCTATCATTAAAATAGACAATCCCCACTTTAACTTGCTCTCCAACCACAAACCCATCCAGAGCCACGGTGCACTGATAATAAGCGTTAAAATCCATCGGCTGAGAAGAAAGGTTATGCTCTGCCTCAACGAGCGTTCCATTTGCTATTGGCAGCAAAGCGCTTTCAAAAAAAGTAATTTCCTGGGTAGTTGGCAGCTGGTCCGGGGCTACAAATGCAGTTACATTTGATCGGTCGGCCACCTCGGCATTAGTTGCCTGCCTTGGCAGCTGATTTGGCGCCACAAATGCAGTCACGTTTGATCGGTTGTTAGCTTCGGTTGTGGTGGCCTGGCGAACTATCCCTGCAAGACTCGAGCTGGGCCCAGGCAATACATTCCGGTTAATGGTGCCAACAATTCTATTTGCATTAATTGCAGGAATCTCCCATCGGCCAATTTCACCATTATAAATTATGACCACGAGCCCCTGAATATCAGCAGAAACAATTGAGCCGCCAGAGCTTAAAGCTACCGGTCTGGCCCCAAGACTAAATGCATTAATTGTTGTGCTGGAATTTGCTCCAATGCTATTTCTGAATATTAGCGTCATTCCATCAAACAAACTTTCCGGGGGCTCTTGGTTGTCCACGGGAGATAGGTTTAAATTGGTGGAGTTTCCGGAGGATTCGCAGATTGAGGCCCTGCCAATAATTTGCTCTATTAGCGCTCTTAAGTACTGCGAATTGCCAACAAAATCCACTGAACCATTTGGTGACATTCCAGCCAAAGATAAAAGCGAATGAAGTGGCCCAAGAATGTCATTATAAATTAGATCAAGGAGGGGTGTGCCCCTATCTGACTCAGAGACTCGGTTTTTAATGGATCCAAATGGAAACCCGGAGGTCGGCAAGACCGCCCTATCACCAAACAAATTAACAAGATCGATTGACACTTAGTCACTCCATTAGGCTGCTTCGCCATCAACAATATCGGCAATACGAATACCGTGGCCAATAGGTAAAATATTAAAACTAGTAAAAATTAGCCGCTGAATTTCCGTTAATTGATTCTCAAAAATTAGCGAAATAGATCTGTCGCCATTGTCGGCAACCGTGCATTGATTTTCTGGGGCTATGATTCCTGCAGCCTCTATAATGCTGTCTGTCGTAGCTTCCCTATTGTTTTTGTGTATCTTCGCCTTTATAAGCGTTTTGTAAAGGCCGTCACTAAAAACTGTATCCTCACTTCCATAAATTGCTCCGAATTCTGATCGATTCGCACCAAACTCGTCAGATTCATTGCCAAACTCGGTATAGTCATTTTCAACTAGCGCAGATACAAAACGAGGCAAAACAACAATGCGACCAATAACATCCAGCTGCTTCCCGGAATTTAAATCAATATCATAAGATGCCCGGATTTTTTCCGCACTAACGTAAATTTCCTGTGATATTTTAGGAATAATATCTAGCCACTGAATAAGCTTTCTATATTTTCGATATTGGTGGTATGTGCGATTAGGGTATACTGCCAGAACTGGAATTGGGAACGTATCAAACTCAAATTGCAGCCTACCGGCAGTATTCATTCCAAGCTGATTAAACTCTCCCTCCACGTTGGTGGCCAACAGATACTCGACGCCATATCTATCGCGCTGCTGCCTGTAATATAAATTACCATTGCGGATGTAGGCGAAAATAATATCTCTTTGGGAAGTTTGGCCAGGCCGCTTGTCATCGGTGGATAGCTTCGGGCTTGATGCGCCCGGAAAATTTGTCGTCGTGTAATCATCGATTAACGAGTCGTACCACCGCAACCTAGCGAAGCCGACTTCAACGTACGCGACCGCTGGGTTCATGTTGGAATCAAACGCTAGGGAAACTTCACTAATCTCGGTGCCGGCAATAAAAACAGACTCAGCATGACTTGGCGAGGAAATTAAAATTCGGCTGCCGTCATCACTTATGCAAGCTTTCCATACTTGGTGCAGTAGGCCTGCGGAAGAGTCATTAAGGGCTATGCCCCCATCTTCATAGCTAATTACCTTGCTGGGAGGAAGTTGGTCGGCTCCTACAAAGCCCCCTACAACAGGCTCTTTAGAGGCGAGTCCGTCACCAGGTAAAGCCATTTATCGAGACCATCCCGCTGTAAAGTTAATTGTAAAACTTTGAGTATCCGTTTTGGGGATTGGGTCGTCGTTAGCAACAGATCCAAATCGAATCTGCCAGATGGTAACTCCGATTCCTAACCTGATTGTTCGAATGCCCCCAGGCACATTGCCTTGCGTCAAACCAAACGTTACTGAGCGGGTGGATTGTTGGTTTTCGACCACAGGGGTAGAGCCAGATCCACTGGCCTGAGATCCCGATGGGACACCAGTGGCAGAGCCAGGCTCACCGGAGTAAGCTACTGGAGACGCCCCCGAACTGCCAAAGCCGTTGCTGAACGCCCAGGATGAAGCCGAAAGAGTTGATGGTATAACGGAATAATTGTAGTCGGTTGGGGTTCCATCAATATTAATTGAGATCACCCCTTCCACCGGAGTAGCGTCAACAATTAATAGAAGCTCATAAGTCACATCAAGCACTTCATCTTCCAGTACAGTAAAGGTAGTAGGATCTCCATTGCTGTCGAGGATTAGCGCGCGCGAAAATAGAGTGCTGAGATCACCAACTCCCACCTCGGTTAAATTTCCTTGCGCCTCGCCTTGATTAAATCGATAAGTCCTGACTGTACCGACATAAAATGGAGCGTCGCTAGTTTCTTGCACTGAAGCATTCTCAATAACTGAATTTGTTTCTGCAATGGGAGCGTCTAGTGAGGATTGAGAGGCGGCAGGAGTGCTGCCGCCCCCGCCAACATAGCACCGCGTAAGAAGAGACGTTATCGAAGAGCTTCCCAGGGCATCTAGCCCCGTATCCAAAATAAGATTTTTAAACGGCTTGGTGGATTTACGAGTTTCAGGTATTTCTTTGCCGTTCTTATCTTTTCGAAATTTTGAAAAGGTGTAAAATCCTTGCAGCTTTAGTTGATTCGACATAATTACTCCGTAATTAAACTTGCGTTACCAACTCCGTCAAACCCTACGGAGAATTGTTCTTGTGAGTAGCGGGAATATTCCACGAGGACCGTCTGAACAGATCCGCTAGAAATACCAATAAATCCCACGGAGAGCTGTTCTTGTGGGTACTCGTTATAAGCCAACAATCCTGTTCTTAAATTTGCCGAATCAATACCAACAAATCCCACAGCAAGGCTTTCGGTCTCGTAACCACCATATGAACTAAAAATATCTTGAAGGCGGGCGTCAGTTATACCAACAAAACCAACAGCAAATTGATCTTGTAAAACGGCAGAGGGAGACTGTTCTATAGAGTCAATGCCAACTGAAATGGACTCGGTTAGCAAAACTGGATAGGGCTTGCTAGTTATATAAACTTTAGTCACTAGATTATGCTCACAATAATGTTTGCACTGCTAAATCGCGCCAGCTCATTGAAAGCAATCTTCTGGTTTTCGCTAGACCCATTTAAAACAATGCTTTGTACAAAACTGTTGCCATATTGGCCAATAATTTTATTGATCGGCGTATAAAATCGGCCTATTACAACATCGTCGCCAATTCTAAATCCTGCTGTATTAAATCCGTCGCGCAAACTATTTGGTTGAACATACTCAAGTATTGCCGCCTCTATATCCTCCGAGGCGGTTGGCGGCAAAGATCCGTCATTGTTGATAATAATGTGAATCACCTGGTCCACATAAATCGGACGACTAAAAGTTATTGTGGTGCTTTGATGCGCGTATCTCGGGCTTTGTACATTCACGGTAACGGGCGTGCCTGCCGCGTAAAGCGGTGAGCCAGCGCTGTACTTTAGATAAATAGCCAAGGCAATTTCATCATCTGCGCCACCATCGACAATCACATAAGTTGCGCCAGGAGGAACCCCGTTCGCATCTATGTCAGTGGTTAAATTATCTTGCGCAACTGCGAATCGAACCCCGGCTACTGCAAACACTTCACCGAGAATAGAATCTAGCTGGCCCTGGCTCGGGCGCCCAACCGTTAAAGCTCTTTCTCTTCGTAGCGAAGGGTTGCTTTGACGATCAGTGCCCGGTGTAGCGGCCTCTGAGCTTTCGGCAGCCTGCCACCCACCCGTAACTGTAAGTATGCGAAACTGTTCATTAGGCTCAATTTCTATTCGCCCAACGGTTAACGCGGTAGCAGTTACTGCTGCCTCTCCTGCAGCAATGGTAACGGTGTGATCAATAGACCATCGCGTGCCGTCCATCGATTCTACGCGGGACCCCGAGGTTACCTCGGTGCCATCCACCCCCCTTAAAGTTAATGCAACCTGACTGGGGGTCCCTGGGCTCCTTCGAACCCCTGTAATTGCGCAGATCCTGTCCAAGTCTAAATCGCGCGCCTGAGCCGGATCTTTTGAGTTGTAAGCCAGCAAAAGAGCCACATCCAGCAATGAAAAAACCTCAGCATCGCGAGCAGCTTTGAGCCCATCTGGCGTAGACGGATCTAAATTCCACTCGGGGTCAATGTCTCGGTAAAGCTCTATTTCTTCTTGAAAATATTCATTTTGGGTTTTTAGCGTAAAACCATTTTCATCAATTGTCGGCATTAACTACCTCATTTAGGGTAATTTGAGTTGCGCCAAATGGGGTTAAGATTTCAGCGCGAATGGTGTACTTCCGGGTGGCGACATCGAAAGAGACCTCAAACCCAATTAACTCCTGAACGCCAGGGGTTCTGGATATTCTCTGCGCGATAACTGCATTTGCCGCACTTATAGATTCCGGCTTGCCCAAGATCTGCTGAAACCATGGCGTCCCTTCGCGAACGTCACGAAAGTATTCGCCCAGAAAAAGCCGTAGACGCGTTTTTACTGTCTGCGCGATTTCATCAATGCCGGAAATAAATTGATTCCCCGACGTTGCTATATCGCCATCAATTAATTTTCTTACTGTCACTGTGGTCCCTGCGTTGTCCCTGGTCCCGTGTCAACACCACTGTGCCTGTGATCCGAGCCTACGTTGACACCGTTGTGGGTTAAAGAGGAAGAGTTGATCTCTGTTGCACCAGAGGTATCTATTTTTAAACTATTGGCCTTGATCTCTGCAGAGCCATCATTTTTTAGCCAAAAGTAATTTTGCCCTGATTTATCTCTAAGCCTAATTCCATTGTTATTAAAATTACTGATCTTTTTTGGTTGCGACCTAAGCCCAGGAAAAAACATTGCGTCATCTAAGCTGTGGAGCCTTAAAATAGGATTATTGCCAACGCCGCCAGTATTCACCCACCCGTCAATGCAGCGTTGCGCAAAAGCGATCATGCCTTCGGTGCCTGGATCAATCTGAACCTCGACAAAGTATTCGTCGCCACCAAAAAAATAAACCGGAACATGGATAAGGGGTTGGTGGCGAACCTGCTCCCCTTTCACTCTAATTGAAACGCCGATTTGAACCTGTGCTGTTTGAGATCCTGAATCAAAAGCTAGTATATGGCCAGGAATGTTCGTACTTATGCCCTTTTGTAGCTCTCTAAAAACTCGATGATGCAATTCTGTAGAATTAATTTCTTTGAATGCCACCTGGATAAATCCCCTCTATTCGAGTGTTCCAAAGCCCACCCCAAGAGTCGCCCGAGTGACGAATTCTGTGGGAGATATAAGTACCAGAGCCCGCATTCTCTGGAACATCAACAAAATACAGATTTGAAAACTCAAATGTTTTGAGTTCGGAATTTATTTCAAATTGACTGCTGATCTGGATGTCTGGGGATAATCTTAAATTAACATCGCACCCCACCTCTGTAATTTCCGGTATGCCCTCCATGCCGGTTTCAAAAGAAATTTGCCGAACCTCTGAGGATCGCGGCATACCAGATTTGGTGACGACCAAGTTGTTATTTTCGACTACAAAATCTAGGTTAAAACTTTGGGCAAGGTCGCGCATTTCTGCCAGTGCATCCGGGCGCATTCGGTGGCCACGAGTGAACGGTGTTTCATTTGCAAACTGCTGCTCATCAATAACCAAAGTTAACTCGGCCACCCTGGCCACTTCCGTTATTGCGTCCACCACGGTACTGTTCGCCGGCAAGGTGGTGTCTAGGCGCTGGGGATCTATCGTTCCACCACGAGCGATAATGCGTGTTACCCGGCTCGGCGCGGCATAATCTCGAAATACGTTCCTGATTCGCCCGTCAAAAATAATGTCGGTCGAACCTATGTAGCCGGCCAAAAACGTTATTGGCGCACCCCGAACAAGCTGATTAACTGAATCATCTTTAAGGTTGTATATTCTTAGGTCAAGATAGGTATTCCATGCTCCGGCATCGATTAATACTTCGAACTCTACCCTAAAGTCTCTCGGAAATTCGCCATCGGCTAGATCGGTAAAGGCTGGGGCTTCGCTGATAAATTCTTCATTATTTAATCGCAACGACCACCGACGGTTGTAGTACGACATTAAGGGGCAATCCAAACCAAGTGATTGGCAACGCCCAGATTATCGAGCGTCGTATCTTCGCCCACAAAAATCAATCGGCCAATACCGAGATTAAATGGCTCAATAATGTCCGCGTTAGGCTCAAGCATCACACCCTTCGCCAGAGGCTGGTTACCACGAAATAAGTTACAGAGCCACTGCCCGGTTTGGATATAATTCAGCTCAAATCGAACTTGGTTTTCGCCGAGCCTAATAGTAAAAACCTGGGGAACAACGCCTGGAGTTAATGGTATTTCCATTTCTTAGGTCTGCCGGTCGGGATCAATAAATTCAAGAGCGTTGTTTACTGCAGTATTAACTGCCTGACCCGCAGATCTGAGCGACCTTTGGCCAAAGTTAACGGCGTTGCCAATAGAGGCTGCAGACGGATCTTCGGGTGATGGATTTGTTACTGAGGTCAAGGCTCCGCCAGATTGCCGGATGCGTTCAATAGTTGGTAATTCTTGAAGCTCGGCTTCAAATATTAAAGCGCCCTCGTTTTCGGTATCGTTAGTTCTTCGAAACGCGACAAACACCATGTCGTGAAGCATTACATCATCCGTGACGACATCAAACGCCGGAGCATTAAACCCCTTTCGGATTACTTCCTGAATAAAATCTGCTGCCGCAGTCTCCCTTGTGCCCGAGAGAAGCCCAGCGCTAGCGCCAAGCGCCAAGTTGGCAACAGGATCATTTGTTGCCCTGGACACCACACCGGTAAAGTCGGTGGCCTGGACCCTTACTGGATTGTTAGAAACCCCACCGATAACCCGCCACTTAACAGGCTTGTAAATGCGATGATCGGCGGCTGGAGCGCCACTCTCTATCGTGTATGTCGTTACCTCAGATTCGATTTCTAACGTCTCTTCGAGAATGGCATCAAACGTTATTGTGTCTATGCTCGGCCTATTTCTGGAAAGCAGGGTTATCAACGACATTTATTTATCCAATAAAAAAGGGCCAAAAGGCCCTTTAATGAATGACTAGCTTTTAAATAAAGTTAACGAAATAAACTTATAAAAAATGCGTAAATGATAAAGCCAAAAATTACCAAGATGATGCTGGCAGGGATCACAGCGATCGCCCACTTCACCATAAACCTAACCATGCTACCAAACCGCATGTCAATGTCCGTTACGACAACTGCTTGCGGAGAAGAGCTGTATTTTACCTCTGTGCGCTTTGGTCGCGCTTGGCCCTCACTGATCAAAACATAGAGGTCATCCTCAACCCATTCGGCCTTATAGGTGCCTTCTGAGATCAGCTTTTTGACTTTTTCGACGCTCATTTTTTTTGACTTGGCAAAGTCATTAATATGCATTTTCCCTGCTGAGCTTGACACGATTCACCCCTATTAAAATCGGCGAATGCTATATCGAACAAAGGTGACCGGTCAAGCGGGCGTTACTCGGCGTCCTCATCGGTTTGCAAATCACTTAAGGTTTGTGAGTTTTGCTGACCAATGAATCGCTCAACCCTCTGATCAACAATCTTGCCGTCCAAGGTTAAGGTAATGTTGGCATCTACCCTGGAGGGATTGACTGTTATGTTTTTTGGAAACGAGCCTGAGTCGCCAGATTGGGGTAATGGCGCCCCCGGGGTGGACAGCGGTCTTATCGAGAACGGGTCAACCTCTGAGATAACTTGATTAAATAAATCGAGCGCGGTTGACTGGTAGTCAGAACCAAGCTCACGAGCAAGGACACCCTCTCCACCATTATCCTGGGCTGCGTTGACAGGGTCGCCAATGGAGGCCGGAGACAATGCCTCTTCTGCCGACTTAAAGGCCTCCCTTCTCAGCCTAGCCTCCTCGTTGCCAAGGCTTGCCAGCAAAAAGTCCACCGCACGAAACAAATCGTAATCCGAAAATGGGATTGGGCTACTCGGTGCGTTCTCCAAATAAAACCTTCCGGGACTTTCCACAAAATCATCGATGGATTCTCGGTTATCCACCAAGAAGCCACTTACTGAGTTGGCAAACCCAGTAAGAGAGTTAAGCACTGGGCCGGAAATGTTGTCGGCCACCCTGCCAATGTTGGTGGTCAAATCCAGCATCGCATCATTAAACTCAGCGGCGGTTCGCGTCATTTCTTCGGTTACCGGTCTGAGTTCTGCAAAACGATCTACAATTGCCCGCACCTCTTCCTCGCCTTCGTTACCCAGCAGTTGTGAGGCCTGGGACAACCCCAGGGCTCGCACCGTAGCCCTTTGCTGGTCTGAGCCCTCGCCGAACCTTTCAAGCTGCGAAATTGCAGCAATGTAAGCCTCTACAGCGTTTTCTGCATTGGTAATAGAACTTGGGTCTATTCCTACGGCCTGCGCTCGACTTAGTTGGTCAACATCTCCCGATAACAACCCCTCGCGAAGCCTTGCCACGGCTTCTAACTGTGAAAATATCTCACCTTCGCTCCCCCCAAATTGGCGCAAAGCTAAGTTGAGCGCTGCCACCTGACCTGGGACAACACCAAGAGCTTGCGAAAACTTGCCGATTTCATCGGTACGCTCCGCAAACCCAAAAGTCAGCGCATTGGCACTCAGCGCCCCGGTCACAGCCGCTCCCAACTGTAGCGCCCTGGATTTAATCGATCCAAACGACGATTGGATTCTTTGCGCCCCGGAATCGTCGTAGTTAAAACCAATCCCAATCAAAAAATTATCGATAGTTTCAGCCATCTGCCTGCTTTCTCACATGATTAATCACGTCGTGAAACTGGAGCACATCGCAAAGCGTGTACGTTCCATCGTTTAGCTGTTGCCAGGTGCACAATGGTGGGAGGTAAGGCGGAAGCCCGATGCATGGTTGCCACAGAAACCAATCTATTGCGGCTGGATCGTCTGTCGACCTGGACGAGCGGCGGGGTTTACGCTGTCCAGCCAGATAAAAAAATCGCCTAAGTTTTCCTTGATGCCCTCGGCAACGAGCGAATAGTACTCATTCATGCGGCACTGAAAATCATCAAGTCCCACCAGTTGATCCGGTGCCGATGGTGAGGCGGTCTTATGCAGTACAATGCCCGCCACTTTATCGAACTCATGCTCTGGCAAAGAAACTAGCGCCCCCTTTAGCAGAGTCGTATCAATCTGGCTTTTTGTGCTTGCACTGAGGAAGGTTATTTTTGAGCCAATTAGACTCATCAGCGTCTTTTGCTGTGCGGCACTGGCCAGCGCCACATGATAGGTGTTCTGGCCGACTGTCACGGTCTTGATCTGATTCATATACTGGACCTTTGAATTTAAAAAGAAAACTGGGGACTATTGGGCGAAACCCCAATAAGATTAACGGCGCGTTTAAAAACGCCAAAAGGCGATAAGTGAATGGGCCAAAACCTATCTTAAAGCCAAAAAATCTACCCGCCTTTTGTCGCCGTCCAGCCATTGAATTCGATAATAAATTGGTCGTCAGAAATAGAATCCGAGCCTCGACCGACTGTGCCATCGTTGACGATCACGCCCTCAACGCCCACGGCCTGCTCTAGGGTTCCGATTTGTTGTCTTGATAAGGTAACCGTAGCGTTCGACTCAAACAAGCCCTGAATATAGGCCGAATCGGGCCCACCTGGGTTTAAATTCAGCGTTACTTGTCTGCCGGGGTTTTTTCGATCAGTGCGAATCGCGTTACCTCCGCGACCACGGCGCAGGGCGCTTCTTGGGTCAATGGGATCGTCGGTATAAGGTGGATCCGTCTCACCCCAATCGGTAATTGGTCGGCCATTTACGGTCGTAACAAAAGCATCGGTTGAATAATTATGTAGGGCCATTAATAACCTCAGTAAACGTCTAAAGTTAGGTCGACGGCATGAATAGCGCCGGCGCGGAAAATACGAATTAGAATTGGCGCTGCTTGCCTGCTTGCGCTTAACTCTGGAGAAAGGTCTAAAATATCCTCTGGTCGGGATAAAATTTCATAGCCCCGCGTAAATTTCTCTACGCCATCACTAGGGTCAAGATAGTTTGTTGGGCCCAAAAATCCGTTTGCAATGTACTGTTCGCATCGAGCCCGAATTGCCCCAAGCAGAAGCGATTGGCCCGGCGGGGTTCCGATCAGCTTGTTTGGCCGATTCGCAATAGTGTTGTAAGCCGTAACTCTGAGGGAATTAACCATTGCATCCAGGTTAACCACATCATCCATGAACTCGCCAAATGCGCTGTGGGTTCGGGAGTTAATGACCCGCCCCACATCTTGTGATCCGTTCAGCTCGACCACGGCATAGTGTGCTGCAGGCTTGCCTTTCATGGCTGTAATTTGCGTGCTGGACAAGTCCTCAGCGGTAACACCCGTAAGCTTTGTGTATTCACCCGTTATAGTACTGTCCAGCGCTTCGTAATTTACAGAAGCAAACCAAGAGGCTAGCGCAGCGCCTGCATAAGGATCGACGGAGTGAGAGAAGGTCAAGCACCGACGATTGCCGGCTGCAGTTAGCACTGAAGCAATATCAGTATCATCGGAAATATCTCGAATGGCGGCCGCCGCCGGTCCGGTCTGACAATTAATAAAGAAAGCCAAATTCGAATCATGCCAATTGGCAATCCCCGGAATGCTCGCCAAGTCGGCGTAAACGCTATCCGTGAAGAACGTCCAATACCAAAAAAATTCATCGCGCGCGGCGTTTAGTATGTCAATGTAATTGGGGCTGGAGTCGTCGTATGTGTAAACCTGAATCTGTCTACCGGCGGGAATATTGCCAAACCATCGAGACGCAATCGCATAAGTTTCCATGCCGCTGGAGTAGTCGCCACCTAGATCACTCAGGCGCGTATAGGAGCGGCGATCACCTACACCGACTCCCGCCGGCGCTTCTGATAGTGGAGAAAAAATGCAGGGCAAAGCGAAGTTGGCAAAACCCAAGCCGGCCGGGTTAATTCGGGTTGCGAAAGGAATAATTGAGCTAACATCTACACTCATTGGGTCACCGTGGTATCAATTAAATTGGGTTCGAATTCTTTTTGAACACCAAGCGCGACTGACTCAATAGTATTTACGAGTACAGGGTTGCTGGTTTCATAGGATAGAAAAATAGATATTTGTGCCCGCTCTTCCTGTTGTGCGGACTGTAGCGCGGTTAAATTTCTTACCGGTGTTTCGCGCATCCACCCCAATCCCGAGCGGAATAAAACTTCTGATATATCCGGCCTTTTGTTTGCCTGAAATAATTTTCTAGCAAATTGCCGCGCTCCTCGTCCGTAAAAGTTGATTGAGCACTCGGCAATTACTTGCGCTTTAACATCAACGACACACTGATCCCCTTGGCCTCGGGTCTCAATATTTGCCTGGCCTCGCTGATCAACAGTTTGCGCGGGCTGGACGGTGCAGTATTGACCCTCCCCCGGATCATCATCCGGGTTGGCAATAATGCAAATTGGGACACCGGTGACCCGCAGGATAATTTTTCGAATAACAGAAAAAACTTGTTCATCGGTCATCAATTTTGCTCGCTATAACTTTCGCATAGCCTCTTGAGGGCCTTACGTCGCACGAGGTAATTTTGTAGACGCCCTGGCGGTCTGCAAATTTCAGCAAGTGACCTAAAGAAATTAAATGAAGCTCTCCGCACAGTGGATAAATTACCAACGACTCCGTTTGCCGCTCGCCGCCTGGCTTTAAAAAGTCTATGGATTTTTCTTGGTGCGGCTGAACCTTAACGGGAAAGTTGGCCACAACATTATCAATTACTTCGGGCAGGCCTTCTGGGTACTCAGTAACCCGGCTGATCAATGTTGCCGTAGTCGTCTCAAAGGCGCTTTCTATTCCACCCTCATGCATTAACACTAGAGGTTACCCTTTTGCACTTTATGGCCAACAGAGGATCGGAGCTGGCCAGAATCGATGAGTGGATTGCTTGATCCCTTTCGGTCGACCGTTTGCTGTGTATTGGGCGGGCTGTCTAAATCGGTTAAATAAACCTGAGCCTCAGCCGCCGCAAGAGCGCCTGCCGCATCTAGAGCCTGTTCGTAACTTCCACCTCCCTGCAGTGTTTGTGAGACGGCCTCGGAGTATTTTTTAAATCCTTGGTTAACGCCGACATCCAGCCAGGGTCGAGCCGGCAAATTGCCGACACCAAAGTGGTGCGCAGCCCCAAGTTGAGCGTTTGAAATTCCGTTGCTGTGCTGCCCCTCTTCTTCGTGAATGCCCACGGTTACATGAGCGCTTGGTCTCATCCTTGAAACCGCTTTGCGAATAGAATTCTTAACGCGCTGGGCACCACTGGTTCTTACTTTAATCAAACTGCTACCGCTCCTACGCCAGAACGCTTTTTCAGCCTTAAAAACTGCTGTCCAAATTGCGTTGAGGTTAGCCACGACTCGCCACTGTCTTTTGCCGCGGGCACTGACCAACTTTTAGATTCATCACCAAGCGAACGGGAGGTCACCGAATGTTGAGCTGAGGGAGAAACCATGGATTCATCGCGAGCACCTTTCGGGTAATTGGCAACAAGCCAGTGAGCCGCAAACAAAAACATGCCTCTTTGTTTTTTAGATCGCGGCTCATACCGACCCCACCGACTGCCGCCGGTTTCTGCGTCGCCTTCCTGCAGGGCCAGCCGAACAACAAAGTCCGGCCAGACTCCCGCATCCAAAAAGCCCGGCTGAGAATCACGAAAATCCGCAATTATTTCGTCGGTAATTTCGATCACTGACCCAGCCTAGCCTTTTGCTTGAGTTACTTTCACTAAATCGCCAAGCTCAATTAACTTTTTAGTGAATGGCAACTCGGCGGCGACCGCCGAAACGTCAACGGCACCACCAGCCGGCATAATCTTGAAAACCTCCGGCTTTGTTTTGGCGTCTTTGGCCGGGCAATTGATGGAAATTAATCGCTTGGTTGTATTTTTAAGTTGCATAAAAAATCCTTACACAAAGTCGCGGTAATGGGCGGCGGTTGGGTATCGGTACTCAACACCGCCAAACTTATATTCGGCGGGAACTTCAACCGTTAACCCTTTTGGTTGGGGCGCAATGGTTCGCCAGGGCATCGGCATGCGCATTGTTAAGACATCAGGGTGCTTAACGTAGGTCATCATGCGCTCTACGCCACCGGTGCCCGCATTTTCGAGCTCAAGCAATGGCATCACACCAAGAGGCTGATTGGTTCGCGCCGTATAAAGGTTGTTCTTCTTAAAATATTCCAGAACGGTGGTGTCGGTGCCGGAATCCATGCGCTTTTCTGAAATTAGCGCCCAGCGTTCCGACGGCAGCACAAAAGTGTCTGGGAGACGGGAGTTTGCAGTATTAGCCCACGTGTTTCGCAAAAGGCCATTCATTTCGGAGATAATTTGTTGGCCAGTGGCCGCATCCCAATCCACGACGGTGGCGTTATCTAGCGGGACGTTTGCATTGTTCAAAAAGCCAGTAATGCCGCGCTGTGAGTCACCGTAAAAAGCAACGTTTTGTGCATGCTCCTGGAACCCACGGAAGCTCATTCGGCCTTTTGTTGAATCCAGCGGGATGCGCAATTGCTGAGATTTTCGCAACTCATCCAACGAGTATCCGTAGGCGTTGCCACCATAAAACACTGGAATAATATTTTTCGCGGCACTAATGTCTGAACG
Source organism: uncultured Cellvibrionaceae bacterium (assembly GCA_964342265.1). GTDB lineage: Bacteria > Pseudomonadota > Gammaproteobacteria > Pseudomonadales > Cellvibrionaceae > Halioxenophilus. The sequence continues at coordinate 719 of CAYFFE010000089.1, read as the reverse complement.
AGGAAGATCTGAAGCGTTAGCTCCAATAAATTTACCGGAAGTAACCGCGTCATAACTAATGTAAGTAACTTCATCAACCCACTCTGGGTCCGAAGTATCAACCGGGACAAAATCAGGATAGACAATATCTCGGTACTCAACTTCATAAATTTTTTGCTCTAGATTGGTGAGCTGAGATAAATAGAACGCCAATCCTTCGTCTGCGGTAGCAATAGGCATGTCCGCATCATAAGACCATTGAACGCCGGTTTCTGAATCTTTAACAGTAATCATGTGCATAAAAGTAACCGCCAACACCAAGTGAGATTTTTACCAAATCACCAGCGTTACCACCGGACAAAAACTTGGCATTTGGAATTTGAACAGATAGCGTGGCACCGGTACCCGCTGCGTTGCTAAAGTCGCCATTTTGTGTCGCGCCCACGCGAAGGAATACCGGATCGTCCTTAACAACCGTTGCGGCAGCAATAACCCAAACTGGGCCAACGGTAATCGATGTAAAATCATAACCATTAACAGCGCCGTCCATAGCCCCATCGAACTGAGCACGATTTAATTCGTACATTGCCACGCCGGCGAATTCGTTGGCAGTGGAGCTGGCATCGGGTAATTGCGCGGCATTTTCACCATCGGAAACCACGCCCTTACCGTATGGAATGACATCACCAGAAGCATTTATCTTGGATGCTTCATTAACAAAGGCTAGAAGAATAATTGAG
>CAYFFE010000088.1:0-15148 GCA_964342265.1 uncultured Cellvibrionaceae bacterium | reverse complement strand
CAGCGCTACAAGCTCAGTATTTTATTAAAAACCCCCACAAGAGATATAAAAAAGCGCCCTGACAAACTGCCAGGGCCCTAGGATTAAACCGTGTTAACGCGGATATTAATTAGCCGTTGTTAAAGGTTCCGTCCAAATCGCGATCCACACCAATACGCGTGCCGCTGCCAGGAGGCGTACAGGTGAAAGTGATCGACGCGTTTTGTCCGGCGGCTAAATCCAACAGACCCGATAAATTAGTATCGGCGCGGTTGACGTCGCTGGACACGAAGCTTTGCTGAGCATTCATCACCCAACCTACGGGTTGACCATCGAGCACCGCATGAGCCACTAGGTCACACTCGGGTACCGGTGAAGTTACCAACGCGCGCTCAACCAATAGATTGACTCGGCTGCTCACATCGAAGCGACTGCGGTTGGCTGCATTAACGGTTACCTGCTGACCAACAATGGGGTTCATCTCCGATGGGAAAGCCAACGACAATTCTTCAACCAATCGCGTATCGGCGTCGTTGAGAGTGAAGACATCTTCGCTTAAGAAATCAAAGATGGTGCCGTGCGAACCGGCGTTGTCGAAACCAAAACCGCGAATTTGCGGGCCGAGGAAGTCGAATTGCGACAATTGCGAGTTCACGGCAAACATACCGACTTTTTGGTACATGTTACGAAGATGCGGGATCTTCATATCTTCGGCAACACCCGGACCTTCGGTGGCCATAGTGCCGTCGGTACCAAATTGCCCCTGAGTCGCATCCAAACGGTGACAACCGTTACAGGTGGCGATGGTATCGGAGATCACGTTGTTGTAGATATCCAATGCCTCAGCCTGACGCGGCGTGTTGCTGTTGTCTAGGTTGCGAATAGGGTTGGGTGGATAGGTTAACTGCAACGCAAACTTCGCGTAGGCGTCCATTTCTGCTTCAGTTAATGGCGCTTCGCGACCCAACAGGCCTTCGAAGGCTACGTTAAAGTCCTCAAACGCCTGTTCTTCTAGGGGTTCGCCAAACGATGCACTGGCACCCGTGCGATCACCACGCCAATGCAACGGACCATTGCCAGCCATTCCGCGGAAACTCTGCGTCGCCATTGGGCCTTTCATGGGGTGGAATTCATCCAAACGACCAAAGAACGGAATATTTTCGTTGTAGGTGTTGGGGCTGGCTGCCACTTCTTCATCCGGATTACCCAAATCCCAAGCAAGGTGGTCGGTATCTCCGAAGATATGACAACCGGCACAGGAGGAATCACCGCGACTGGATGTGTAATCGGCATCGTACATAAAGCGACGACCGTTGGTTACCACCGCAGGCTCTGGGTTAAACATAGTAACGTGAGAAATTTCACTCAACGTTGAGCTGGTGTTTACCACAGAAATACCGTTGTCGAAGCGCGTTAGCACGTAGGCGCGATTGCGATCGTCATCCAACACAACACCGGTTGGACCACCACCGCTCAACACCAACTGACTGTTGGTCGATGGTGTGAAGGTGTCGTTTTCCAATTGCGACGTTGAGAAACGAGCCAACTTACCTGACCCCATAGCAACTAGGTATAACTCATTGCCGTCATCACTGATGGCCATTTCTAACGGTGTGGCCAGGGCGCGTTCACGCTCGCTGGTGGAACCTAAGAAAGTGCTGTAATCAATGTGTTTGTTTAAGTGACGAGGCTCAACGTTGTTGCCATCAATAACAGTAATGCGACTTTCCACAAAGTGACCGCGAACGGTAGTAGAACTTTGGCCAAACCCTTCAAAGCGGGTAAGGTTGAGTGCTTCTTGGTTGGAAACATACACATTGCCGTTGGCTGGGTTAACGATCATGTTGAACAAAGTCGTACCCACACCGCTGGTTTCGTTAATAACACTTGGCACCGAACCCGATGTATCAATGGTGAATACATCAAAATCTGGCAAGCTTAAATTAACACGACTATTCCAGGTTCTCGGAGCAACACCGCGAGTTGGATCTCCGCCATCGACCCAGTTTTGACCATCAAACTGAACGATTAACGCGGTTTCGGGTTGCTCTTCGCCATCGGCGCTGTCAAACGGTGGTGCTTTGTTAATACCGCCTTCGCCGCGATCATCTGTTAATACAGTGGAGCGGTTACCGGAATTAAATACCGCAGTATAAACGCGAGAACCATCGGCGTTGCGAGCCAGAGCGCGAGTGGTATCGCCAAACATATTTAGAATGGTGAGCGGATTGCCTTCCAGTGTGGTGCCTTGATTGGCACTGTCGAAGACCCAAACGTCGGCGCGACCAATGCCTTCGGTTTGTAATTGCGGATCGAACGGCGCATTTTGGCCCCGGTGTGCAGCGGTAATAAAAGCAAACTCATTATTGCTGCCCGCAAAAATAATATCGCGCGGTTCATCGCCTACCAACAACGTGCGCTCGATGGTTGCGGGCGACGTGGAAAGATCAACAATACTGACGCTGTCGGATAAATGGTTAACAACCCACAGTTCATTATCATTCAGCAAATTAACCGCAACAGGCTCAAGCCCCACTAAAATACTTTCGATTAACACGGGCGTATTGCCCGAAACATCGAACACTTCTACACGGTTATCTGGCGTGTTAACTGCGTACAAACGATTGCCATCGCTAGACAGCGCGAGTGGGCGAACCTGACCGGATTCAAATGTCACGAACTCGCCAACACTGGGCACATTGCCGCTGTTGTTACCGCCGCCACCGCCGCCGGTACCACCACCAGAACCCGATACCAACTCGATATCGTCAACCGTAAAAGTTTCAAACAAGTTCGACGCCTCTAAACGGAAGCGCAACTGAATGCTGGCGTTTTCGGCGGCTGCACTCAATGAAATTTGTTCACGAGTGGCAACAGTCGAACTGGTAGAAAAAATCTCGTTAAACGCACCACCGTTAATCGACAACTCGACAATACCCGCTTCACCGGCATCCAGGCTTGCGGTATCAACATCAAAACTCAGAACCAAATCGCTGGCACCGGAGGTGGATATCGTAGAAGACGTAATAGCCGCACCAGAATCTCGCAATAATGCGCCATCGGCGGACGTCGATACGCTACCAAGATCCGTAAAACTTCCTAAGCCCGAAGAAAAATCTTCTGAGAACAACGTTTGCGATCCGCCGGTGCCTCCGCCGCCAGTACCGCCACCTCCGCCAGTACCGCCGCCATCAGGTGTACCCTCAACGACCAGAGAATTAATCGTGGTGCTGTCAAAAAAACTGCTGGCATCAACAATAATTTGCACCGCCACAGAACTGGTGGCATTAACAGAAAAAGTAGCCGAACCACTGGTGCTTTGAGTGGATTCCAGTACGCTGAACGCGCCGCCATCAACCGATACTGCCAAAGTATAGGTTTCGCCGGCATCCAGGCCTGAGGTGGCGCGATTAATAGTTACGCTGACATCGTCAAAACCCGAGACATCAACGTTTGGAGAAGTGATTACCGCATCGGCGGATCCGCCACGCAAAGTGGCACTAGAAGAGCTTGCTGTCACACTGCCCGAAGCGGCAAACTGATCGAAACCTGCCTGATAAACCACATCGGCAGAGACATCAGCAACAGCCGCAAACGAAACCGCACAAGCCAAGGCTCTCACGGCACCGAGCTTTTGCATTTTTATGAATTTCATAGAAAAGCCTTTAAGGTTATTAATGGATATTTCCGCACACTCCCAAAATGGAATAAATCGTACATTCCACGCGAGTCAATTCGCGGCCACAACCTTAAAAAAAGCCCTACTATTTCACAAGCATTGTATGTATATCTTACTTATTATGTGAACCAATTAATAAATACTTACTGTAAAAAAATACACTTCGCAATGCTTTTACAGAAAAGAATATTTTTTTATCCCAAACGACCTAACGTAAACGCAAGTAAAACGCAAAACCTTTAACATTTAAATCCACCGCCATTATTGACATTGCAGACCAGGATTCACAGTTCACAGCCCACGAACAAAAAACCAGTGTTTTACAATAAATTTTTAATGAAAAAATAGACAGCCACTTTTAATGTCAACGGAAATTGTAACGTCAAAGGAAATTCTAACGTCAAATGGTGCTCTAACGTCAAATGATATTCATTACGCAGGCAGGTTTAACTCAACTGACATTTATTTAAATTGTCATTCACACAGAAACAATGATATTACGTAACTCAAACCGAAAATTCAGCCGCCCAAAATGCACAAGCACCTTATTCAGCATCTACACAGAAAAAAATTATTTTTCTGAAAACTAGAAAACGCTAACACTTAACTTAAAAAATCGCTTTCACAAATAAGCTGCATTACATTTATTCAAAAAGAAAGAATCAAAAAAATAGCATTTAACAAGAAAGCTCCAGGCAAAATTGGACGAGTCGCGAACATCGATTTCAAAACAATAAAATGCGTTAAATAGAGTTGCGCGCAACAGAGCGAACAATGAGAAATCGATTTATTCATTGATGGGCTTCTTTAGGTATTCCTACCACCCATCTTTAAATAATCCTTCCATCTAAAGAAACGGTACTTCGTTTATTGATAGCAATAGAGATCTAGGCCGGAGATAAAACCTGCTTTTCGCAACCTGTCAGAAGTAACACAGACGTTTTAGTACATAAAACCGCGACCACATCAAAGCAGAACCGATGCAATATCGATTAGCCTGAACACTGCTCAGTGACATATGCCTTGTTTTAAGAAAAACTCCATCGCTTAGAGCAAAATACTCGCCGGTAAGCCAAAGTATGCAACACGTCAAAAAGCGTACCAGCCAACACCACAGTCATGATAATTTAACCTTTTAAACTTTTTTGTTAGGTATAGAGATAACGTTAATTACGTCACAGAATAGATTTGACGCTTTATTTTACTAGCTGCTACCTTTAATTCATTGACTGGTTGAGAGCGAAATGGAATTTTTAAAGCCTCAATAGCTGGATGAAGATTTCTATACACACTCACACATTAATATTGGAATACCTTAAAGAGGTGTGAGTACGGGGTATAAGTAGAAGTGAGAGTTCACATCAGGCTATTGGGCGCAACTCCCCGGAAACTGAAAATACTACTTGCCGAGCAAGTTGCTGAATAACTTTGGCCCCTAAGATCGATGGATTGTGGTGATACGTGTGTCATAAAGCGAATGTGACTACCGCGTACCGCAATCACCCTACTCGATAAAAAAATCTCGTATTGGGATTATCGACTTAGGAATTTTGGTAATGGCAGATGTGTACTTTACCTCACTTGAGGTTAAACGACTTGCCAGCCGTGCACTATTGTATCGCTTATTTTATCAAGCCTATGAGTGGAAGCATCATCAATATGGGAAGAATTTGGCCTGGCTCAAATAAAAAAGGCAATACCGATACCGCAGAGCCCACTAAACCTTCGAAAGATTTGGCCTGGCAACAAGAAAAACCCCCATCACCCGCCGAGCCCGAAACGCAAGAAGAGTTAAAAGCAACGACTGAGGTCATTAGCGCGAAAGCAGAAGCCGAGCCCTCAAACAGCGCCACTGTTGCAGCAACGAGTACTAAGGATTCCGGAGACACCACAATGAGGAACGATAAGAGCGAAATGAATAAACCAAACCCAACCAGTTTAAACAGCGACTTCTCTTCCCCATCCGAAGCGCAAAACTCACCCAGCTCCCCTACCGCCGTAATCGGCCCCAAAATCCGTTTTAAAGGCGAACTTGCGGGTGAAGAAGACCTTATTATTCAGGGTCAGGTAGATGGCACCATCGACCTAAAAGACAACCACTTAACCGTAGGTGGCCAGGGTACCGTTAAAGCCAATGTACTTGCCAAAACCGTTACCATTGAAGGTAATGTTGAGGGTGATATTTTTGGGCAAGAGCGCATATCCATCCTATCTTCCAGTAATGTTAAAGGTAACATAGTTGCCTCGCGCGTAATTTTGGAAGACGGTGCCAAATTCCGTGGCTCTATCGACATGGATATCGAATCTCACCAGAAAGAATTCCAGCGCATCACACAAACCAACACCGCTCCACAGCCATCTGCACCGGCGGCTCCCAAAGCACCAGCTGCACCTATGGACACTAATACAACCGGAAAAGCTAAAGATTCAGAATAATATTTGATCGTGGCCCGGTAGCTCTATACAACCGGGCCTCTTTTCTTACCAATGCCTCAGCATCGATCCCCCGCCCTAACTGCCATTTACAATGAGCTGGCATCAAAAAATCAAGTAAAACGGATTTTAGACCTAGGCCAAATGCGTGCCGATAATTTTAACTTTTTCAGTCAGTTAAAATGCAATATCCATGTTGAAAATTTAAATGATTTCGTTACCAGTGATGCCTATCAAAACGACAACGAATTAACTAATCAACTTAAAAAATACCTGATATCGCAGATCGGAAAACAAAAATTTGATTTAATACTGGCCTGGGATCTATTTAATTATCTACCAATTGAGTCGTTAAAAGCTTTCCTGGAATTTATGCAGCCCCACTGCGCAGAAAACTGCATGCTGCATCTGCTTTCGTACACGCAAAAAAATATTCCAGTGTCGCCACGCGGCTTTAAAATCATTGATCAATATTTTATCGAATTGGATGAACCCGAAAGCACAATTCGACAAAAGCCTACCATCGCCACCTATAATTTACTCAAACATGCGCCGGGTTACGTTATGCAAGAAAGCTTGCTTAACAAAGAAGGAATGCATCCAGGGTTGGCAGAATATTTATTACGATTTTCGCCCCAGACTAACCGCTTAACCAAAAAAGCGGTATTAAAAACCGAGCAAGAAGATATAAACCTAAGCAAAGGCTTGCCTATTCATCGCTCGCCAAGCTTTAAATACATTGTACCCAATGCCGAAAAAACGCTATTAGACCTGGGCCCGACCAACCACCACAACACCAGTTGGTTTGCCAAACGCTTTAAATCTGTTTATAGCGAAAATATCATCATGGCCCTGCGCTCGAGAGCTCAGGCCAATGTATTAGATCCGCACCCAAGCCTCGGGGCAAGCACACTAAATTTTGAGCAAAACACCCAATTCGACTACATTCTGCTTTGGGACACACTCAATTATTTAAGCAATGTACAAATGAGCGAGCTTTTACATCGCTTACAACCGTTTATGCATAATCAAACGGTTTTAATGGCTTATCTCTATTCAATATCCAGCGCCCCAAAAGCTCCCCGCCTATTTAAAATATGCCCTCAAAGCCATATGGCAGTGGCAGACAGCGGGCTCAAACCGATGGAAGTTTACCCGCACAATGCCATTGAATTCTCCAAAGCACTTCCAGGCTTAAAAGTAACTCAGAGCGCGTTGTTTAAGGAAGGCATGCTACCGGGGATTACTGAATACGTTTTTTCGTATCAATCTAATTAATTTATACAGGATGGAACTCACGTATTAATTTAGGTATCTCGCTGGGATGTACGAGCGTGTGACTAGGATTAAGACCCAATTCACTATCCAACGGTTGTTGATGTTGAATCCACACCGACGTTATTCCGCTGTTATGGGCGCCTTGAATATCTGTGGCTAAGCTGTCGCCTACGTGTATAGCCTCATGTGCTTGGCAGCCGGCTAGTTTGAGAGCCTTTTGGAAAATTGATACGGCTGGCTTTTGTTCAGGCTCTTGCCCACCGATGACGATATGATCAACGTATTGCGCTAAATTAACCGCTTCTACTTTGGGGATTTGTGAAAACTCTGGGCCATTGGTAATAACGACCAAAGTAAAATATTTTCGCGCCTCTATAAGGAAATCTTGTATGCCAGGAAAAAAATCAAAAAACTCGATTCGAAAACGGTCGAAAGCCAGTTGCAGTTCTAGCGCTTGGGCTTTTATAAGTTTTTTTTCAGCGTATTGCGATGCTAAATCTTCGATGAGTTGTACTCTAAAGGCCTCTTCCGATAACTGCTCAATAATTGGCAGGTAACGAGCCTGCTCTTCTGGGCTCCACTGGCGATAAACACAACGCACGTATTCCGCAGCTATTACTTCGCTGTTTTTGGCAGCATACTGTTGCTCAAGTAGCTGAGCCAACTGGACCCGAGCTTTATCATTAGCGCCTTGGGTATCGCATAGGGTATCGTCCATATCCAGAAACAAAGCTTTTAGCATAGCCGTTTTCCTCTACTTGAGCCTTTCTCGCCCGTGATTCATTATCACCGTTCAATATTCGAACAGCACTCATTAAGTTTTACGGATTATATCGTCAATGGCGGTTATATTCTTCGGTTTGACGAGTGCGGGCTATTATATACCCATTCGTATGATGTGTTTCTCCAACGCCACTTGCGATTTTAGAAAATGCTTGTAGGCTAAACCAGCATTTAAACTTCCGGTACACACGATAAACCACAAATATGAAGTTAATTCTAAGTCGAAAAGGGTTTGATTCATCTGCTGGCGGTGTACCGAGCCCTATTTTGCCAGACGGATCGCTACTGTCGCTGCCCATACCCGATGCTAGCAGTACAATAAAGTATCGTGATGTTGTTATTGATAATCAAGAATTGGGTTTTAAAAACCTGGGAGCGTTGGTTGAACAATTAACTCAAGGCAAAATTAAATCTAATCACGGAGTGCATCTCGATCCCGATATTGTTAAATCCCAATTAAAACGATCTCGGTCTTGGCGACCGCTTTTCGGTCAAATGGGCGCTGCTCAAGCGCATTTAAAAAACAATGATGTAGGCAGCGGCGATATTTTTTTATTTTTTGGATTATTTCGAAAAGTTAATCTATCCAACAACCGATTAATTTGGGATAAATCTACGCCAGCAAAACATGTACTATGGGGTTGGTTTCAAATTGATCAAGTTTTTCATCTCAATGACAAATTAGCACATCTTCCTTCCTGGACACGTTACCACTGCCATTATGCTCACCCGGCAGCGGCCAACAACACCCTTTACACAGCAACCTCCACACTGGAGTTGTTGGGTCATAAAATGAATATTCCCGGTGCAGGGCTTTTTACCCATTTCCATTCTAATTTACAACTTACCGCCAACAACGCCAAACGCGTTACCGACTGGCGACTGCCCAAATGGTTTTTTCCCAAGAACGGAATCACACCGTTAACTTATCATAAAGACTTATCGCGATGGCAACGAGATAAGCAACTTACGCGATTATCTGCGGTGGCGAGAGGGCAGGAATTTGTTATGGATACCGAATATTACCCCGAGGCGAGATATTGGTTAAAAGCACTTATCGATCAACACGCAGATAAAACTTTCTAAGCTAATGGTTTTTGTAATTTATCAATTTTTACGCAACGTAAATAAAAGACTTATCAGAAACCCACTAGGCTGCGAGAAATTCGTGCCAATGCCCAACAATATTACACTGTAACTATTACGCTAGATTCTATTTAGCGCCAAAATTGATAAATTTTTCCTACAAATTACTTTTTAATCTGCAACATCTGACTGTAATTCTCTAGAATACTAAAAAACCCCTGAGTTAATTAGAGGTTACTAAATAAAGACCCCATCAGAAACCAATGAACCATTTACTTTGTCTTAGGAGTGATTTACTTTTAACGTATATTATTGAACTTATTCATTACTGTAAAATATGCTAAAAACTTTTCAAAAACCTTTCTTTTTAACAACGATGGCTGTAGCGATTGCGGCAACGCTATTAGCGACTACTAGTGGTGCCACAGAGGCTCAAGCACCGATATCACCTCCGGAGCTTTCTACGTCAGCCACTGATGAGCGCACGCCTATCTGCATCGCAGTAACTGGGTATCACACAGAAGATCCCAAAAACAAACCCGGCATTAGTCAAACCTCTCAAGAAATAATGGAAAACATTTTTAAAAACTCTGATTTTTTACCGACTTTTCGCACACTTCCTCAAAAACGGGCATTACGAGAAGTAAAGTCTGGCCTGTGCCACGCAATGGGAGGGGCCTTTTATTCCCCCGAGCGAGAGGAGTCTTACATTTTTTCCGATGAAACCTTCTCTGAAATAGACATTGTTTTTTTTAAGAAAAAAGGTCGAGATATTGAGTGGAATAATTACGAAGACCTTGAAGGCTATGTTATCGGAGCCGGTGATGGTATGCAGTTTCTTTCGGAACTTTTGAAATCTGAACAAATAAATTTGTCTCTATTGTCTTCGGAAACTAAAAACATACAAAATTTTTACCGTTTGGCGAGCGGGCGAATTGATCTGCTCGTTATGCCACGTTTGCAAGGGCAATTTATTATCACCCAAAAGTTACCGGCTATTTATCAAAACGCGTTTGATACGTTAGAAAAACCTCTTACACAACAAAAGGTTTATATGATGTTTTCGAAGCGAGTCGACAATATAGAGGCGATAAAATTAGCGTTTGATCTTGGTTTGGCACAAATAAAACTGGATGGAACATTGGATAGAATTATGGAGCAACATTTTCAAATGTTGGAAAATTAAGAAAAAAAGAGGCCATAAAAAGCCTCTCCAAAAAAACAAAAAAGGGAGTAGAAACTCCCTTTTTTGCTGCTAAGACCGGTGGCTTAAATCAACCACCAAGCCTGTTACCAACTATGATCAATATTAAAAACCGCGGCTATAGCGAATGAATTTACGCTTAAGTCGCTTAATGAACCGCAAACCACGACGACGTGGAGGCTCCATATCCATAGTCACAATCACTGGATCATGGTCTGAACTGCGATACGGGCCAACAGCGGTGAAGTCAATCAAGTCACCATTCGCGCCATTGTAGAAGCGCAAAGCGTTGAAGTATTGAATCTGGAACAATTCTAGCGCGTTGATATTCCAGTGGTCCAAATCAACAATGGCGTCTACGGCTTCAGGTGAGGCCAATACATGGTCCAAAGAACCAATCTGGTTGTTGCCAAAGAAGTAGTAAGAGAAACCTTCTGGATCGAAGATTTCAGAAACAGACACGTAGCCGAACGACTCAGTGACAGGCACTGACAAACCTTCGTCCATTTCGGTGTTAACCGCCGTATTGATGGTGTAACCGCGAGTTTCTGGGTTGTAATCGGTCAGTACAGCAATAGGATCTTCTTCGCTGTAGCTGTTCAAGTCGCCCATAATCAACGTTTTTTCTGGCAAGTTCATCGCTTCAAGCGCGTTGCCCAATGTAATCGCTGCAGATACTCGAAGGTTGTTACAACTACCTTGGATAGAGTCAAGAATGGTTGGCTCGTTATCGTCCTCAAAACAGGTAGAACCTTTTGATTTGAAGTGGTTAACAGCAATGGCAAAACGATCGCCGGTACGACGGTGGCGGAAAGTTTGAACCAATGCATTACGCTGACCAACCAAACGCTCGCCATTCACCTGAATAGGTAGATCAACACCTTGCAATAAGCCTACAGGCGTAACCACTGCGCGACGGTAGATAACCGCGTTGCTAATAGCATCAGTACCGGTTACCGATTCATCAAAAGACCAAGCGTAACGGTATTCGCGACGACCTAAAGTGTTGTTTAGCTCGTTCACTAACTGACGAATAGCACTGTCGAATCCAAAACCGTCGTTTTCGATTTCGATCAAGCCGACTACGTCTGCGTCTAAGGTGATCAACGCATCGATAATACGCGCCTGTTGCAACGCGAACTCTTCTTCACTGCGCGCACCGCGGTTTTCTGGGTAGTCGAACGTTACAGTGCCGTCTTCTTGCACTTCGCCGTTGAAGTAGTTCAGAACGTTGAAAGTAGCGATAGAAACATCACCAGGGCTAACGTCCGGTGCCAAAGTGCGGCTGCCTTGAATGGTAAAGGTGTCTTGCGTTGGGATTACACGGTAGTCACCAAAAGCAAAACGAACAGGGCCGGTTGCAGAAACTGTTTCGCCAATGCGAGGCGCATTGATGTAATCCAAACCATCGAACTCTGGCGTTGAATAGTAGCTGATGGTATCTGGGAAGCGATTACCGTTGTCGTCTTCGATAATCAATAAGCTGGTGCCAATTTCGGCGCTAGCCGCTTCGAACTCAGTGCTTAAAGGAATTGCGATATCAGCAGGCTGACGCTGAACGTCGTCGCTAACCACCATTTCGCCAAATTCGGTGAACTCATTAAGATCAACAATGGCAGCGTTGCTAACAGAACCCACCATGCCTTCAATAGTTTCTAGATCGAAAATGCCTTCGTACGGTAGTGGAATTCCAACCGCAACAATGCTCTCTGCACTTGGGCCACAATCCAAAACTTCGCTCTCGCTCACTTGGCTGTTACCGAAGAATTCACCGGTTTCACCCAACACACGGGCAACATCACCAACTTCTAGACTTTCAGCTGGATCGCCGAATACGAAAATACCTTCTGAAGTATTGGCGTTGTTATCAGAAGCGCTTGGCTCTTCTTGAATAAAGAAGCCGTTATCGAAGAAGCCAGTTACGATACCTTCAACCACCACGGTACCGTCGATGGCAACTGACTCACCCTCGCCCTGAACAGCGCTGATTAAAGTCGCGGAATCAAAACAAGCGCCAATGGTTGGAGTTGGTTCTGGCTCTTCGCCGCCACCGTTATCACCACCACCATTGTCACCACCACCGTTGTCGCCGCCACCAGTGCCGCTGAAGCTGGCGATTGGCATAACGCTGTCGGAGGTTGCATTTGAGCTTGCACCATCCCAAGCGCTGCGACCGGCAAAAGTCCACTCAGAGGCGTCAAAAGTGCCCAAATTTGCAGAAGAATCGGTATTACGGTAAGCCCAGCTGTCGGTGTAATCCCATACTTCGTTATCGCCATTAACGGTTTGAATGCCGTAAAGGTCGTGAACTTCGCCGTTTAAGAACAACTCAATGGCATCGTCGCCGTTGATGCTCGCCGCACCCACGCCGTCAAAAATTATGGCATCGGCTGGGATCTCGGAACCAAACCAAGTATCAAAACCGTCTCGGTCGGTGATGACGTAAATGTAGGTGCCTGCATCAGCAGAGATACTGTCGAAGGTAAATTCCTGACCGTCGGTGTCGCCGCCATTGTTGGCAGAACCCAAACCGTAGATGGAAAGGTCGGGAATGTCTTCAGTTACGTAGATTTCCACACCTTTAGGTAAGCCGCCAGAGAGATCGCCGTCGAAAATCCCTGTCAGCAATAAATCAGCATTTGCTACCAACGACAGACCCGCTAAGGGTGCCGCGAAAAGCCATTGTTTCATTGCTCTATCCTATATTGAGTTTATTGAGTTGAATTATTAATTTAATAATTGAGTCGTAACACAGCGCCACACCGACTGTTGGCTTCCAGAGAAACTGAAAAGCAACGGTCAACTGATAAATATGCGGTGAATTTGTGACCGGAGATAATAACGAGGTCGGCTTTCTGTTTTGTGACATTATTAAGACAAGCCACAGGAATAACAAAAATTAACCATTAGGTCAGACTTTATATTAATTAATACTGGCATGAATAATAAATAGATAAGAAAGTCGCATTGATAAGCGGTCTATGCATCAAGAGTTTAGGCTACAAAAGATTGACAACCCTAAGGAACGAATGGGCAAACTAATGAAAATCCTTAGCTCTCGCCAATAACACGTCAAACACAACGCCCCGGCCGTCCTCGCGATTACGCGCACTAACTTCACCGCCGTGGAAATCAACCACCAGTTTGACGATAAATAACCCCAAGCCAAGATGCGTGGACTTTGACTGTTTATCGCGCATCGAAACCATAGAAGCAAACAATTGACCAGCCATATGCGACGGCAACAAGGGGCCAGTGTTGTTTACGGAGAGCAAACATCCCTGATTAGTTTGCGTGAGTGATAGATGAATGGTACCGCCTTCGTTGCAAAAACTAACTGCATTGTCAAATAGTTTATCGAGCATTTGTACAATTAAATCCGGAGCAGCTTCAACTTTGAGGGGCTCCGAAGGCACCGACACGGTTACCGAAAAAGGCTTATCAGCCGTTAATCGAATGTACGCCGCTCCTAGCTCCCCGACTAACTGTGTTAAATCAACAATTTCCGACTCGGCCTGTTCAATAGCCTCTTCAATGCGCTTGGCCGAATTCATTGCCGTGAGGATTTTCGATAAACGCTCAACCCCGGAATTGGCCCTAGTAATGTAAGCGTGACGTTCGTCGTCGGTTTTGCAAGTTTCAATGTTATCGAGTGAGCTTTTTACAATGGCCAGAGGCGTACGTAATTCATGAGATAGTTTATCGGCCAAGGTTTTAAGGTAGTGGTTGTAGTCGCCTATTCGCTCTAACAGTTCTGCGTAACGTCGGTTTAGATCGCCGATTTCATCGTTTAATCTTGATTTAGGGAAATGGTTGGTAATACTGCCATCGGAATTCACAGCGTTAGCGGCGGCTCGGTTGAGTCTTTGAATACGTAAACTGAGCCAGCTCGCATACAAAAACAAAATCACTCCGACAACGATTAACGTCAACACGGAGTAACCCAATAATCGCTTAAACGCTTGATCTGCCAAGCTCAGCCATTGCACCGTTGTTTGCTCAATCACTACCGCACCCACCGGCTCAGTAGAAAGACCATTCGAATGAGTTTCTTTTAAATTTTTATGCAGCGCCGACTTAGACACAATAGGATAAACCACTCGCAGCACGTTGCTACTTTGGTTCCACTGATACCAGCGAGAAACGACTTCTTTTGTAGCCAGTGCGTTGACTACTTCTTCTTGAGGTAATTGAGTTTGTTGAATTTCTCGCTCGACTTGTGGCAACGGTTGGGTATTGAGTAATCCGCGGATCAACCAAGCCAACGGTGGTGCAGAGAATTCCTCATCGTGCAATAGATTTTTATCCGCTAAAACCCAACGATTATCGTCGACGACACGCACACGATTATTGTTGTGTGTAAACACTTCTGCGACTTGTTGAAGCTCATCTTTAATGGAAATTGTCAGTGGATTATTTTTACGCTCAATAAATTTTAACCAAGTGCGGTTTTGTGCATTCATCCATTCTAAGTTGGTTAGCCCGGTATTGGATTGGGCATCGTATACACCGACAGTTAATGAAGTATCGGCCCACTTTTTAGGTACGGTAAATTCAATTTGATACCCACCTTCACGCTGACGCCAAAGGGCTCGAATGGTATGCTTAATTTTAACCACATCGTTTTCTAGAGTAGCGACCTGCATAGCACCAGGTGCGCTGGTTCGCAAAATAAATAATTGCGCCTGATCCGATGCTCCAATGCG
>CAYFFE010000087.1:0-15440 GCA_964342265.1 uncultured Cellvibrionaceae bacterium | reverse complement strand
CATTTTCAATTACCGCACGGCGATTAACTCAGGGATGAGTTAATCAGAGTATCCTTAACTATGACTCACGCGTTTTCATCTTGACAAGCCATCTTGAGAGCTGCGAAGCAAAAAATGGCACGAAAAATAAACTCGGTGAGATATTAACGAATTTCCCACACAGTCTTTAGTGACTTTCTCGACAATCGCCCTACGCAATCCAGCAGTTAAGACTACTCTTTAGTTGGGGCTATTCTGATTGAAACCGTTCTTTTAGTGGCGGTTCTTGTAAGTACAGGTAACAGTCATTAGTCGGGCGCGCGGTGCCGCCGGCACTCTGGGTAACGCTTTAGAACCGACCCACAGCATAAATTGGAATCACACAAAGTATGTGGCGAATAAATAGCTATACTCAAGTAGATGTTGCACAGCAACATTGAGTCTTTCGCAAAGTACCTATTTAACAATTTAACGGCACTAACCATAACCCAAGAACAACTTATGACGACAACCGGCGAGAAACACAGAGACCCTAGCGCTTCTCGCCGCCATGCGCGCACCAGGCGCCGCTATTGTGCGGTTGTTAACATCCAGCTGTTAGCGGCATTACTGATCCTAACCTTTGTTATTAACGCCAACGCTGCGGCCGAAAGCAAAGTAGACGAATACGATTTAAAAGCAGTTTATTTATATAACTTTAGTAAATTTATATCCTGGCCTGACGAGAGTTTCACCCACACCGAGAGTACTTTTAATATCTGTATTCAGGGTCGAATGCCATCAAAATCCATAATTAGTCAGTTGGCTAAACGCAAAACCCAGGGCCGGACTTTACGCATATGGCAAGTGGATAAAATAACCTCGACAGAATCGTGTCATATTTTGTATTTTCGCAACGGACATCCCAACGAAATCGTACCAGCGCTCTCTGATTTACACCAAAAGCCCATTCTTAAAGTGGGCGACTTCAGTGGCTTTGCCAAGTCTGGTGGCGTGGTTGAATTTTTTGTAAGCGACAACGATAAACTCAAGTTAATCATTAACCTTGATCAAGCCACTGCCGATGGCATCGAGATTAGTGCTCAATTGTTAGAAATCGCCTCTGTCGTCCATCGTGAGGAAAAAGCTCAATGAATTTTTGGAGCGGTCTAACGATTCGAACAAAAGCCATTGTCATTGCCATGGTTTGCTCGATTACTGCTCTGTTAACTTCAGCGGCATTCAACGACTTGTATCAAAATCGCGAGCGGCAAAAACAAATGCGCAGCGAACTAACCGCCATTGCAATTATTTTGGCTGAGCGCAGCACGGCCGCTGTACAGTTTGGCGACAGTAATTTGGCCAACCAAAACTTATCGGCACTGGATAATATCGACGTTATCGAAAACGCCTGTATGTACGATGACAGCAACCAGCTGTTTGCCAGCTATCGCAACCCCAGCTCGTCACTATCGCCCTGCAGTGACACAGAACCCGCTACCAGTGAGCGGTTAGCCAACAATTACATGTACATTGATCAACCGATAATTCTCGATGATTCGCAAATTGGCTCGCTACACCTCACAGCCAGCCTAACCAACCTGGAAAAGCTCCTAGCCATTTATTTAATGGTGAATTTAGCCTTTTGCAGTATCGCTGCGGTTATTGCGTTAATACTGGCTGCCCGACTGCAAAAATACATTACCCGGCCCATTAACAATTTACGCGAGACAGCCGCCAACATCGAAAACTCCCACGACTACAGCATACGCGCGCAAAAACAAAGTGCCGATGAAGTGGGAGAGTTGGCCACCGCATTTAACACCATGCTGGATCGCATTCAATCCGAAACCACCATGCTGAGCGAGAGCGAATCGCGGTTTCGCACGCTTACGGGCTCATCGCCGTTTGGTGTTTTCCAAAACGATATCAACGGCGATTTTGTTTACGTGAACGAACGCTGGCGCGAGATGACGGGTATCGATCAGGAAACCATTACCGGAGAATTGTTTATTCGCTCTCTACACCCAGAGGAGCGCTTTGATATTGCCGTACAATTTGAGGAAGCCCGTGTTAATCAAGAGGCGTTTAAAGCAGAGTTTCGTATTTTGCACACCAACGGCAAAGTAGTGAGCACGATCTGCCAAGCAAGACCCATTTTTAATAACGACAAACTCACCGGCTACATTGGCAGCCTAGCCGATGTGAGTGAACTAAAAGGTATGCAGGAACAGCTGGAAAGGCTGGCTCTGTACGACCCCCTCACCCATTTAGCCAATCGGCGACTGTTTAAAAATCAATTGGAAAAAGCCATACGAGTGGCGCAGCGCAATCAAAATCAGTTTGCCTTAATGTTTATCGATTTTGATCACTTTAAAAAAATTAACGACTCCCTGGGACACGATCAAGGTGACGAACTGCTCATCGCCATGGCCAAACGTTTAATGGTGTGTGTGCGTCCTGGCGATACCATAGCTCGATTGGGCGGAGATGAATTTACCATTCTTGCGCCCGATATTACCAACCGACAAGACGTCGATGCCATTGCGCGAAAAATCCAAGCCATCATCAGTCAACCCGTTTCTCTGGACGGCCAAGCCATTACGGCCACCTGCAGTATTGGCATTACGATTTATCCCGACGATTCCACCGACGCCAATGTGCTCATGAAAAACGCCGATATGGCCATGTACCAATCCAAAGACCGGGGCAGAAATCGCTTTCAGTACTTTAGCGAAGACATGAACATGGCCATTAAAAAACAACTGCGCCTCGAAACCGATTTGCGAAGAGCACTCATAAGCAACGAATTCGAGTTGTACTACCAGCCTAAAATTGATTTAAGCACTGAAACCATCACCGGCTACGAGGCGCTAATCCGTTGGATACATCCCAAACACGGCATGATTTCTCCAGGTGATTTTATTCCCGTCGCCGAGGAAAGCGGATTAATTTCTAATATTGGCCAGTGGGTTTTACAACGTGTTTGTGATCAAATCCCATACTTTTTACAGAAAGGTTTATTGCCCCCCGGTTGCCGTATTGCCATTAACCTGTCGGCTAAACAATTCCACAACACCGATTTGGTCTGCAGTATTTACGACACTTTAAATAAAAACAGTATTTCGCCGGAGTTTATTGAGCTGGAGATTACCGAAAGCTTAATTATGAAAGATATTTCCAGCGCCATATCCACCTTACATGAATTCCGCGCTATGGGCATTACTTTATCGATCGACGATTTCGGCACGGGCTATTCGTCTTTTAACTATTTAAAACGGTTGCCTATTGATTCCATAAAAATCGATCGCTCGTTTGTTATGGATATTCCAAACGACAAAGACGACATGGAAATTACCAGCGCAATTATTGCCATGGCTCATAACCTACGATTAATCGTTGTGGCCGAAGGTTTAGAAACAGAAGAACAAAAGCAATTTTTACGCAATCAAAATTGTGACATTGCCCAAGGCTATTTCTTTGGCCGTCCCCTGCCGGCAGAAAAATTGGCTTACGATCATCTACCTAAAACCCTTGCCACCAAATGACAATCCAATGAAAATATTAACGATGCGGATAAAAGCAGTTTTCCTAGGCACGCTAATAAGCGGATTAACACCAGCGGCTTGGTCCAACGATAGCAACCTAGACATCGACTCATTAATCGATTTATCCCTGTCGGAATTGCAAACTATACAAGTGGATTCGGCCAGTAAAATCAGCCAATCTCTCAACAGCATTCCCGCAAGCGTTAGCATTATTACCCGATCAGATATCGAAAATTACGGCTATACCAGCTTAACCCAATTGTTACGCAACGTGCCGGGCATTTATTTAGAGGAAGACACCGAAGAGATATTTATTGGTACTCGAGGATCCATTGGCGGTAGCGTACAAGTGCTGGTTAATGGTATTCCCCAGCATCCATTTTTACAAAAATCATTAACTACCGTAGAAACCAACCGCTTGAATATTTCCATTGCCGCTATCGATCGCGTGGAGTTTATTCGCGGCCCTATGTCGGTGATTTACGGCAACAACGCCTTTCAGGGTACGCTCAATATCATTACCCATCAGTCAGAAAAAAGTTTACTACGCCTTGCGGCTGGTGAGAAAAACAACGGCGAATTATTTGCTCGAATCCATCATCCGTTTAGCGAAGGCAAGCTCAATATTAACCTAGGCATTAGCCACGAAGGTAGCTTTGCCGGGGACTACCGCGATCAGTTAGGCACCGATCAACTGACATCACTGAATGAATTTACGCAAACCACTGCTGAAGACAATTTACAAAAAACACTGAAATCCATCGATGTGTATGGCCAATGGCGTAATTGGGAGGCGTCATTCAGTTACCAAAACAGTCGGTATCCTTTTTATCCCTCCGTGCCACCCACCGACGAAAACACCCTAGAGTTACAAACTTGGTTAGGCTCGTTGCGATACCAACAAACCTTTCGTGAACATTGGCAATCAACAACCACCTTGATAGTAAGCCGCGATGAATACAATCTGGACAATGTTCACATTATTAATGACGATACCTTTGGTTTTCAAAATCAACAGTCGCAGCGATTCGATTTTGAGCAAGTTTTTGCGTATCAAATACAGGATGAATGCAACTTTTTATTCGGCTATCGCCTTCAACAAATCGATGAAGTGGAAAACAGAGCTATAGTGCAATTGGGAGGTGATACCATCGCGTTTGTCAATAGCGATCTGGACTCCTACCGACAGCACGAAGTGTTTAGTCAGTTCCAGTACACCTTTCAAAATGGCTGGAGCTTGGTAATGGGTATGCGCTACTCGCAATTGCCTAAGCGTTACGACATCAGCAATACCTCACCATTGAACGTAACCAGCAACGATCCAAACGAAATCGACGATCGGGATTTGCTCAATTATCGTGTTGCACTGTTGTACGATCTTAACGACTACCACCAATTTAAATTACTGCACGGCACAGCCTCGCAGGACAATGAATCGAGAATTTTTAGCGATCCGGAATCCATTCGTACCACAGAACTGGTGCATCAGTACGACAACGAACATTGGTTGTTATCACACAGCGTTTATTACAGTACCACACGTAATATTTTGCGGCGCGATGTTCGATTTAGTAACCAAACCAATATGTTGGAAACCACTTCCAACAACGACGGCCGCTGGCGCAGTTACGGCTACGATTTTAATATCGACTATCGACCAACTCCGCAGTGGCGACTATCGGCCAGTTTTAATTTACAAACAACTCGCGATCAAAGCGTTGACGACAACATCGGCTATTCACCGAACCAATTGCTGAAACTAAAAACCGATTTTAAGCACGGCAAGAACACCTATGCACTGTACAGTCATTTTGTGGGCCAGCGTGATACAGAGTTAGAGCCCACCGATACCAATGGCGATGACGTAGTGGATTCACTGGCACGCCGGGGCGAGCCCGCCGATGGTTATTGGAATATTGGCGTAAATTGGCGACGTGAACTACACCATTCCACAGCGATTAATTTGAATATCAGTAATTTATTAGACGAGGAATTTCGCTATCCAGCCAACGAGGTCAGCGACCTGGATCGAGGCCTTATTGGCGTTGGCCGAGTGGTAACGCTAAGCTTAGAAACTCACTGGTAATTTTAATGTATTAAAGCCCGCAAATAAAAAGCCCGCAATCAAGCGGGCTTTTTATTGAGAGCTTTTAACTACAAGCTTTTAACTAAAAAATTTTAACTGCGAAAAACTAATTTGCGTCGGTTAACCATTTTTAGCCGGTCGATAAAAATGAGCCCACTGAGTAAACGCCTGGGCACTGCGCGTTTGAATCCACACCTTACCAGAGCCAGAAAAACGGCAGACAAACCCTTCACCAGAGAAGAACAACGACTTATAACCGCCTACTTTGGAAATTCTGTATTCCAAACCTTCGGTAAAGGCCACAATATTGCCCGTATCCACCACATAACCGCCATTCACATCGATTTCGATAATGGCCCCGTAGGTGTTAAACCATAAATCGCCCTCACCACTGCAGCGAATTAAAAATAAATTTTCGCCAGAGAAAAATCCCTTAACCAAGCCCTGCCATTTGGTTTCTACATTCACTCCCTCCGTGGAGGCCACATAGGCAGAATTTTGTAAGAAAATGGTATTCCCTTTTAGGTATTGGTGCGTCAAATCACCGGGGGTGCCTGGAGCAATACCAATTTCGCCGGGAATATTTTCGGCGGTGAATTCGTTGATAAACAAATTCTCGCCGGTGAGTAATCGACCAAGGCCACCGCGCATTTTTGTTTTCATGCGAATATTGGTATCCATAGTGGCCATGGCCGAGGCCTCAACTTTAATGGTTTCGTCGGCGGGAATTTGCACCGTTAGAAAACTGTAATCCGGTTTGCCATCGATTCGAAAGGTTAAACCCGGCGGGTTTTCGGGAACATAACTGTGCGGGCCACCGGAGTTTGAAGACTCTTGCGCAGTAACCTCCGAGCTTTTTGCAACAGCGGGAGCTGCGGCTGCGGATTCTGGCTGGGTTGGTACCGGAGCAGCCGCTTGAGCAGGCTCTGAATCGGAGCTATCCACTTTTTCAGTACCCACTTTTTCAGTACCCACTTTTTCAGTACCCACTTTTTCAGCCCCCACTTTGTCCGCACGCGCGTCCAACCCCATTTTTTTAAACGCCGCCAAGTAGGTTTTTGCTTTATCGCCGCTCACGCCTTCTTTGATGGTTTTTGGCGCTTTGGCCAGTAGTACTTTGGCTTTTTCTTCGTCTAATTTAAACGCAGCGGCAAACGCTGCTGTGGCCTGTTCTTGCGAGGCACCCGGTAACAACTCGCCGGTAACGATAATATTGTAAGTTGGTTCGCTCATCGTTAACTCCTAAGCTTTGCGTACGCGTAAATTTGGCGTTAAAGACACACCAAAACTGCCGGGATTATGGGATTGACACCAAACGGTGCCCTTACCTCGAAATTTGCACACCAAACCTTCGCCGCCTAAAAACGAGTGCAACCAACTTTTACCCGCTTTGGTAATGGTAAAGTCCAGTGTTTCGTTAAAGGCCACAATGTGGCCGGTGTCGACGATGTATTCGCCGTCTACTTCCACCGGATAAATTGCCCCAAACGATGAGAGTACTAATTTTCCCGTGCCGGACAAGTGCAACCAAAACACACTTTCGCCGGATAAAATGGATTTAAAGCCCTGCCACCCCAAATCGATATTGATGGATTCTTCGCAGGCCATAAATGAGCCGCCCTGCACAATGAGCTTTTCGTTGTCTAAATCCATGGTCATCATATCGCCGGCTAAATCGGTACCAAACCAAATCTCACCGGGCGCACCGGCGGGATCAAAGTGGTTAAGAAATAACGACTCACCGGCCAATAAACGTTTGGCCGCTTTAAATAAACCGCCTTTATTGCGCTTATGCGTACTGGTGGTGATATTCATATGTTCGCTCATCGCGATCATTGCACCCGATTCCGCCGTACAGGTTTCGCCAGGTTGTAACGTTACTTTGGCAGCCGTGTTACCAGGGCGGTGTAATAATTCAACTTGCATGGGTATTCTCCTGTCCCTGATGGCAATTAACGGAATTTAGGGTTTAACCAGCCAGCCAAACCACTGATGCTGCGCGACTGCACCACAATTTTGCCTTGGCCGGTAACGCGAGTGACTAAACCTTCACCGCCGAAGATGCTGGAGAAAATTCCGCCGGCCAATTGCAGCTTTAATTTAACGCCCGGATCGTAGGCCACCAAATGGCTGGTATCAACAATGTATTCGCCGTCGATCTCTTTATCCACCAGCGCGCCGTAAGCACCGTACCAAACTTTACCTTCGCCACTGACCACTAACTTAAACAAACCTTCTCGGGCGATAAACGAGACTATACCGGCCCATTTAAGGCCGAGTTTCACTCCATCGGTACATGCTACAAAAGCACCGGGCTGTAAATTGAGTGATTGGCCATTTAATTCCACACAGCGGATTTCCCCGGGCGTGGGCTGGACGATAGTCATGCGTCGAGCTTCGGAGGTATTGTTGGTAAATCGACTGATAAACAAGGATTCACCACCCAAATATTTGCGCAACAATCCGCGAAAAAAACCGCCGTTAAAGCTGGCTTTTAAATCGATGTTGGCGTCCATGCTCGACATAGCGTCGGACTCGGTGATCAGCGATTCGCCCGGCTCCAAATCAATGTCGACGTAGGAGAAAGCAAAACTGCCTTTAATTTCAGTTTTCATGGGAGGACCCTTCTTGATTATCCAGTGATTCTTGCGAATCCGATTCTTCGGTTTCAAGCACAAAGGCTTTTACCGCCTCTTGCAACTCTAAAAATTCGTAATCCAAATTACGATAGCTTGTGGGAATGTCTTCTGCTAGTTTATCGAGGTAGGCCACTCGCTCCTCGCTGGCCGGGTGCGTACTTAAAAATTCCAAGGCCTTTTTAACGGTATCGCGAGTTTGCTCATCTTCGATATTGGCCATTTGTTCTTTTTCTTTGGCGATGAGTTTTTCAAAAAAGCGGGCCATTCCTCGCGGATCGATATTGGCGTCGATTAATAATTGAAAACCCATTTTATCGGATTCGCGCTCAAATTCACGGGAATAACTTTGATTAATAATAAACGGCGCAGCATTAGCAATAGTGGCCGCTATGCCGCCCACATCGCCAAACAACGCACCAATCACCGTATACAGGCCAATGGTGCCAATCACATTGCGAATACCGTGTTGCTCTTCCACATGGGTAATTTCGTGAGCGACCACGCCGAGTAATTCTTCGGCGCTGTCGGCCTCTAAAATTAATTGCGAGTGAATTACCACGTAACCACCGGGCGCGGCAAAAGCATTGAGGGTGGGTTCCAACGCGATGTGAAATCGGTACTGGTAGCGGCTGTCATGCAGCTCATCCAACAGCGGCTGCACCAACGGTTCCAACAAGGCTTCGGCTTGTTCTTTTTCTAAAAACTCATTTTGCAGCGAATACTGATCGATGGTGGATTTGCCGAGTTTTTCTTCCCATTCAACGGGAACCTCTCGCGCTACCTGCTTGCTCACCCAATCCATACGAAAGATAACCAACGCGGGCACGCCCACCACAATGGCAATAACCGCGGCGATGGCCACAAAATGCTTGCTGCGTTTGGTTCGGATTTTTTGTATTTGCTGAATTAATTCCGGGTGTTTTTGCAGGTGGGTATTTTTGATGATGGAACGGTCGTTGGAGAAAAACGTCCAGCCGGGGGCGTGGGCGTGGCGAAAAAACAATATGCGATCGCTGGCACCGCCCAATTCCACTTGCATACCCGCAAACGGCACGCGAATGGTTTGCTCTCTGATAACAAACTCTAAGCCATCGCCATTAACGAGAACTTTGCCCGATGCCTTACCTTTGGGAAGATCCTGGTGATAGGCGTGGCATTGGTATTCCTGCATGAAACATATCCTTACACTTTTAAAACACTATGACCTTAAAAACTATGGCCTTAAAAATAACTGTGGTCGGCGCGCGTTTTTAATGTGTTGCTAATTATAGATCCTTCAGCGCCTGGGCGAATGAGTATGGGCATGGATTTTTATTTGTGTGCCTTTTTGTTTTTTTGACTTTTGTGTTTCGCCTTTCTTATTTTTACTTTTACTATTTTAACCTTTTATATCCCAAGCTTTTCTATCCCAAGCTTTTCTATCCCAAGATGGGCCAACTTATAGGCACTCTTTAATCGACCCAGTATCGAAAACAATATTTGTCGGGCGCTTATTTGTCAGCCACCGATTACAAGAGCACTGATCAGAGGGCCGCCTATTACAAAACCAAAAAAAGTTTAAGACATTACGTTATTGGAATTTTGTCTTTAACTGTCGCCCATAAGCAACTGGCGTGGAATCATAGCAAATACTGTTGCCACCGAAACCGCTCCATGACCAAAATTAACGAGATTTTCATTAAACGCCCGGCTGATTGCTCATAATTGCAGCAAACGGCTCAATTAACGGCTTTTTTACTTACTGCAACACTTCTCGCCAAAAAATCACGCGGTCGTGGCCACGAAAGCTGCCAAAACTGATTTCCGCCGCCGGCAGGCCCGTATCGTTAAAGCTGCCGTTTTGGTCCCAGTCGAATTGCAACCAAGGATAGGCAGATAAATCGTCAATGGTTACATTAAATACGCCGGTATTACCTGCACCGGGGGCGGTAAAAAAATGGCCGGCATCGCCGGCGATAAAATTCACAGCCCCTGCGCTCAGATCGGTGAATTGGCCGCTGGACGTGCCGCCACCCACGGCGACAGCGCGATTGGCCGGCACGTCGATGGTGCCATCGGGAAATGCAATGGCCGATTGAGCGATAGCGCTGCAACTGTCGTCGGTATTGGTGAGCCACTGGCTGCCATCGTAGTATTGCGTTGCGAAAGTCACGGGCAGATCGGAGGTTTCCGGCCCGTGGGCATCGCTAAGCACCAGCCGGCCAAAGCGAAATTCGCTGCGAGCCACGAAAACACTGTCGTCGGTGCTGTCGTCGTCGCTATCCAGATCGTAATCGGCCGCGCGCAAACTAACGCCATCGTCGTCGCTGAGTAATACGCCAAAATCCGTTTGCGTGTAGGGGGCGATCAGTGCTGCCGGGCGCGCCAAGGTCACTTGGCTCGAAAACACGCCCTCACCGTCGCTCCAAACTGCGCTGCTGGTATGGGAGGTGTCGTCGGTGAGTGGCGTGGGCACGTCGGCGTCGATGGCGGTGAAGGTTAGCGCGGTGTCGGCGTCGCTTACGCGAGCAAAACTGCCGGTGTAGTTTTCGGTGAGGTTATCGCGGCTGCTCAGTGCGTTAAATTGCGTACTCAAGTCGAACGGTTGCAGCAAGTAGCTGAATGATCCGCACGCTGGGGTTAGGGTTTGATCGCTTAATTCAAAATACTCGGGTGTAAATCGACCCACATAGTGCGAGGCGCTGTTGCTGGCGGCGGTGTTGGTCGCCCCCAAATAAACACCGTCGCTTACTCCCCCCGCCAATACAGCAATGCCCACTTCATCAAAATACACTGTGCCCGAATTGCCGGTGCCACCGGTAAAGCCCGTCACCACACGAGCCCCTGGGCTATTCTCTTCCAATCCGGGATCGACTCCACCGGCGGGCAACACCAGTGATGCGCTTAAGGTTACGGTTTCGGTGGGCGACTCCTGACCAAAGGCGGGCAAATCCGGACCGGAGAAATCCAAATTGTTGCTGATGTCGGCGTCGGTGTAAAAATCCGCCACGCCGTCGTCGTTACTGTCGTCGCTGCTGTGCCAACTTTTGGCCGTTACTGAAACGGTAAAACCACTGCCGGCGGTTAAAAACACCGCCTCGCTGGCAGACGCCGCGCGCGGATTGCCTGCCACGGTAATGGCAAAGCCGAACGGTCGAGATGTTAACGTCTCGGAGCTGCCTAAGATGGGTTGATCGGAAAAGCTCAGGCTGGCGTCTAAAAATTCCAACGCAAACTGCCCCACGTCGCTGGTATCCAAACTGAATTCGGCCTGGCCATCGGCAAAATTAAGATTGATCGTTTCGGCATCCACCTGACTATTGTTAAGAGTGACCGAATCCGAGTCATCACTGTTGTTCATAACCGGATTAATGCCGCCGGGGTCACTCGCGCTGCGAGAAATCCACACGTCAACATCGGCCACGTCGTAGTCCACCGTAACAGCCGGACAAACCCCAGTTACCGGATCGCGCGCGCGCATATTCACCACAAACGCATGACGCCGGCCGGCAATCACATCGTCGCCCAGTGAGTCTGCGTTGCTGACCACAAAGGCGTTTTCGGCGAAGGTTATGGCAGCCGATGTAGAGCTTACCCCCGCATCGCTGTCGGTTGCGGTAACGGTGAGTGTTTCGGCGTGGGTATTTGCCAGCGCCAGCGTGATGACTCCGTTATCGGCTCCTGTCGCTTCAAACTCGTAGCTGGCCTGGCCAGCATCGCTACCCGTGGGCGTGAGATTGCCCTGGGCATCCGCCGGTGTGCCGGTGCTTTGCCAGTCACCGTTATTGGTGGAGGTGCTGAGCGCTATGGTGCCGTTGTAGTCGCTAAAGGTATCGCCGTTGTCGTCGATGGCGGTAATGCCAATGTCGTAGGGTTCGCAAACACTGGCGCTGGCACCGCCAATCGAAAATTCGAACCGATCCAATGTGGGGCCACTACTAATGCCTCCCTCGCAAAAGCCTGCGAAAGGAATGTTATCGATGCCGGAATTGTCGTAGGTAATATTAACGTGATTGTAAAAACCCAAAAGGAAAGAGATGGGCAGAAAAAACGTCGCGTCTTCAGTAACAATATCGCCTTCGGCGCTAATGGCACCGCTAACGTCGGTATCTCGGCCAACACTTACATTACCGCGCGAATAAATTAACGCATCAACGCTACCCGTTCGACCGATGCTAATGTTGGCGTTGGAATAAATAAATAAATCCCGATTGGAGCCCGATTGATTAATATCGATATTGTTACCAATATTGATGCCCGCATTGGAAAAAATACTGGTGCCGCCCTCGGCGCTGATAATAATTTCCGCCCCATTACCCAAAACGATACCGCCGGAAAAAGTGTAAACACCGGGGTCCAAGGTGAGGGTCGCACCAGTCCCTAAAATCAACGCCCCGTAATCTCCCGGCACTAGGCTGGCGCTGCCAAAAGTCCCAATGGTCGTGCTAATCCCGCCCGGAAAATCACTAAAGGTGCCGCCCGATGCGCTGGTGCCAGTGGCCGAACATGGGCCCAGCTCACAGTTAAAATTATCGGGCCCCACGTCCAAATCGGTGGTTTCGATATTGTTGTCGGGGCTATTGATTAACTGCGTACCAAAACCGATGGTTATGGAGCCGTCGTCGTCGCTGTTGGCCACGGTATCGGGAAAAACAAGAGCGCAATCGGCGGCCATGTTCAATGAGCTAAACACCAGCAGTATCGCCCATAAACTAACCTGAGTAATCCCGAGCAACACCCTGCTCATGGTAAATACACCGAGGTTTGAATAATGCGCGTGGCCTGCAACTCGCCACTGCCACAGGTTGCACTGGCTTGCACAGTGTAAAAGCTGGTGGTGTTATCGGTATTGGTGCTCACCGCGCAGGTAAGATCGGCGCTGCAATTGAGTAGATCCAGCGTGCTGCCATTGATTGCGCCACACTGGCTATCACCCAGTGTGCGATCGGCGGCGGGGAAAGTTATTTGATTTACCGCGTATTGCGCAGCGCTCTCGGCGGCGTAAAAAGTCTGCGCCGACACCGCCTCGCGAAACGATGAACCGCTGGATTGCGCCGAAAGCCGGGCAATCGCCACCGCCAACAGCGCCATACCCGCCACAACAAAAATGGCCAGCGGAATCAAAACGCCTTGTTGTTTGGCCAACGCAGTTGCTTGCAGGCCAGGGCTTAGGGCCTTGGTTTTATGGACCTTTTTGTTATGTGTCTCGGCGTTAGGGGCTTTAGCGTTAGGGAACATTGCGAATGGCCACGGTATGGTTGAGTGCAATTTGCGTGGTGCCGTTACTAAAGATTAAATCCATTTGCAGCGCGGTGTTGCGATCGTTGCTGCTGTTGGTGAGCGTAAATGCCTGCCCACCGGTACTCACACCACTGGCCATTAGCGCCGAGGTTCCGCCCGGCGAGCTGTCATCCAGCGTAGCGGTATCTAAGCCGTAATCCTCTCGCAATTCCAAATTACCGCCGCTTACACAAAAGCGTAAAGGCTGATCGGCGAGGTAAATTCGATGGCTGATGGAATTGCGCAAAAATTGGTGTGCGGCAGAAAACGTAACACTGTTGGACACTGTTGATGCCACGCCAATCCGCGCCGAAGGAATGGCGTTGGTGTAAATTTCATTGGCGGCCATCGGCGCGATTAGGGCGTACTCGGCGTTGCCCAACTGAATGCTTAATGTCGAAGTGTTTACCGCGCTGGAAAAAGCCGCCGCATTGCTGGCATCGGCCACGTCGTTCTCGTAAAAAGCGCCGGCCACACTGGGCAACAATTCCACGCAATTACCCGAGGCACTCACGCGCACGCTGTTGGGTACCGACTGCCGAATCCGCCGGCTCATTTGCTCTAGCACCACTCGGCCGCGCGCCATAAGGCGGTTGCGTACTTGTGTTTCTCGATAGCCATCAGCCGCGATTACCACAAACATGGTGCTAAGCCCGGCCACCACCGCCAAAATTACCAGCACGGTTATCAACTCGATTAAGGTAAATCCCTTTGCGCGGGTCATTAAAAATTAACCTTAAAAGCCGATAGGGATACGGGCGAACCCAGTGCGCTTTGGCTGGTGGCCGGCGTGCTCACCGTAACGGTAATTAAGCGCGCATTGGAATTCGGCATGGCCAGTTGATTGCCCGACTCCACCACGGTTACATTCACCGTAAAGCCATTTTGGCTGAAGGATAAGCCATTAAAGTCGCCAACATCGTCAAAATCGCTATCGGGTGTGGCAATCCCTAAACAAAGCGGCCCATCCACGCTGCCGCAAGCAGGCACACCGCCGGTGGGCGTGTTTTCGTCGAATTTACGGGTGAGAATGGCATCCAACTGCGCCTGAGCCAGCTCTAAGGCGCGTAAACGAATGAGCGGATCGGCGGAGTTTTCCTGGCTTTGATTAAACACACGCAACACGCCAACTAAAGCAACGCTGATAATCACGATAAACACCACCAGCTCAATGAGCGTAACGCCCCGCTGGCAATTAGGCCCAAACGCGTTTTTTGTGTTCGGTGTTACTAAGCTCACCTCATGGTTCCCCACAATGCAGACGCTATTGCACAAAACCGGTGGCAGTCACAGAGATGGTTACCAACTCACCGCTTTTGGATAGAGTCAGTGTGGCCGGCTGCGTTTGACCGAGGCGATCAAAATCGAAGTCCGCTCCGGTAATGGCTTGGCCGCTGCCCAAATTGATGGGGTAAACAACGCCGTCGATGCTCACACTGGTGCCGTCTTGCAAAATATCCAGTTGATTGCCCTGGGTAGAAAAACGCACAGCGTCGTTTTGCACCATGGCCAATTGCTGGGCCGACAGCAACGCAGAAACCACTTGGTCGCGCGAGGCCTGCAATTCAAACACCGAGTTGTTGGCAAAGCGAGCCACCGCAGTGGCTCCCAACGCGGCCACAATCACCAACACGGCAATCAACTCGATGAGCGTAAAGCCATTTTGATGCCTGAATGGCCGCATTAGCCGAGCCCCAGTGCAGTACTATCGAAAGCGACAGCCCGATTAGTTTTCGGCAAAAATAATGGTAAAGGTAGCCGCAGCACCCGCAGGCGAGGTGAGCGTGCATTGCTCGGTTTCACCCAGTGCGGTCGGTGAGAAAGTACCGTCGGTGGTCTCTATCGTCCAGGGACTGCCACTGGTAAAGTCCAAATCGTCGGTTAAAAGATTATTCACCGAGGTGGCATCGCAGTCGGTAACATCCACGAACGTATCAGTGGTTACCCCGG
>CAYFFE010000086.1:0-15622 GCA_964342265.1 uncultured Cellvibrionaceae bacterium | reverse complement strand
AGAAAACCGGTGACCTCGTCGCTGCTATCGCGCAAAGTGGTAACGGTTAAATTCCCCGGCAGCGCCGATCCATCTCTGCGCACGAAAGTCCATTCTTCGCCCTCCACTATTCCGCGTTTGGCCTTGGCGGTTAGCACGTTAAAATCCGGCGCTAGCTCGGCTGCCAATTCTTCACTTAGTGCGTGCGCGCGGCTGGTGAGTTCTTTGGTATCAACAAACATCACCGCATTGTGTTGGTGGATTAATTGTTCACGCTCGTACCAGAGCAGTTTTTCCAAGGCCGGGCTAACCGCGATGATGGTGCCGTTCAGATCGGTGGCGACAATAGCAAACGGCGAGTGATGAATAATCGATTGTGTGAGTTCGTGGGCGCGCTGCATTAAGCGCTCGGCTTTTTTACGATGGCTGATGTCGACAATGGTGGCCAACACACAGGCGTGGCCATCTAGGCGCACCGAACTGAGCGATAACTCCACCGGAGTTAACTGGCTGTACGTGTTAAGTAATTGTACGTCGATGCCCTCGCTCATGCGCTGCTTGTAGTCTTCGTCTCCCTGAAAAAAGCCACTCACCCAACTGCCGTGTTGCTTTTGAACAGGGGGCGGCACCAATTGATCAACACTGGTTCCCAGCAGGTTATCAGCGGGTACGCCAACCAACTCGCCAATCCTGCGGTTGGCCAGGACAATGCGCCCGTGAATATCCACCGCTAACATCGACACGGGCGCGGCATTAATGACTCGCCCCATTGCCTCCAGTTGATCTTTTTGGTGGGTAATG
Source organism: uncultured Cellvibrionaceae bacterium (assembly GCA_964342265.1). Taxonomy (GTDB): domain Bacteria; phylum Pseudomonadota; class Gammaproteobacteria; order Pseudomonadales; family Cellvibrionaceae; genus Halioxenophilus. Next base: position 14,842 of record CAYFFE010000086.1, on the reverse strand, counting down.
TCTGTTAAGCTGAGTACGTGGCCTTGGCCGGGCAGCGGTGCTACTTGCAACTCGAAGATCGTCGAGTCGTGTTCTATTTCTAATCGCGAGCGGCAATCGTACAAACACTGTTGAGCCAGCATTTTTAGTCGTGCAATCTGTGCCGGCGTGTATACCGAGCTGTCGCCGATGATTAAATCCACCAGCCATTCCAGATTTTTACCACTGGCCAACTCGTTATTTTTTAGGCCGAAGTAATTTTTAAAAAAGCCGTTGCAATACACCACCTCGGCTTGATTATTAAGTGTTACAACACCCTGATTGATGGCATCCAAGGTTTTGTAGGACAGGGTTTTAATTTCCTCGATGTGGGCTGCCAATTCATCGGCTTTGCGCTGCACGCAGTGCTGTTCGAACACTCGATGCAGTACTGGCGCAATAATCGAAAAGTAATGGCCATCGCAGTCTTTACTAATAAAGTCGGCGGCACCGGCCTTGAGCGCCGAAAACGCCAGGCTCACTTCCGAGGCGGCGGTCATGATAACCGTGGGCACGTCGATTTGATCCTGCTGAATGCGCTCGATCAGCTCCACACCGGTCATGTTGGGCATGTAGTGATCGGTGAGGACGATGTCAAATTGCGCAACTTTAAGCCGGGCTAGGGCCTCCACACTGTTGCCGAGGTGAGTGACTCGAAACCCTTCGTCTTCCAGTATCGACGACACGAGGCTCGCCTGTACTGGGTCGTCCTCAACGTATAACACGGAGGTGTTCATACAATCCGAAGCTCCTACTCCTAAGTCAATTTTGGGGCACCCAATATCACCCCTTACTTATATAAGGAGCTGTTGTATTTGTTGGCCGCAAATAAACAGGTACAACTCTTCACAGAGTATAGAAGCTAATAGAAAATTCGGGCCCAAACGCCACCACTGAGCCGACAGAGCCCATTCGAATTGCACGGTTTTTTAGATAGAACATAGCGATGGGTTTTGATGGGCGTTTTTTAAGTGCAATGGCTAATTAAGCACGGGGCCACCAAGTACTTTTCAGACACTGTAAGCGTCGATGCCCGCCGGGCTTTCGCAGTCGATAAGCGGTTGCTCACAATCTTTAATGCCCGCATTATTTGGCCTGGGTTTTTTCACGCGCATCAACACGCAGTGTTTGCGCTCGGCTTGTAGGCGGCTTGGATGATAAAACAATTAAAACACTGGCTCGGCGTACAAACCGCCTCCAACTATGTGGAGCAAATTACTGCCATGATGGGCGGGACACTCAGTCTTGCCTTGATTACTGCGGTGAGCTTTGCCATTTTGGGCGGGCAGGGTGCTCTGGCGGTGGTGCCGTCCATGGGCGCGGCTACGGTGTTGTTGTTCGCCGTTCCGCAGGGACCCTTGTCTCAGCCTTGGGCGTTGTTTGCGGGCAATTTATTGTCGGCGGCCGTGGGCGTAATTTGCGCGCTGTATGTGGGCAATGTGATTTTAGCCTCGGGATTGGCGGTGGGCCTGGCCATTGGCGTCATGCACCTGTGCCGTTGCATTCACCCGCCCGGTGGCGCAACGGCGTTAGCGGCGGTATTGGGCGGCAGTGCGGTCGAGGAGTTGGGGTTTTATTTTTTATTAACGCCGGTGTTATTAAACTGTTGTATTATTTTTGTGATTGCCGTTATTTTTAATAATTGTTTTCCCTGGCGGCGCTATCCCACAGCCTTGTTTCGGTTTCGACCCAGCGCCTTTAACCGCACACCCCTCAGCCAAAAAAATATCGAACAAGCCATACATCACACCGGCGTGGTGGTGGATGTGACCGTCGAGCAATTACAACAAATTTACCAGGAAGCGGAAAAACTGCGCCAAGCCGATGTGCTGCAGCGCTTTGATTTCGAACCTGGCGGTGTTTATAGCAACAATCGCCCGGGTGCCGACTGGGCCATTCGTAAAATCATCGACCACGCCAGCCACCCCGATCCCAACAAAGAATTAATTATTTATAAAGTCATCGATGGCGCGCAAAAAAATACCAGCGGCAGTTGCACTCGTGCGGAATTTGCCGAGTGGGCGAAAATTAAATTACAACCGGCTGGCAAAAAATAATGGGCAATTGAAGGGCCGATTTACAACTCGATTTTTTTAAGGCTCTCGCGGTAACGCCGGGCGTTTTCGACATAATGCTCTGCGCCGGCTTCTAATAAAATTTTATAATCGTCTTTTATTTGTCGCTTAATTACTGCAGGGCTGCCCGCCACTAAGCTGCCATCGGGAATTTCCATACCCTCAGGCACTAAAGAATTTGCCGCAACAATGCAGTGCTTACCAATTTTAGCGCCGTTGAGCACAACAGCTTGAATGCCTATTAGGGAATAATCGCCCACCGTGCAACCGTGCAGCATGGCTTGATGACCCACGGTAATGCCTTTGCCCAAAGTTAACTTTACGCCTTCGTCGGTGTGCAGTACGGCACCGTCTTGCACATTACTTTGCTCGCCAATCGTGATGGTGTCGTTATCGCCGCGAATAATTGCCCCAAACCAAACGCTGGATTGATCGGCCAGGATAACATCGCCAATAACGCGCGCGTCCTCGGCCACAAATACGTCGCGACCTTTTTGCGGTTTGCGCTCACCCAATTGATAAAACATGATTGGCTCCTCGTTTTTGCAATTATTAAAAACGCCCGCGAGCGGGCGTTTACTGTTCGAAAAATATAAAGGAACCTCTCAAAGTGATTCAGAAGTTCCTTTCTTTAATTAACGCCCGTAATAGGCTGTAAAACTGGTTTGATCTAAGCGATTGGCGTTGATCATAAAGCCAATTAACGCCGCGGTGGCATCGCTGGGTACGTTAATTTTTTCTGTTTTTAATGCGTGTACGGTAAAAATATAGCGGTGGGGCTCATCACCCGGAGGCGGACAGGCACCGCCAAAACCTTTGCTGCCAAAATCGGTGCGACCCTGTTCTGCGCCCTCGGGCAATTGCTCGCCATCGGCGGTGCCGACACCGGCATCGAGCGAGGTTACATCACCGGGAATATTGTAAACCACCCAGTGCCACCAGCCAGAACCCGTTGGCGCGTCCGGGTCATAAACGGTCAGAGCGTAACTTTTTGTCCCCTCGGGTCCGGCGCTCCAGGATAATTGCGGCGAAATATTATCGCCATCGCAACCAAAACCTTTAAAGACTTGCGCGTTGGTTAAGGTGGCGCCTGGCTTAATTTCGCTACTGGTTAATTCAAAGTCTTCGGCAAATCCCCCAGTCGATAACAGGCTTAAACCTATAATTAATGCGGTTTTTTTAAACATTCTATGTCCCCTAATGGTTTTTTGTTGCGCACGTATTTTTTGTTTCTGTATAGGAATCTCTGATTAACCCAGAGGTTCCACCTGCACAAGGACCAATAAATGCTCCTGCATTATTGGCATACACGCCGTCCATGGCGATAACGTGCAGGCAAAATCAACAAACGTAAGTGGTTGATTTTGGGAGGTAATTGGAAATGACATTTTCAATTACCGCACGGAGACTCGCAGCGAAGCGAAGAGAACAGCTCCGCTGACCCAAAGGGCGAGAGTCGCAGACTCGAGTATTAACTCAGGGATGAGTTAATCAGAGTTTCCTATAGCAACAGAATATTTTTTTAACAGCACGATTTTACACAGTCCGCTCATAGCTTGGCTATTAACTGCAACGCTTTTTACCATTGACGCATACAAACGACAAAATCAAGCGCTGATTAATGAATTAACTTTTTTGCAATACAATTGTTAACAATCGCCGTTAGAGTTTTGTTTCCCTGTTCATTCTCTAGCAATCCTCGGACGTATTTAACATGACTAAAAAAATCGATACGAATGTTTCACGTCGCCAGCTTTTAAGCCGTGGCGGTAAAGGTCTGGGCGCACTAGCGCTAGGCCCCAGCCTGATTTCCATGAGTCAACCAATTAATGCAGCCAGCACGGCCCAATTGGGTGAGTTGTTGCCTGCCAACGATTTGGGCATGCGTTTGCCCGAGGGCTTTAGTGCGCGCATTATTGCCAGCGCCGGCCAAACTCTAGAACGCGATCGCTGGTGGCGTCGCACCTCGTACCGCTGGCACATGTTCCCAGACGGCGGTGCGACCTTTGCGTGTAACGATGGCGGCTGGATTTATGTGTCCAACAGTGAAACCATTTCTCTGCTGGGCGGCGGTGCTTCGGCCGTTCGCTTCCGCGCCGATGGCGTAGTCGACGACGCTTACCGCATTTTGGGCGGTACACAAGCCAACTGTGCCGGCGGTGCCACTCCTTGGCAGACGTGGTTGTCCTGCGAAGAAATTGCCTTTGGTCGTGTCTTCGAGTGCGATCCGTTCGGCCAGCGCTCGGCGATTGTGCGCCCAGCTTTGGGTTACTTCCAACACGAAGCAGTGGCAGTTGACCCGGTATTTGCCAATTTGTACCTCACCGAAGACGAAGGCGACGGCCGCTTTTATCGCTTTGTGCCCGATGCCACCGACAGCAACGGCTACCCAATTTTGGAGTCCGGCACCTTGCAGGCCGCGCAAGTAGACAGCCAAGGTTACGTTACCTGGTTGAATGTGCCCAACCCAACGCCTAACCCATTCCAAACCCCAACCCGCGAGCAATTGCCTGAGAGCACGGCGTTCGACGGCGGCGAGGGCATCTGGTACGCCAACGGTTTTGTGTACTTCACCACCAAAGGCGACAACCGCGTTTGGCGCTTGGATACCAACACCAATCACCTCGACATCATTTACGATGCGGCCACCAGCAATAACCCTATCCTGACCGGTGTGGACAACCTAACCGTATCGGCCACCGGCGACGTATTGGTTGCCGAAGACGGCGGCGATATGCAGATCGTGGTATTGGATACCGAAGGTAACGTAGCGCCCTTGCTGCAGATCATCGGCCAGGACGACTCCGAAATCACCGGCCCCGCCTTCAGCCCCGATGGCACACGGTTGTACTTCAGCTCCCAGCGCGGCAGCGCCCTGTTTGGCGGCGGCAACGGCTTGGGAATTACTTACGAAGTACGTGGCCCGTTCAACGAATTCTTGGGTCAGTAGGGTCAATTAAGGATACTGGCTAACTAACGTTTGTGCTTGGCCAGAATTCGATCCAGGTGATTGGCAAAGGACTGTCGATCACCTTGGTTGAGCGCCGGCGGCCCGCCGGTATTGACTCCGCTGGAGCGCAGGGAATCGAGAAAGTCGCGCATATTTAAGCGCGCTCGAATATTGGCCTTGGTATACAACTCGCCGCGCGGACTCAAAGCCTTGGCACCTTTTTCTATCACTTCCGCCGCCAGAGGAATATCGCTGGTGATGACCAAATCGTCTGCCAAAACCCGCTGCACAATCTCGTTATCGGCCACATCAAACCCCGAGGGCACCTGCAAAGTGTGCAAATACGGTGATGCCGGCACCGATAAAGGCTGATTGGCCACAAAGGTGGTTTGAACCTGCGCTCGCGCGGCAGCTCGATAGAGAATTTCTTTGATAACCACCGGACAGGCGTCGGCATCGACCCATATATTCATAATGATATTTCCTGTAAGCCGCGTTCCCATTGAGCTGCAACCGCGACACAGTGCGCTGAATTGACAAGCAACCAGGGTCGCGTATCCTATCCATCCCGCTCTTGGAGTCCCAAAACTCCGGTCAGTTGGGAGCCACGATTAGTCGAGGATCGGCTATAAACCACCGATTCTTCAGGGAATGAGACTGCTTTCCATTGGGAGATCGTATGTTCTGGAAGAACTTTAGCGCCTTTGGCGACAATACCGCATTGGTGGAGGGCGATCGCCGCTTATCTTACCAGGATCTGCACGACCAGGTCGCGGCTTTCGCCGAACGTTTGGGCAACACCAAAAGCCTGATACTGGTGGCCGGTGCCAATACTATCGATTCGATCATTGGTTTGTACGGAGCCTTTTATGGCGATCATGCGTGTATTTATTGCGACGGCGACAACCAAGATCTGATCGACTCACTGATCGCAAAATTTAACCCCAATTGGATTTATCAAAGCGGTGAACAAGGCTGGCACCTGAGTCGCTTAAACGAGCAACCCTTACAGCTCCATCCCGAATTGACACTTATCCTCAGCACCTCGGGCTCCACGGGCAGCACCAAAAGTGCTCGCTTATCCGCAGACAATATTCAATCTAACACCGACGCCGTTTGCGATTATTTGCCCATCAATGAGCAACAGCGTGCCGCTCTGCTACTGCCCATCCATTACATTTACGGTCTAACCATTTTACACACCCACTTGGCGCGCGGGGCCTGTGTGTACCCGAGTGTTGTGAGCGTGATGGATGAAGGTTTTGTGGATTATCTCAAAGATAACCGCATCACCACCTTCCCGTGCGTGCCTTATACCTTCGAAATGCTGGAGCGTATTGATTTTCGCGCCCAGTCGCTGCCCGATCTGGATTACCTGACTCAATCCGGGGCCAAGTTCCACGCCGCCCTGTTAGCCAAATACGCCGATTGGGCGGAGTCGCACAATAAACAGCTGTTTGTTATGTACGGAGCCACCGAGGCCGCTGGACGCTTGGCTTATATGCCGCCCCAACACCTCAAACATAACTTGGACTCTGTGGGTGTGGTGATCAACAACAGCGAATTCATACTTAAAGACGATAGCGGCCAAATAATCGAGCAACCCGATACAGAAGGCCAACTGTATTTTCGCGGCCCCGGGGTGATGATGGGTTATGCCCAATCCACCGACGATTTAGCGCTGGGCCGCACACTGGACGAATTGGAAACCGGCGATATTGCCAAATTTAATGAGCAAGGCATTTATACCCTGCTCGGGCGCACCAAACGCATCGCCAAGTTATTTGGCAAACGATTCAGTTTGGACGATATTGAAGCGTTTTTATCCAACCAACACATCAGTGCCACCTGTGTCTCCGACGATCAGTATCTTTACGTTTGCAGCGAATCCAAGCAGGCCGCTAGCTTGGTACAGACGATCTCAGACAAATTTGAATTGCCGGCAAACTTTATTCAATTGGTGCACTTCGAGCAATTACCATTGCTCACCTCTGGCAAAGTCAACTACAAGGCCATGCTCGAAACCGCCGCCGCCGCACCCAAAGATGATCTACAACTTGAAGGCTCGGTACCGGACAAAATCCGACAAATCTACAAAAAAGCGCTGGCTGTGGAAGAGGTTGGTGATTTGTCCTTCGCCGAACTCGGCGGCAACTCACTGGTGTATGTGAGTGTATCCATGGAGTTGGAAAAAGTGCTGGGGACCATCCCGCACGAGTGGCCGCAGCTATCAGTTGAGAAATTGGCCACACACGCCAAAGCCGGGGCTAAACCCTCGATATTTGCCTCGGTGGAAGCCGGCATTATGTTGCGCCTGTACGCCAGCCTCGCGGTGGTTTTTAATCACGCCGGCGTTACTTTCTTCAAGGGCGGTGCCGCGTTGCTGATGGTTATTGCCGGGTTTAATTACCTGCGCTTTCAGTTCGATGAACAAAAACGCTCTAACCCCGCCCGAATTTTCCCATCGTTAATCAAAAATATCGTTGTGCCTTATATGGCGGTGCTGGTGGGTTTTAACTTTTTAAAAGGCCTAGAAACCGATATTTTCGATGTGTTAATGATTGGCGCCAATATTCCGGGCCGGGGCTCCGAGCCCTTTGGCATTTGGTACATTCAAGAGCTGATCATCAGTTTGGTAATCGTTACTCTGCCGTTATTTGTACCCCAATTTAAACGCTGGATCAGTCAAAACCCGCTGGGGTACACCTTTATTTTAATCGGCTTTAGTATTGTAATTCGCGTGATCGACGGCAGCTTAGGCATAGGTCGCCACTACGACTTAAACGGCGAGCAGATTTCCTGGGTGTTTTGGATGTTTGCTTTGGGCATGCTGGTATTTTTAAATCCGCCGCGCCTAAAAATAGTCACGATAGCATTAGCCATTATTTTGCCCGTGTGGTTTTACTGGGGCGATTCCTCACGCTATTTAAACGTCGCGATAGGCACGCTTATTCTACTTACCATTCCCCACGTTAAAGTACCGCGCTTTACCGTGCCCGCCATCACGGCCCTGGCCAGCGCCAGCTTGTTTATTTACATACTGCACCCGCGTGCGCCCATCGATACCGTCACCGCCACCTGGACTGTGGACGTATTGCGCATTGGTATTGGTGTACTGTTGGGCTTGATTGGCTACTACGCCTACAACTGGGGTTTAGGCCTGGCAGAAAAATGGTTTAATGCGTTGCTGGCACGCTTCCGTAAATCAAATATATCGCAGGTGGAAGAGAATTAAATGAAGGTTTCTTAGACCCCAAATTTTGTATACAAAATTTGGGGTCTTTCTATTCTGGGCTTTTTTGCTAAAACGTTGTTGCCCAAAACAGATGCCCAAAAGTGGCACTTAACAATCTGCAAAGATAAGAGAATGGCTTAATCATTCTTTGACTCTTCAGCCACTCGAATAGCATCGCCCACCCGCAACTGACCCGCTTCCACCACCCGGGCGCACAAACCGCCAATGCCGCGCATGGCGTTAAATCCGCCCGGGCCCAGTGCGGCTTCCATTCGCGAACAGGGGTGACACTGGCCGGCACCTTCAAAAATCGCCGAGCCAATGTGAAACAATCGACCACTTAACGCATGCAGGTTAATGCCACGCACAATGAGGTTGCGACGCAGCAGGGCCGGGTCGATACGAGTCTCGCGCATTACAGATGCCAGTAACGCCAAATTCTCTGCCTGAAACAAAGTGACCTGGCGTTTACTCTCTGCCTGCCCACTGAACCGATCACCCTCAAGCCCCTGGCCGGGTTGGGCTAGAACCGAATCCACCATCACCATGGGCGCTTTGCGTTCTGGCCTGAGCAGAATTTGCTCAAGCGTGCCGGTTTGGGGCAGTGTATCGAGCAGTTTTTTGATATTACCGCGCATGCAAGACCTGTTTTTTGTTTAATCTCGGTTTATTTAATTTCGGTTTCTAGCAAAACAATGGTGGTATCGCCCACATTGCGCACATTGCGCACATTATGCGTGGTACCCGGCAGAAACAACGCCATGCCTTGTTGCAAATCCATAACTTTACGGTTTTCGGGCGCATCGGCGGGAATTAACTCTAACAAACCGGGCTCTACGACATACAACGTACGATGCGCGTAAGGGTGAGAGTGCACGCCCGACTCCGAGCCCGGTGGGTAGGTTAAGCGCACCATTTCGACTTTATCGTTATTTAACAGTACTTCGCGCTTACCTAGTAAGGGCTCACTAGCCTGCAACGACACGCATAAAAGGGCTGTAACGAGAAAAGAGAATATTTTTATCATAGAAAGAGTGATTTTTTATACAAAGGCGATTAACAAAGACAATCAAAAGGCGTAACCAAAGGCAACACCCACTATTAGAGCGGATTCCAGAGGGACTCAGCTCAACATGGCGATGCGGATTTTAGCGCCTAGACGCGGTAAAATTAAACTGTTAAGCAGTTTAATGATCAGACCGCTGCAACCTCGGTGACGAGGCTGCCTGCCAAAGCCAATCCGCTTATCGTAATGGCGTTAATTTTGTAGCGATGTATTCAATGGTAATAACGCAAAAATCAAACAACCGAGCCAAACTGCTCAACAAACGGTTTATTGAGCAGTGCCGAATAGTAATTGCAGTACTTTTATCGATTATTTGCTTGGCGCCGCTGAGCCAAGCGCGATCAAATTCCGCCAATTTAGCCGCGACCGAACCCCCTGCCTTAAGAATCGGCGAAATCCCCGTGTATTTGGGCCAACAACAAAGCACCACGATTACTATTACGCAAAACCCGGACGAATTTACCTTGGTAACCCTAAATACCGAGGGTGCGGATTTTAGTTTGGAGTTAGTTAATCCGAGCTCAGCTGAGCCGCCTATTGATTACTTATTTCTTTCCTTTCGGCTGTTTCAACGTATCTTACTTACCAGTACCGACTGCACACAATGTCAACTGCAGGTTAAAACAGATTACAAGCATGATACTAACCACAAATTTATCCTTAGCTTTGAAACCTTTAGTAACGAGGTACATACCAATAGGTTTTTTGCGGAGCAGGCAATTGCCACCAATTTAATAAGAGATATCTATAGAACTCAAAGCCTGGATAGCAAAGCTGTAAATTCAGCTATTGCAACGCTTAATTTGGGTCAACAGCGACTAGATCCATTGCGAGCTTGTCATTTAGAAAGTCTACTATTAAACAATGAACTTGCTTTTAGCATTAACTTAAATGTAGAAAACCTCATAGCTAGAGGTATTCAGGCTAATATAAAATGCTCAGCCATTGCTGATAGCCTGAACTTAGTCGCGTCAAGCCTGTTACATCAATTGTACGTTGCCGAAAACTGCTCGCTTTTAAGTAAAAAAAATGATGAATGCGCTAGCTTTGAACGCGCAGTAACGGATTACTATCAAAAGAATTTGATAGAAAGTGCCGATAGCTTACAGTCAAACTACTTACTCGGTAGATACAATTATTATTTATTTAACAAAAACTACAGAACAAGCTTAAAGGCAACGGAAACCAACCAACTAGTGGATCATTTAATAGAAGCTCATGATTATTTTGTACAATCAGGCAACATATCATTAGCGATATACAGTTTAGCAGCAGTTACATTTGTATATATACAGCAATTAAAACCGAAACTAGCATTAGCATATGCAAATAAATCCCTTCAACTATCAAAAACCTCCCAATTAAGTTCGGAAGTCAAAAATTTTGAAATTTATTTTGTCTCCTATATGCAGGTTGTAGATCTTTACCTAAAGTTAGGACGTTATTATTACTATCAAGCTATAAGTATAAATATATTAAAAAAACTAAATTCCCTTCCGATAAAGAACCATCACCTGTTGAATGCTCTAAATATTACCAAAGCGGAAGTATATATATCCTTGGAGCAATACTCCCAAGCAATCCAACTGCTTACAGAAATGCTTTCAAATAAGAAAAATAATTTGAGTAGTCGTTTTCGTCTTGTATCGCTCGAAATGTTGATTGAAATTTATTTAAAAAGAGAAAATTCCCGTAAAGCAAAGCAGTACATTCATGAATATTTACGCTTAACAGACAAAGAAATACCAGATTATCAATGGCAGCATCAATTTTACTTGGCCCAACTGCTTCTAATTAGCCATAAACCCGCCAAAGCATTATCGGTCATTATTCGCTTAAAGGAGGTTTTACCAGATAGAAAGAATTACTTTAAGCTAAACCAAGTATTATTTGTGCAAATTGACGCACTAAAGCAGATAAAAGATTACACCACAGCATACCAAACGTTAAATGAAAGTCTTGCAAATTTCGATGCACGCTCAAACGCCCGATTAGCCGCTAAAGTGCACACCGAAATGGCGATTTTGGTAAAATTAATGGGTGAGCCAGAAACGTTATTTCGCCAACATACTCAGACTGCGCTGGAATATATAGAGGAACTTCGCAACTACCAGTACAGTCCCAAAATCAAGCAAGAATTTTTATCTATACAAAGAAGTTTATTTGAGCTAAGTATCGAATCGTCACTAGCTGCTGATCAATCAAAGGCTTTATTAACTGCCGAGGCCTTTAAAGCTCGTACCTTGTACGAATCCATAATCAACGACCCTTCGCAACTATTTTCTTTTAATCCCGATGCAACACTCAGTCAAATAATTGAAAAATCACTTAATGCAGAATTAGATAACCAATCCCAAGCGATTAGCCAAACCGCCCCTAAACATAGTCTGGATTTACCGTCGCTGTTGCGCTATCAAAACCAGCTCGCCCATGGAGCAGCGACATTAACTTTCTTTACGGGTAATAACGCCAGCTACGTTTGGTTGATTACCAAAGACGGGGTTAGCAGTCAGCTATTGCCCAACAACGACACCATTGCTAAGGCCGTAGAGCCTTTATTATCGCTGGCCGGCAACCGGCCCGCTGGCGGCCATACACAATGGCAGGCGCTGCAACGGCAACAAAAAGCTGTGAGCGAATTGTTATTGGGCGGTTTTGCAGAGGATTTAAAATCCATCAACCATTTAACAGTAGTACCCGATGGCTCGCTGCACCGCTTACCTTTTGGCTTGTTAACCAATCCTGCAACGCACAAGCCGTTACTCGAAACGGCATCGCTCAAGTACGCCAACTCCATCGCCGCCGATCAATGGTTAAATGAACTCAACAGCACCCCAGCAGAACACGCAAAATTGTTGGTAATCGCCAACCCCACTGCCGAGCAAACCAGCCAAGAGCCCGAGCAATCTTTACCTCTAGTGGTTGAACGATTTGGAGGGCGAGTGGGTATTCCGGGGGCAGACAACGAGGCCAAAGCCGTTATTAATTTGTGGCAACAGCGAGGCGAAGCGCAATTAATTCGCGGCCCGCAGGCCACCAAAAAAGCAATACTGGCACAACCTCTGGCTAACTATCAAATGTTGCACTTTGCCACTCACGCCGAAGTCGATTGGAACAACCCGCAACTAAGCGCCATTCAATTGGCCTCGGATACACAGCTCAACACCCTTTTTGAAAACCCCCATTTATCGATAGGCGAAATCAGCCAGTTAGATTTAAATGCCGAGCTAGTCGTACTCAGTGCCTGTGATACCGCCAGCGGTAAGGTTATTAGTGGTGAAGGGCCCATCGGTTTATCGCGCGCGTTTTTTGAAGCCGGAGCCAAACGCGTATTAGCCACGCTCTGGCCAGTAGACGATCAAGCAACAGCCCTGTTGCAGGAAAAATTTTACGAGGGCTTGCTAATCGATGAACTACCCCCCGCTCAAGCACTTAGACAAGCGCAGTTATTTATTCAACAAAAACCGGCGTACCGGCATCCGTATTTTTGGGCGGGCTTTACGTTTATTGGAAAATCCAAGCAATGGCTAGGCAACCCACAATAATGTTGTACCAATATATTTTTGTAAAATTAGCAAGGAATCTAAGTACTTTAATGGCAACAATAATAACGAAACATAAATCGTTACAAATATGGGTTCTACCCAGGTGGGGTTTACGACACATACTGCCATTACTGCTCGTTGTAACAGCAACCAGCAACGCTGATGTCAGTAACGAAACAAGTGTAGAACCGCCACCTGTTAGGACTGGTTCGCAAACAATTTATTTGGGGAAAGAACAAAGTACAGAAATCACCATTAAACAAAAGCCCGGAGAATTTACGCTACTTGTGTTAGAGGCCCAAGGGGTGGATTTTACTATGGAGTTGTTAAACCCTAAAACTGAGCCTGGCCCGCAGTATTATAATGATACTTGGTTCGAGAGTTATTTGAATTTAAATTTTTTATTAAAGAGTAGCGATTGCGAAACTTGCAAAATAAAAATTACTACGTCTTATAACATTGATCGCAACGTTGCTTTTTTAGTTCGTTATGAAACATTCAATCAATCTTTTCACAAACAGCGGTTGTGGGCGGAAACTATTGTACACAACAATTTGTTAAAATCTATTTATTTTCATCCTTTCGAGCATAAAAAATTCTTGCGGGCTGTTGATTACTTATCTGCCTTACGTTATAACAACGAGCGCTTAAGGGCCTGTTTTTATTACGCAAATATTTATCTAGATTTAGCCAATAACTTAATAAAAGACCTTGTCGTTAATCCAGCTAAAAAAGCCGCTCAAAAGCTACTGCACTGTAATCATATCGCTAACGAATTTGGCATGCATAACGTAGCAGATATGGCTCTTCTTGAAAGACTTAGATTTAATGATGAATTTAGTGAAAATACTTTTAAAGAGCGATTGCAAAACACCGAGGCCCTGATACAGAAATACCAAAACGAAGTTGATCTCGGCAACAATCAACCAATTAATTATTTTATTTTGGCTTATAGTTATTTTTTAAAGAGAATAATTTTTACTAGAATTAATGACGATATTTATTCTTACAATGGCATTTTGTCCAATGAAGTTATTAATAATTATATACGCTATTCTCAAACGTCTGGTTCTATTCAATTACTTAAAGTTGTTCTACCTAATTTAGGACTTGGCTTCGCAGACCAATCCAACTTTAAAGAAGCTTTTCATTTATTACAATACTCAATTACGTTACATAAAAGGACTGTAAACAATCAGTTTAAAGCTATTTTTCCAACCAATTTTTTATTTCAGTTACTATTAAGCTCTGGCGATTACTACCACACCAATCAATTGTTGTCATCCAAGAACTATAATCTCAACGATGATTATTATAAGCAGGTCTATTATTTACTATCTACAGAGTTGTTGTATTCTTTAGGTTATTTTTCTGAAGCTGAGAAGTTGATTTACCACTTTTTAGAATTGATTGTTGAAAATAATCAATTACAGTATCTACGCATATCCTATGGATGGCTATCCGAAATTTACATAGCGAGCGGTCAAACAGACAAAGCCAAGGCTACGCTACACGCTGAGATCATTATGCGAAATGGGATCGACGACAAAAACAGTATATTAATAAAGAACTTTCTTCGTGCGCAGTTAGCCCTATTAAATAATGAACCAAATACAGTTTTAAAAATTTATCCCGAGCTTGAATATTTTTTTATTAGTCCAAAGCACGCTAATAGAGTTGTCGAAATAAAAACTTCAGCTTTAGAGCAATTGGGTAATTATCAGCAAGCTTACGATGAGTTAAACGAGTGGTCGCAACACGCCTATTTTAATAACAATAAATTCTATACTGTGCAAATACAGACCGAACTTGCCAAATTCGCACAATTAGCACAGCTATCACCCGAAATCATTCGCGGTCATACCGAAAAAGCTCTGCAATTATTTGAATCACTGCGCACAACCCAAGCCTCAATTCAAACTCGACGGGATGTATTGGCCAGCCAACGGCAGT
>CAYFFE010000085.1:0-15765 GCA_964342265.1 uncultured Cellvibrionaceae bacterium | reverse complement strand
GCATTTCAACGTCGGCTAGCGCGGCCAAAATGTCTTGCACTTCGGCCAGATCTGGCCAATTGAACTGAATGTTCTGGCGAGTGCTGACGTGGCAGTAGCCTTTGTCATAGTGACGAGCGATATGCGCCAGTTTGCGCAATTGCTGACTATTGAGCATGCCGTAGGGAACATTCACGCGCAGCATTGGCGCCAAACGTTGAACGTACAGGCCATTTTGCAGCCGCAGCGGCAAAAACTCTTCTTCTTTCAGCTGCCCAGCCAGATAACGCTCGGTTTGGCCTTTAAACTGTGCCACCCGCTGGTTGAGTATGCCTTTGTCGTGTTGATCGTAAACGTACATTAATGCGTTTTACCTTTGATAGATTTCCTGTCGTTTGCCGCCGGCTTGTACAAACCCGATCGTACCGAAATGGTACAAAATGCCGGCTGGGACCGAAAAGAGGCGCGAAGGATACACTAAATGCCTTTTCGTGGCGAGGCCGACCACACCCGGTAACACGGGTAGTTTGGTAACGATAGTGTTTCTTTTTAGCTAGATAAAGAAATAAATTTGCCTATTGATATACAGAAATTATCTAAATCGTTTTTTTAAACTTGCTAAAGTTCTATTAGGTGATTAAATAAACGGCGAAAAGGTCCCTTTTCCCATTCAATAAAAATAATTGGAGCTTACACATGAACAACGACTTACAAGTTAGGCAAGAAGAAGACAATGTAGCCGATTCCATTGCGGCCGTTGTGCTGATTGTTATCTTCGTTGCAACCTGTCTGTTCTGGGTAAGTGGTCAATAGGGATTTGAAATTGGGGTGAAGGATTACACCCACTGCTGTATCAACATAACTGCGTTAATTGCTGAAATTGGTTTCTAATTCGCGACTTTGTAACTCGTAAATCTGAAGTATCCTGAAGGGTTTTCTGGATAGGGTCTCTGGATAGTTCTTCTAGATAGGGTTTCTGGACAGATTTACTGAATAGCGTTTACTGGTTGTGAGTTGTTATAGAGCCTGTTCAGCCGCTGCTCGGCAGTGCCTTGCGCACTGCCATGGCGTTCTGTCCTTTCTTATACGCTCATGCCTTTGAAAAAAACTGAGTAAAAAAGCCCCACTTAACGCATCTAATCGCTTCTCTCTGAGTAACTCTGCGTCTTGTAGTGCATCATCAACACCTATCGAGCACCGGCGATAATACTCACCAGCAAATAAACCACTATCACCAACACAGCGGCAAAGATGATCCCGGCCAAAATAAACGGCCAAACCCGGTTTTGGCTGAAGTCTCTATCGAGGTTTTTGCGACTTTGAACCCCAAATGCCGCGGCAAACACGCTCATCAGTACCGACCACCAGCTGGGCTTTTGAGAGGAATGCTGGATTGATGGAAGGGAGAAGTTGGAGAAGCTGGAGAAGCTGGAGAAGCTGGAGAAGGGTAGTTTGATCATAGTAACCTTTGATCACAGTAACCGTAGCGAACGGGCGGGAAAGATGCAGCATTGGCGCCACCGCTTTCCCGCAGGGAATTGAACTAAGGATTATAGTTCAGATTTGGCTGCAACCAGCGCTCGATTTCGGTGACTGGCACGCCTTTTCGCTCGGCCAGGGACTCCACCTGATCCTTTTCGATTTTGCCCACGGCAAAGTACTTGGATTGCGGGTTGGCAAAATACCAGCCCGACACCGAAGCCGCCGGTGTCATAGCAAAGTGCGAGGTCAGTTCAACACCCACTTGTTTCTCTGCGTTTAACAACTTAAACAAGGTGTCTTTTTCGGTGTGATCAGGACAAGCCGGGTAGCCCGGTGCCGGGCGAATGCCCTGATACTTCTCCGCAATGAGCGCTGTGTTGTCCAAATCTTCGTCGTTCACGTAGCCCCAGATTTCGGTGCGCACCAGTTGGTGCATACGCTCGGCAAAGGCTTCGGCTAGCCGATCGGCCAGAGCTTTAACCATAATCGAGTTGTAATCGTCGCCATTATCCTCGTATTCCTTAGCGAGCTGCTCGGCACCTAAACCGGTGGTTACGATAAACCCGCCCATGTAATCCACTTTGCCGCTGTCTTGTGGGGCGATAAAGTCCGCAAGCGAGAACAGCACGGGCTCACCGGCGGATTTTTGCTGTTGCTGTCGCACCTGATGCAGCTTGGCCAATGGCTCTTTGCCGTTTTCGTCGGTATACAGTTGGATGTCATCCGAATCAACCGTGTTGGCCGGCCAAAAGCCGATAACCCCCTGAGCTTTCAGAATTTTGTCGTCGATGAGTTTCTTAAGCAGGGTTTGTGCATCGTCGAACAGGTTTCGAGCGGCTTCGCCAACGACTTTATCGTCGAGAATTTTGGGGTATTTGCCGGCCAGATCCCAGGTGATGAAAAAGGGCGTCCAGTCGATGTATTCCACCAATTCTTCAAGCGGGTAGTCGTCGAATACTTTTGCGCCCAAAAACGAGGGTTTAACCGGTGTAAATTCTTGCCAATTGATTTGAAAGCCGGCTTTTTTGGCATCCTCGTAGGACCAACTGGTGTTTTTGGGCTTTCGTTTGGCGGTGCGCTCGCGGACTTTTTCGTACTCTTCAACAATGGTTTTGATGTAGGGCGCTTTTAGGTCACCGCTTAAAAGGTTAGTGGCAACCCCTACGGCGCGAGAGGCATCCGGCACGTAAATAACTTGATCGAGATCGAATACGGGATCAATCTTTACAGCCGTGTGCGCTTTAGAGGTAGTTGCGCCACCAATCAATAGCGGCTTGGCGATGCCACGGCGTTGCATATCAGAAGCGACAGACACCATTTCATCCAGCGACGGGGTAATTAAGCCCGACAAACCGATAATATCGCAGTTTTTCTCGATGGCAGTTTCTAGGATTTTATCGCCCGGCACCATTACGCCCAGATCGATTACCTCAAAGTTGTTGCACTGCAACACTACCGACACAATGTTTTTGCCGATGTCGTGCACATCGCCTTTTACCGTGGCCATAAGCACGCGACCGTTAGCCGAGGCGCTTTCGTCTTTCTCTGCTTCAATGTAGGGCTGCAAATAGGCCACGGATTGCTTCATTACTCGGGCGGATTTCACCACCTGGGGTAAAAACATCTTGCCCTCGCCAAACAAATCGCCCACCACGTTCATGCCGTCCATGAGCGGACCTTCGATTACGTCCAGTGGCCGAGTGCTTAATTGCCGAGCTTCTTCGGTGTCTTCTTCGATGTAGGCGTTAATGCCTTTTACCAACGCGTGCTGTAAGCGCTCTTTTACCGGCAGATTGCGCCACTCGAGATCTTCCTGTTTAGACGCTTTAGCGCCGCCGCTTTTGTATTTGTCGGCAATTTCTAGCAGGGCATCGGTGCCATTATCGGTGCGATTGAGGATGACATCTTCCACTCGGTCGCGAAGCTCGGCCGGTAGCTCGTCGTATACCGCAAGTTGGCCGGCGTTAACGATACCCATATTCATGCCGGCTTTAATGGCGTGATACAAAAATACCGAGTGAATGGCTTCTCGCACGGGGTTGTTGCCTCGGAACGAGAATGAAACGTTACTCACACCGCCCGAAACCCCAGCATGCGGTAAGTTTTTGCGTATCCAATCGGTGGCCTCAATAAAGTCCACCGCGTAGTTGTTGTGATCGTCAATACCCGTGGCGACCGCAAAAATGTTGGGGTCGAAAATAATATCGGCGGGCTCGAAGCCCACTTCGTCAACCAATACTCGATAGGAGCGCTCACAAATTTCGATTTTTCGCTCGCGCGTATCGGCCTGACCGTCTTCGTCGAAGGCCATAACCACCACGGCAGCACCGTAAAGGCGGCATAGGCGCGCTTTTTCAACAAACTCCTCTTTGCCTTCTTTTAGGCTGATGGAGTTAACGATGGGTTTACCTTGAATACACTTTAAGCCAGCTTCGATTACTTCCCATTT
This sequence comes from uncultured Cellvibrionaceae bacterium, assembly GCA_964342265.1. Classification (GTDB taxonomy): domain Bacteria; phylum Pseudomonadota; class Gammaproteobacteria; order Pseudomonadales; family Cellvibrionaceae; genus Halioxenophilus. The sequence goes on along the minus strand of CAYFFE010000085.1, from coordinate 11,855 downwards.
GGAGGAATCCACCATAATGGGAACGCGGGCAATATCAGGCTCACCGGCCAACAAATTCAAGAAGGTGACGATAGCCGCTTTCGCATCCAACATGCCTTCATCCATGTTGATGTCGATAACCTGGGCACCGTTAGCAACCTGCACGGCAGCAACTTCCAGAGCGGTGTCGTAGTCTTCCTCTACGATCAAACGCTTAAATTTGGCCGAGCCTGTGACGTTACAACGCTCCCCCACGTTCACAAACAGCGAATCGGCGGTGATGTTAAACGGCTCTAAGCCCGACAACCGACAGGCCGGCTCGATTTCTGGAATTTTGCGCGGCGCATAATCCGCGACGGCGTTGGCAATGGCTTCGATGTGCTGCGGTGTGGAGCCACAGCAGCCGCCCATAATGTTGACAAGCCCACTGGCGGCGAACTCTGCCACGATCTCGGCCATTTCCTCGGGGGTTTGGTCGTATTCACCAAACTCATTGGGCAAACCGGCATTGGGGTGAGCAGAAACCAAACAATTAGCGACTTTCGATAGCTCAACCACATACTGGCGCAGCATATCGGCACCCAGTGCACAGTTTAGACCAATGCTCATGGGCTTGGCATGAGCTAATGAATTATAGAAAGCCTCGGTGGTTTGGCCCGATAACGTACGACCAGAAGCATCGGTAATGGTGCCGGAAATCATCACCGGCACACGGATGTTATTTTCCTCAAAATAACGCTCAACAGCGAAAACTGCCGCCTTGGCGTTTAAGGTATCAAATACAGTTTCGATTAGGATAATATCGGCGCCGCCATTGATTAAACCGCCGCAAGACTCCACGTAGTTGTCGACCAACTCATCAAAAGTAACGTTGCGAGCGCCGGGATCGTTAACATCTGGGCTGATGGAGCAGGTGCGCGAAGTTGGGCCCAAAACACCAGCCACAAAGCGGGGTTTGTTGGGGTTTTCTTGGGTTTTCTCGTCGGCCGCTTGCCTGGCCAGCTTGGCCGATTCAAAGTTTAACTCGTAGGTGAGCGGCTCCATTTGGTAATCGGCCATGGACAAACGCGTACCGTTAAAGGTATTTGTTTCGATGATATCGGCACCGGCGTCTAGGTAATCCTTGTGAATTTCTAAGATAAGCTCGGGCTTGGTTAAACTCAGCAAGTCATTATTGCCGGTAACATCTACCGGGTGATCGGCAAAGCGTGTGCCTCGGTAGTCGTTTTCTTTCAGTTTATGGGTTTGAATCATCGACCCCATGGCACCATCCAAGATCAAGATGCGCTCGCTGAGGGCTTCGTGCAGTTGCTGTATTCTTTCTTCTAAATTCATGGGTTCGTTTGCCGGTTAATGGTCGAATCTATATCAAATTATTTTGATATAGCTTTGGTGCGCAAGTTTAACAGAGATAACGGTGCAGACAAGGCTAGAATAATCGGCCCGAGTTAGCTCGAACGTATCAACCTATTGGGCCTATAAAATCTCTCACGAGGCAAGTTTTTCCGTACTCCTCGCTCTTGCCTCTAGTGATAACGCTAAAGTTTTGGCACAATCCCGAGTATTACAGTCGGAATTGGCAAGCCGCTTGGCTATTCGGCGACTTTGAACGTCTTCGAGCAGCAAACGGCTGCGCCTGCGCAGGGAATAGAGCGCACAACAGAGTACAATCACCTATTTACGGTAAACAGTTTATATGTCTATGGTCACAATTACTGAATCGGCGCAAGAATATTTGGCAGAATTGTTGAAAAAACAAGATGTGGATGGCATTGGCATCCGCATGTTTGTCTCGTCGCCTGGTACGCCACAAGCCGAGACTTGCATAGCCTATTGCCGCCCGGGTGAACAGCAAGAAGACGACGAAATCGTCGAGATGAACGGCTTTACCGCCTATTTTGAAAATCGAAGCTTGCCATTCTTGGAAGATGCCAAGGTCGATTACGCCGCGGACCGCATGGGCGGCCAACTAACAATTCGCGCGCCCAACTCGAAAATGCCGCGCGTCAGCGACGATAGCCCCATCGAAGACAAGATTAACTATGTGTTGTACAACGATATCAACCCAGGCTTAGCGGCTCACGGCGGCAACGTATCGCTACTGGAAGTTACCGAGGATATGCACGCGATACTGAAATTCGGCGGTGGCTGCCAAGGCTGCAGTGCAGTGGACCTAACGTTAAAAGAAGGGGTTGAAAAAACCCTTAAAGACAAAATTCCCGAGCTTTCTGGCGTGCGTGATCTCACCGATCACAGCGATACCTCTCACGCATACTATTCTTGAGTTTTATCCGCAGATACAAAAATAAGGGTGTTTAGAGCCTTTAACTAACGCAAAAAAGCCAGCATAACGCTGGCTTTTTTGGTTTTTGCATCGCTTGTATTGTAGCGGCAGCAATATTGAGCGCGGTAATTAACCCACAAATTTGCTACTCATTAGCAGCTTTTCTAAAAACATAATTTGTGAAATCGGGCGGTGCTCATGTTGAGGAGTGACACGCAAACCTTGCTCGGTCCAGGTCATGTTAAAGCGGCGATAGACGTGCCGGTCGCGCTGATCAAAATGGACCGTTACGATTTCTGTGGAGGATTGATCCAGTAAAAAATCATCGGCCAAGAATGCCAATAATTCGTTAACTGCTTGCTCCAAGCTAACTTCTTCTTGGCTTACCAAAAAGATGTAATCTGTCTCAAGTAAACTAACCACGCGCAAGTCGCAGTCTACGTGTTGGACTGTGTTAACTGCTTGTTCGCCAGACTCGTAATGCCCGCTGTCGAGACGCTGCCTGTAGATATCCGTCATAGTTTCCACTCCCTAAATTAGTAACTGAATGAATGCTTAGCTATGCAGTTACGCAGAATTATCCGTTTCTTAAAGCTAATCGATAGTAACCAGTTTAGCTTATGATAACCAAGAGTTATATTACAAAATAGTCATAAACGGTCGCATTTTGAGTACTAGACGTTGTAACAGAACTGAAAAATACTGAGGAAGAAGATTTAAACGCCGAGAGCGAAGCTCTCGGCAGGGTAGGCAAAAAAGAAGGTAGCTTAACGTTTTGGTAATACGTCTTTTAATGCATCGCGCATGGCGCGCAGGCTGGTTTCGGTGGTTGGCCAATCGATGCACTTATCAGTCACCGAAACACCGTATTTAAGATCGGCCAAATTGTCAGGAATCGATTGATTTCCTGCACCGATGTTACTCTCAACCATCAATCCAATAATGGATTTGTTGCCTTCCAAAATTTGATTAGTGGCGTTTTCGATAACTAGCGGCTGCAACTCGTGGTTTTTATTGGAGTTAGCGTGGCTGCAGTCGATCATGATGTTGTTGGCAACACCGGCTTTAACCAGTTCTTGCTCACACATCGCCACACTTACCGAATCGTAATTGGGTTTGCCGTTACCACCGCGTAACACCACATGGCCGTATTGGTTGCCTTTGGTATGAATTACCGCTACTTGGCCGTCGCTGTTAATGCCCAGAAAACGGTGCGGATTAGCAGTGGATTGTAGGGCGTTGATCGCTACGGTTAAGCTGCCATCGGTACCGTTTTTAAAGCCCACAGCAGAAGACAAACCACTGGCCATTTCTCGGTGCGTTTGTGATTCTGTGGTGCGCGCGCCAATGGCCGACCAACTGATCAAGTCCTGCATGTATTGCGGCGAGATGGGATCAAGCGCTTCGGTAGCGGTTGGCAATCCTAATTCGGAAATATCCAACAACAACTTTCGACCAATGCGCAGGCCCTCATCGATTTTGAAAGAGTCGTTTAGATACGGATCGTTAATTAAGCCTTTCCAGCCCACGGTGGTGCGCGGCTTTTCAAAATAGACGCGCATAACAACCAGCAGAGTATCCTCTACCTCTGCAGCCAATTCTTTTAGGCGATTGGCGTAATCCATTGCCGCATCCACATCGTGGATAGAGCAGGGGCCCACCACAATCATCACGCGCGGATCGGTACGATCCAAAATATCTCTAACCGCTTTGCGACCGTTGGCAACCACATCGGCGGCCTTATCGGTAAGCGGTAGTTCCTGTTTAATCCCGTTTGGGGTGACCAGTAGTTCCTGAGAAACTACGTTTAAGTCGTTTAATTCCTGACTCATGGCTGTGCCTGTATACGTTTTATTGAGATATGAAGGACTCACAGGCCCTAAATTTGTAGTCGTCGTAGATTGGCATATTGCCATCCCGATGTGTAGATATAACCGTCATTGATGCTGGCTATTAATGACTGGCAACCCATTTGGCAATAATAATCTATGTGGTTAGCAGAATTTAACCCTTTAACATTAAATAATGCTAATCCGCTTCAAGAATTGCCCGTAATCACGTGCAAACAGTCGATAGCCGGGAAAAATAGAGCCAACTTAATAGGGTTTGGTTCCATGGCCTCAAACAGTCGCTGGTAGTTAGTCAGTTGATCGCGATAATGTTCCGTTTCTCGCGCCAGAAAATCCTCTAAGGACTCATCCGCCATGGGCTGGCTGGTTTTGTAATCGACAATCCAGCGCGTGCCCGCATCCACAAAAGTCCGATCGATGACGTAAAGCTGATCGGTTTCGTAGTCTAACACGGGCAATTCGCACGCCGCTTGGTCGTGCTGATTGGACAACAGCCAGCGCCCTGAATCGGAGTACCACAGATCCCTCGCGTACTTGATGATTCGTTTGCCCACCGGCCGTGGCTCCAACACGCCTAAGCTTTTTAGCCAGGTGATCACCAAATCCAGTTGCTCGTCGATTTGTTCAACCGACCAGTTTTCAATACCGCGATGGGCGATTAGCTCCAGCAGTTGGTGTAAAGCGGTGCCTTGTGCCCGGGCAAGCAGGTTTTCGTAGGACGAAAAGTCGGGAATATTGTTTTCTATATTAAACTCGCGGCCACGGTAATCGGCCAATAGATCGTTGGCTTCAATACCGACTGGAAGCGCCATGTCCAATCGCCTAACCTTATGCCAGTTTTCTGGCACAGTAGGATTGTTTAACGCGATATTGGCCGTAAAAGAAGATGCCTCAACACTCTGTTCAGATAGCACCTGCATATCTTGGCTAAAAGACGGCCAAATACTGGCAAGCAGGGTATTTGCGCTGGGCGCTTTGGGAGCCTCCTGTTTATCATCCCAGGACAACTGCGCCAATAAATGCAGCTTTTTAATGGCTCGCGTACAAGCAACATAAAGTAACCGCACCGACTCATAACGGTTTTTTACGGAATTTTCGTTGCGTAAAAATTCGTACAAGCTGTTTTTTTCGGGATTGGCGATATCATCAATGGGTGCCATTAATAGAAGCTCTTCGCCATCGTGATTAACGCGCGTTTGCCAAAGTAACAATTCACGATCGTCGGCCTTTGAGGATTTATCCAAACCCGGCACGATGACGTGATCAAATTCCAGCCCTTTGGATTTATGAATAGTCATCACCTGCAGCCGACTGTCGGCATCGGCGGCGGGGGCCGCGTAGAGCTGATCAATATCCAACAAAAAAACCTGCCAATCGCGAATAAAACCGCCGGCGTCGTGTTTGTCGAGTAATTGCCAAAAAGCCTCGGCGTTATCCAAATCACTGGCTTCGTTAACCGCAGCCGGACCACCAAGGCTGTGCCAAATACCTTGCAGCCAAATCCGCAATGTTTTTCGCCGCCGTTCCCGCCAAGCTTGTTGCACAAGGTTTTGAACGATAACGAACCGCTGTTGGGTTGGATCATCGAGTTTTAACTGGGCGCAGTTGTTTAACAGCAACCACTCTAGCGGCAGCAGTTCTTTATTGTCTGAAATATTCAGTGCCTGATTAAAAACCAACATATCGTTAGGTGACAAACCCAACCAAGGTGAATGCAGAAAGGCAAACCACGCCAGCTTATCGGCAGGATTTAAAAACGCACGGGTGAGCGACAATAAATCGATGATAACCTGTCGGTTAGCTAACGGTTCGATGTCCGTAGCTTGCGGCGTTAATCCCTCTCCTTGCAAAACCTGAGTGATGGTTTTTAAATGATTGCGACTGCGTACAAGTACAGCAATGGAATCATCAGGAAATTGTTGATGTGTGGCTTTGATAATATTGGCCACTTGGTGCGCTTCAAATAAACGTTCGCCGTTGGTTTCCTTTTCTTCAACTAACGCGTAGCAATTTACCGCCAGATCGGAATGATTCGTTTGTTGTTGAAAACAAACAGCGGGCGAGTAGGCCACAGCACCGCGAGCAATATCATCCTGTGCCGGAAAGGCTTGCGTAAACGTGCGATTAACCCAGTCCACTACACCGTATTGACTTCTAAAATTAGTATTGAGCGCTTGAGCACTGAGCGTGGATTGGCCCAAGCCGTTTTCTTTTACTTCTAAAAACAAACCCACCTCAGCACCACGAAATCCGTAACAGGATTGCATACCATCGCCAACTAAAAACAGGGTTCGACCATCACCCGGTTGCCAGCCGCTGGTTAGTTGATTGAGTAATTGCAACTGAATTTGCGAGGTATCCTGAAACTCATCCGCTAAAATGTGTTGTATTTGATAATCCAAACGCAACAGCACATCGGTAATTTCTTCCGAAGATAAAGCATGCACAGCAGCTTGACTGATTTCGATAAAGTCGACGGCGTTTATTTGGCTAAAATGGGATTTCAAATGACCAACAAGCAACGGCAACAAGAGCGTTAATTGCTCCAAGAATTGCCAGGCGCGATCGGTGTATTGAGCTTGCGGTAAAATGGTAATTAGGGCCAATTGCTGATCCAAACCTTCCACAGCATTCAGTGCCGCCAAACATTCAAGCGCTAAGGTTTTAAACGGTGCAATGGCTTCTTTTTCGGCTTTAGTTTTACCGGCGGGCAAACCCTGACGCTTATCGAGTTTTTTACGAAAATCGCCTGTTTTAGTTAAAAATAATTCTGCAATCGCTTGCCACTGAGCTAAATCTTTTTCAGTGGCAGTCGGCAGGCTATGCAATTGATGCAAATCTGCAATCGCGCTATCGGAGCCTTCGTCGCGTAAATTTTTGCCGCAAAAAGCCGCTAATTGCACAATATCCGATGCAAACGGGCGCAGGGATTTTTCACAAACGGCTAATTGATCAACAACAAGCTTTCGAATATTGTCTTGCAACCATGCTCGGCTATCGCGGCCGGTCATTAACGGCTGTAGCCATTGGTCGCGCTTCACTAATAATTGATAAAACAATTTTTCTAAACGGGCGGTATCGCCGTCGAGCTCTTTTAGTAAATACTGCAAGGCATTGCTGTACGGACTGTTTGTTTTATCCAGCCAGCGAATGGTTTCGCGCGCGGCTTGGCGATAGGCAGGCTCTGGGATGTCTAGATTTTCCATCGCCAAACCCAAACCACTATCAATGGGTAATTGGTTGGTAATGGATCGGCACAAACCATCAATGGTGGTAATTTTTAAGCGCCCAGGATTATCCAATAATCGCCAATTGTAGCGCTGATCTTGCTGCAACACCGCTCGGGCGAGCGCCCAAGTTTCAGCGTCATTGGTGTTTTCGGGTTGTTCAGAATGTTGCGCCAGGGAGAGCGCAGATACAACTCGATGGCGCATCTCCGCCGCCGCTTTTCGAGTAAAGGTAATGCACAATACCGACTCTGGATTCTCTACACGCGCCAGCAAACACAGGGCTCGCTGTGTTAATAAGCTGGTTTTACCCGAGCCGGCTGGTGCACTGACCAAAAACGACTGCTCGGGCTTTAAACAATTCTCTCGAACTGTTTGGTCGGCAGGTGTTCTACTCAGCATTGCCACCGTCCTTTATCCAAAGCGCGTAATTTAATGATTTTTCGGGCAGCCGATTGATGGACAAATAATCCGCCTGATAACGAGAAACAATAGGATGATAATCGTGAGCCCAGGTAACACCGTGTTTAAACTCTTCTGCCAAACTGGTTAAATCCACTTGCCAAGCTTGTATGAGTTCGGGCCAGGTGAGATCCGTGACTTTTTCGCGATGTTTAATTCCGGTAACAGGAGTGCTTAGCTCTCCCATGCCCACAAACTGTTGCTTAGCCCCGTTAACTATTGCGTAGGTAATGGCATTAATCGTTTCTGAAAAGTGCAGTGCGTAAAGGGGTAATTGTGGGGCCGCAATACGCTCGGGCAACCATTGAGATATCGACTGTTGGCTACTGGCTTTGTAATCGATAATTAAGCGCTGTTGATCTTGGCAGTCGAGCCGATCCAATTGCAATTTAAAGGTTAAGCCAGACAAACTTACCTCAACGCTTTGCTCCGTCGCTTCGACAGTAAAATCGGAACGTGTTTTTTCAACCTCCAGCCATTGGCGAATAATATTGGCTTGTCGTTCGGCTTCCAATTTTTTTAGCGTATCCGGAAAATCGGTAAAGGCAGGCGAATATTCTTGTAGTGCTTGATCTACTGATGCGTTAATTAAAACGAGTAATTTGTCATCGCCGTAGCTCAGCAATGTTTTTTGATCGATCAACGTTTGCCAAATTTTGGCAAGCGCAAAATGGCTAATTTGGCCCTTAATCGCCGGAGAAAGATGGTACTCTATCGCCGGTAAAGGTTTTATCCCCAAACGAAACCGGCAAAACGCATTAATAGGTAATGCTGCTTGCCATTGCAATACAGAAATACCGCCGGCTTGTTTGGTGTCGCTCTCTAACGGTTTGGCTTGTTCGCAATCAATCCAGCAATAATGCCGGTTATCAAAAATCCAATTAGCCAATTGCTGATAGTGTGTTATTTGTAGATTGTTACTTGTGAGTTGGCTTTGGCTTGTGAACTGGCTAGATGTCGATTGTGAAAACAGTTCGTCTCCGGTTGAGAGTGCAATACCACTAATTAAACCACTTGGTGTTAATTCGCTATCGCCTTCCGTCGCCGCGCTGCTAAAAACAACTCGATTGGCACTGGCTTTAATTCTCTCTGTTATTGATTGCGCGTATCGTAATTGCTTGCTCGCACTGGCATTGGGCATATCCAGTTGGCACTGCAAGGGTATCGGCAACAATGGATTTGGCGAGGGTTGAGGAGGCCATGTTTGATCATCTAGATTGAGCATCCAGCAGTAATCAAAATGCAACGCCGCGCCTTCCAATGCGCCCAATATTTGAATGGGCGAGTCGGGCGTTTGCGGTTGAAATGGTGTCGTTAAGCATTGTTGTTGGAGTTCGCTTAACGCTTCGCTAAATAATAACGTGGAATCAACTTGTCCCACTGAAATAAAACGCTCCAGCAAGGATTGAAACTGACTAACTTGCTGAAACTCTATACTGTTGAGTTTTCTATCACCCGGCCAGCCCAATTGTTGCAGTAAATCCAAAACAACATTCATCCATTCGCCCGGTGTTAATTGCTTGGATAAACGTCGGTATTGATGATCAACATCGATCAAACACTTTACAACGCCATTGGGCTCTGGCGTATCAAATAATCGCTTTAAATCACCCCGGCGAATATTTTCTTTGGGCTGATTACTTAATTGCAAGATGGCTCTAAAAGTCAGAGAAGTATGTTTGGCTACTTTCCAGTAGGGTGAGTTCAATAGCGCAATGGTTTGATCGAAGCTAATTTCATTGGCCAGTACTCGCAGCAACAAGAATGCCTCGTGAATCACTGGCGCTGCACCCAGCGGTGTTCCAGCCGAAAAGTTAAACGGTAGGGTATAGTGCTGCGTGTTGTTGTCGAGATATTGAGGCTCGAAAGTTTCGATAAAAATCTGTTCTATTTGGTCACGGATTTGGCCGAGATTTGGGGCAATAATGCCGATAACTGCCTCGGGGTGCTCTAATAAGATTTGTTTTGCCCAATTGGCTGCTGCAATAATTTCTTCTCGCCGACTTGGCAATTGCCGACGATACAACTGATTACTGACCGGATTGACTTGATGTTTCGTGCATTGACAGGCAGCGGCGGATAACAGCTCGGCCGTGAGAGGGGGAATATCATCAAAACCAACTAGGTGAATGAATTCAGTTGGGCACATTTGCTTAGTTCGAAAAGCATTCAGCAACAGTGTTTGAGTATGCTCTGAAGTAATCCAATGATTTTGAGTCAAGGTCGTTTCAAACGCTTTATACCAGCCAGCAAACATTTCATAGTGCGCGTTATCCCATTCTAGATTTCCAATGGGCACTTGCCAAAGTTCTATAGTTTTATAAGCACTGTCGGCAAAAGGCGCCAATTGTTCCACTGGCAATAGAGGCACAACGTCCATATTTTTGGCAATTATTTTTCGCCAAACTCGCTGTCTTTGAATTGCATTTAATACTAAGAATTGATTATTGGCATTGCTAGCTGATTGTAATTGTTGCCACTGTAAATCCATCCAAGCGTTTAAGCTATAAAGATTAGGCGATGCCCCCACACTGGCATTTTTATGCCGATAATAACTGTAGGCGGCTCGCATTTTTGCGCACTGCCGAGCATTGGCGGTAATAATTGTATCCCCGCGTTCAAGAAATTCGACGTAGGGCTTTATATTGAAAAGAGTAGGCAATTAGGACTTTACCTTATAAAAGTGTTGTCATTTTACTGAACCGTTAACATCGACCAAGAACGGGAAAACCAGGAATGTAAAAAGTCTTCTAAAAACTGCGCGTTTTTGGGCGACTGAGTGAGAATGGTTTGGTAGATTGGCGTTGCGACATTATCGCCGTTATTAACAGACCAGCCTGCGTCTTCCAACAAATTCTGCACTCGTCGCGCGATGGCTTCTCCGGAATCCACCCAATGTTTTATGCTAGGTGCACATTGGGTTAGCTCTTTTTTTAACAGCGGAAAATGGGTACAGGCAAGCACAATGGTATCGAGTAATTGTTGTTGATTGGCATCTAATAACGGTTTTAATTCTTCTCTCAAAGCGCTTGGACAAACCGCAACGCCCGAGAGTTTTTGCTCGGCCATTTCTACCAACAGGCGACTACCCAGCGTAATGACCTGACAATCGCCGGCGAATTCGTCGATTAAATTCTGTGTGTATTGCCGTGCAACCGTGCCCGGCGTGGCTAACAAACCAATCACTTTTGATTCACTAATTTTGGCCGCGGGTTTAATCGCCGGCACCACACCGACGATGGGAACGGAAAAACGTTGCCGTAATGCCGGCAGCGCAATGGTACTGGCCGTGTTGCAAGCAACGACAATCAAATCTGCGCGAGTTATTTCTTGAAATCGGTGTAAAATCTGATCAACCCGGTGTATCAGATTATTCTCTTGCATAATGCCGTAGGGAAACGCGGCGTTATCGGCTGCATAAGTAATATTTACTTGTGGCAGCCGAGCAATTATTTCTTGCGTAATGCTCAAACCGCCGACGCCGGAATCAAAAACTAATACATTGGCCAGCGCGTTGTTTGCCGGGCAATACTGGGAAGGATTTAATCGATTCAAACAATTAAATCCTCTATTGCGTTGATGTATTTGGGAGCTTCGAGTTGAAACTGATCTTTACCGGCCAATTGATATGCTTTTAATAGCTGCTTGCGCGCTGCGGCCACTTGACCGCTGTCTAGCAAGGATTGCCCAAGACGCAAGCGCACAAAAGGGCTATTACTCATGTCTGGGCAGCACAAGCACGATTCCAGTGCCTGTTGAGCTTGTGGCTGTTTACCCATCTTAAAATAACAATCGCCGATGGCCGCCAGGGTCCACCCGGCTTGTGGGAAATCAGTTTGCGGCTTGGGTAATTGCACCCAGGCTTGATAAAAGGTTCTCAAGGCTTGATCGTAATCGCCTTGGTCGTAGTATTGATAGCCAGTGGCGCAAAGCTTTTTAATTATCGAGGTCAATTGTTGATTATCGCTCATCCCGCCTCCAACGACCGGCTCAAAAAGTAGACAAACGCGCCCATTCACGTTTTAGCTATTAGGCTTGCATGCATTGCTGCGT
>CAYFFE010000084.1:0-15809 GCA_964342265.1 uncultured Cellvibrionaceae bacterium | reverse complement strand
TCACCCTCGAGCAAATGAACATCCCCGCCGATACCAAAGAATTCTCGATAAATATGTCCAACCAGCGTTTTTGGGCACCCGAAATGCAAACCTACATCGCTGGATTGCTGGCCGGAGCCGATGGCGAGCGCGGCAAAAACTTTAACATGCGCTGGATTGCCTCCATGGTGGCCGACGTGCACCGAGTGCTGACCCGCGGCGGCATTTTTACCTATCCCTGGGATCAACGGGCACCGGAAAAACCGGGCAAGCTGCGCCTGATGTACGAGGGCAACCCCATGAGCTTGTTGGTAGAACAAGCCGGCGGTTTAGCCACCACTTGTTTTGGCAATATTCTCGATATTCAACCGCAACAAATCCACCAGCGCGTGGCCGTGGCACTGGGCTCCAAACACGAAATTGAGGTACTTTTAGATGCCCATAAGGGCGCACTGGAGTCGCCCGCAGCTCAGTTGAATCGCTAAGATTTTTTCTTTGAGAGAAGATTTATTGTTTGAGAAAAGATTTTTTGGGTTAGAAAAAAGAAGTGCCCCCCATGTGGGGGCCAAGCAGTGTTTTTAGGCAAGCAAGGTTTTACGGTTAAGCGTTTTAATGTGAAACGCTTTAAAATAAATCGCAGGCCGACTACGCGGAATATTTGGAAAAACTCGGGCTCATTGGCGCAGTTTCTACGCCATTCACGGAGTGCTCGGGGACCTGCTCAAGCGCCGGGTTAATTTCGTTGGCAAAGGTTTGCGTTAAGCACGATAAAATCGTGCGTGTGCGCTGATCGGCGAGACGATAATAAATGCGCTGGGCATCGCGACGGGTTGCGACGATCTTCTCTTCGCGCAATTTCGCCAAATGCTGCGACAGCGCCGATTGGCTCAAACGCGCCACCGCTTCGAGATCGCCCGCCGAGCGCTCGCCTTCCATTAAATTGCACAGCACTAACAATCGCCCGCGATGTGCCAATAACTTTAACAACTTTTCCACTTGGGTTGCCTTGGTATCGAAGGACTCGAGTTCTGCCGTCATGACGCTAATTGCCTACTTGTCGTGAGTTAAACCTGTTTAAATAAGCTTAGCGAACAAACAGCCATCCGCCAGTTTGGCGTTAGTATTTCTTCACCCTGGCGACAAGCGGTGCTACAGGGTTACCGACTTCTCGACTGGGCGCTCGCGCAGCATTCATTGTTGGTGCACTCGAGTGTGATAGAATCCCGCGCCGGATAAACAGTTCTATATTCACGACAATTGGATCCCCTTATGAGCTTTGACAAAGTACCTTCAGGCAAGAATCTTCCGGACGACATCAACGTTATCATTGAAATCCCAATGAACAGCGACCCGATCAAATACGAAGTCGACAAAGACAGCGGTGCCATTTTCGTGGATCGCATGCTCGGCACTGCCATGCACTACCCCTGCAACTACGGCTACGTGCCTCACACACTGTGTGGCGACGGCGATCCGGTAGACGTGCTGGTGCTAATGCCCATTCCCGTGTTAACTGGCTCCGTTTTGCGCGCCCGCCCGGTGGGTGTGTTGAAAATGACCGACGAATCCGGCGAAGACGCGAAAATCCTGGCGGTGCCTTACGACAAGATCACCCCGATGTACAAAGATGTGCAATCCATCGACGATCTGCCCAAGCAAACCTTGGATCAAATCGCCCATTTCTTTGAGCACTACAAGGATTTAGAGCCCGGCAAATGGGTTAAAATCGAAGGCTGGGGCGACGTGGCCGACGCCAAGAAAGAAATTGAAGAGTCGGTCGAGCGCTTCAATTCAGAAGGCTAACAAATCTGAGGATTAGCCGGTTATAAGGTTCATCCGGCCAAAGCTAAATCGGTAATCGCCCGGTTAATCGCGCCCGACCCTGTGTTGGGCGCCAATTTTTTTACCACCCTCATTCCAACAACAGCTAACTTACCACAATTACCGAACTACTGGTCATAGCCACAGCAGCACCCAGTTAGTAGCCACTAACCACCGCTCACCACCTGTATAAAACTTCACCACTTGACCGCTTGTTTTGTGTGAACCCTACGTGCCCAATGGCCAATAATTGATAAGAAAATAGTCTAACCCACGACCTTTTAAAGAACAGCGAGTTAGGTAAAGTTGAACCATACTTGTTGATAAGGACGCCAATAAAGGGACTTCTTTACAACACGGACACACAACAACTTTGAGTAAAAGTAGGTGGTTTATGATGGTGAACAACAATAAGCGATCAGTAAACAAATGCCACAATTGGCTATGCCTCGCCCTTCTAGCTTGCGCGGGAGCTATTGCCTGTCCCTGTTTCAGCCAGGTCTTCAATCAACAGCAGTTTGTGCCCGATTATTTACACGCCGATTCCTACATGCAGCAAGACGCCCTTGCCGGTAAGGGCGATGGCCGACATTTCAGCGCTTATGGATTGGACAACGACGATTTGGATCAAGCCGCTGCTAATTTTAACGACAACCGGCTCAACACCACTCAGCGCCTGCTCAATCATCAGTGGTTAAATCAGCAATACCACGACGATCACGGTAAAAAAGGAACCAAGATTTTTTCCAAACTGCTTAAAGCGGGAGCCAAAGCGTACTGGAATCAAATAAAGCAATCGAATTTTGCCAATAACGCCGCCGTTCCCGACAGCAGCGGCCAGGGTCAGGTGGATGAAGTGAATTACCGCATGCGCCTTAACGGTGATTCCTTAAAACTCAGCGTTTCTTACGAGTTTTAATCTCGTCTGCGTCTCTAATCTGCTATACACTAGCGCCGTTATGAACGACGGCGCACTTAATTCCCTCTCACCCAAATTACGACCCTCCGCTCCCGTTTGGCGAAAACTGGCGGCGCTGGTTTATGATCTGCTGATTTTGGCTGCAGTGAGCATGGCTTACGGCGCTTTGGCCTTGGCGATTAAAGTCAATGTGTTGGGACATACGCTCGCTGAAGGCGAGCAAGCCAGTATTGGTTTGCCAGGGTTTATCGGCTGGATAGCGGTGATTGTGGGGTTTTATTGCTTTTTTTGGCGAATGGCAGGCCAGACGCTCGGCATGCGTGCTTGGCGTTTAAAGTTGGTAGGCCAGCAATCGGAACGCCCCGCCCTAAGCGCCTGCGCAATCCGCGCACTGCTTGCGCCATTGTCGCTAATTCCTTTGGCTGCCGGCTATTGGTGGCAGAACTTCGACGCTCAAAACCTCACTTGGCACGATCGACTCAGCGGCACGCAAGTTATTTTACTGCCCAAACCTCGCTAGACTCTCGCTAATCCCCATCGTTAAGTACACATGAAATCGGTACGCTGGAATACAATACTAAGTGATGTCGGAGATCTCTTCTTTAGCGATCTCAATGACAAAGGTGAGCTGATTATTCACGTAAAGGATCGAGATGAAATTGAGTATTTAGTCCATTTTGAATTTTGTGGACCCTATTTAGTTTCGGATGAAGGTTATAGAACTCTGTATTGGGAGAACGTAGAAGGAAATATTGGCAATACGTTCGAAGTCCAAAATTCGCCGCTAATATCGTATTTAAGCGCTGAACCTACTTTTGAAATACAGTGTCCTGCTCCCAAACATTTTGTAATTTGCACAATGGATGTGATAATCGAGGTTGTCTCCAACAAGTATCCAAATATAAAGTCATATGGCAAAGGTACTTAACAATCGCAGCCATGCTCGGCCGCTACGCGGCCTGGACCTCCTTACGCTACGCTTCAGTCGGCCCATGCTGCGGGCGATAACTCAAGCTCTAGCCGCTTTATTCCCGATCCCTTATCTATCGACCCCTTATCGATAGTTGGCAATCAGCCAAAAGCCCGCCATCAGACAGGCCGCAATCGGCACCGCTACAGCCACCAGTGGCGAGAAGCCAAAGACCAAACTGGCCGGGCCCAATATGGCTTGGCTGGTTTTAAACAGCACGCCCACCATCACGCCCACAAACACTCGAAAGCCGGTGGTTGCCGCGCGCAGTGGGCCGAACACAAACGAAATGGCAATCAACACTAAGCTGATGGTGGCGATGGGTTGCAGGGCTTTTTGCCAGAAAGCCAGCCAAAATTTATCGGTTTCCAAACCTTGGCTGTCGCGAAAACTGGCGTAGGAATAGAGATCGTGCAGGGCCATGCCATCGCTGGATAACACCAACACACTCAGTACACGCGGTTTTATGTCGGAGTGCCATTGGCGCAGGGTGTATCTTTGGGTTTCGGTACGATCAGGGAAAAACCGGGTTTCGGTCACGTCTTCTTCCAACCAGTGATCGCCTTGATAGAGCGCCGTTTTGGCAAAACTGTTGGCAACCATGCGGCCCTGATCGTTATAGCGGTAGCGACTCAAGCCGTAGAGTTTGCCGTTGGATTGCACGGCGTTTACGTGAATAAAAGTGTTGCCTTCACGCGTCCAAAAGCCCTGCTCGAAGCCCTGGTGACTGTCGCCGCCCTGAGCCAGCGCCCGATTGCTTTGCGCCAATTGATCGGTGGTGGGCGTAACAAACTCGCCCAACAACATCGCCAGCACGACAAAGGTTAAAACGGGTTTTAGTACCAACCAACTGATTCGCAAAATCGACACCCCAGCAGCGCGCATAATCACCAGCTCGCTGTTACCCGCCAAAAACCCCAAGCCAATCAGGCAGCCCACCAGCGCCGCATAGGGCACATAGAGCACCAGACGGCCGGGAATTTTTAAGGCGATGTAGCCAAATGCCGCTGGCACATCGTAACTGGCCTCTAGGTTGGTGAGTTCTTCCACCAAACTGAACAGAGAATCCAAGCCCACCAATACCACCAGCACCACGGCAATGGTGCTGGCCACGGTTTGGCCCACATAGCGCGTTAATCTACGCACGGTGCACCTCCCGCTTGCGGTTGGCAAACACACGACGCAGGCCACCGCCGTTAAACAACAATACCGCCACGAGAAGGGCACCGGCATGGATAAACCATAGTCCGGCGGCGGCCATTTTTTCGTCTTCGATGGCACCGCGACCAGCATTCAACGCTACCAGATAGATCATGTACAACAATACCGCCGGAATCATTTTGGTGTAGCGACCGCGACGGGGATCGGTGTGCGCCAACGGCACCCCCAACAGCGCCAGCACCAGCACCAACACCGGCAAGCCAAAGCGCCAGTGCAGCGCCGCCACCGAGGCGGCATCGTCGGCTTCGAACAACTCCAACGTAGATTGTCGATCGTGGGCGGCCTTATAGCGGATCGGTATTTCTTCGATCAACTGTGAATAGGTTTCGAAATCAACGGTTCGATATTCGCCACCGCCCGGCTGCCCCTCAACGCGCTCGCCGCGAGTGATGCGCAAGTAGCGTCGCTGATATTGTTCCTCAAATACCTGCTCACCCGATTGGGCCTTAATGAGTATTACCGAGTCGTCGCTATCGGCAGCGATGTCGCCGGAGAGGTTTAATTCCGCAGCAAATACATTGTTGAGCACTTTGCGATCGTCAGACAAAGACTCGGCGTAGATCACAGAGCCGGACTGGCTCAACGACTGGAACTGGCCGGGAGCCAGAGTTTCGAACTCACTGCGGGCACGCTCGCGCTCCAAAATACTGTTGGATAAATCCAAACACAGTGGGCTTAGCCATAAGCTCAAACTGGCCACAAAGGCAGCGACCACGCTGCTTGGCCCAGTAACATAAGCCAGCAAACGCTTGCGGCTGAAACCGCAGGCGCTCAACGCTGTCATTTCGCTGTCGATGTACAACCGCCCCAGAGCAAACAGCAGCGCAATAAAAAAACTCAGCGGAATCACCAACTCTAAAATTACCGGCACACGCAGCGCCATCACCGAAAACAGTACATCCGCGGAAATGCGCCCGGTGACCGCTTCATTCAAATAACGGCCAAAGCGGCTGCTGACAATCACCATCAGTAAAACAATGGTCACAGCAAACGTGGACATTAAAATTTCGCGCGTTATGTATCGGAAAATAATCAAGGTGAGGAATTCTGCTGCTGTTAATTACCGGTTGTGGGGCTAAGGATTGTAAAACAATAGGTTATTTTTGCGCTGCCAGTGCCAACGCGGGATTAAACCATGAACCCAACGCTGATCGGTTATTTTAAGATAGGTTCCACTTAATTTAAGGCGGGTTCCACTTATTTTAAGACAGGTTCCACTGGCATTGCCCATCAATTCACTGGGCAATGGCTTAACGAATCCTGTTTAGGTTATCGATTTGGCGGGAACTCTATGCGCGCCCAGATATTTCCCAAAATTTGCAGTTAGCGCTGATTTCTAACGTTTAATCTATCATTCTAAAGGTAAAGTCCCGTATTATCGGGTAATTCACTAAAATTGTCTTGCCGAAAGCTATCGTTTAAAAACCGCTGAGTTTAACATCCGGCGTTTAAAACCCCGTGTTTAAAACCAACGACAAACAGCTTGCAGGCGCAACAAGTAAAAAACGGATCGTCCATGAATTTTCAAGCCAAAGTTTGCGATATCAACCAATTTAAAACCGATTGCCTAGTGGTTGCAGCCTGTGACGGCGAGCAACAACTGCCGAGCTTTACCCTTGTAGATCAACAAACCGACGGCCTCTTGTCGGATTTGTTGGCCTCGGGCGATTTAAAAACTGGCCTGGGCACTTGCTCGTTGCTACCGGCCATTGCCGGTCAAACCTTTAAACGCATACTGGTCGTGGGCCTGGGTAAAAACGCCGTGCTCAAGCGCGATCAGTTTCAAAAAGTCGCCAACCACATCGCCGCGCGACTCAACAACAAAGTGCTGAAAACCGCCTGCATCGCGCTGGATGATATCGCCGTCGACGGTGCCGATCTCGGCTGGTTAGCCAGCCAAATCGCTCGCGCGGTTAAACTTGCCAGCTACAAATACTCCACCACCAAGTCCGACAAACCCAAAGCAGCCACGCTGCGCACGGTGGTGTGTGCCACCAACGATAAAAAAGCCCTAACCGATCTTCGCAAAGGCCTGGAACACGGCGCTGCCGTGGGCGAAGGCATGAACCTAGCACGCGAGCTGGGCAATCTGCCGGGCAACGTGTGTACGCCGGCTTATTTAGCCAAACAGGCTCGCGGCCTGGCGCGCAATCAGGAAAAACTCTCCGTTAAAATTCTCAAAGAAAAAGACATGCGCGAGCTCGGCATGGGCTCGCTGTTGTCGGTGTCGGCCGGCAGTGATGAAGAAGCGCATTTAATCGTGATGGAGTACAAGGGCGCGGCCAAAACCACCAAACCTCATGTATTGGTGGGCAAAGGCATCACCTTCGATACCGGTGGCATCAGCCTAAAACCCGGCGCGGGCATGGACGAAATGAAGTACGACATGTGCGGCGCGGCCAGTGTGTTCGGCACCATGAAAACCCTGCTGGAACTCACTCCCAACATCAACGTGGTGGGCATTGTGGCCGCCTCGGAAAACATGCCCAACGGTCACGCCACCAAACCGGGCGATGTGGTGACTTCCATGGCCGGCAAAACCATCGAAATTCTCAATACCGACGCCGAAGGCCGTTTGATTCTCTGCGATGCACTCACCTACGCCGAGCGCTTTAAACCGCAATCGGTGATCGACATCGCCACCTTAACCGGTGCCTGCCTGGTGGCTTTGGGCAAACACATCTCCGGCCTGTACGCCAACGACGACGATTTTGCCGAAGAGCTGGAAAGCTTGAGCTTTGAGGTGTGCGACAAAGCCTGGCACATGCCCATGGGCGAAGAATTTCAAAAACAACTCGACAGCAACTTTGCCGACATGGCCAATATCGGCGGCCCCTTTGGCGGCAGCATCACTGCGGCCTGTTTTCTGTCGCGCTTTGCCGAAAACTTTACCTGGGCGCACCTAGATATCGCCGGTGTTGCCTGGCAGCAGGGGGCCAACAAAGGCGCAACCGGCCGTCCCGTGCCGTTACTTACCGAGTATTTGCTGAGTAAAACTAAACGCTAGGCTCAACCTTGACCGAGATCGATTTTTACATTTTATCGGCCGACAGCGGCCAGGCGCGCTTGGAGTTTGTCTCGCGCCTGGCGGAAAAGATTTATCTGGCCCGCCATCAATTGCTGATTGCCACCGAATCCGAGCAACACAGCCAACAATTATCGGATTTGCTCTGGCAGTCGCGCCCAGAATCGTTTTTGGCCCACGATATTGATCAACAAGAAGCGCAAGCAGAGGCACCGGTGTTGGTCTGCCACAGCGAGCCGCCCCGGTTTTGCCACGACGTACTGATAAATACTTCGGGCAAACTGTTGGAGGATCACTTTTCTCGCTTCCATCGCTTGGTGGAAGTGGTTGTGCAAATGCCCCCGGTGCTTAAGCAAACTCGCGCGGCCTATCAGTTTTACAAAGCCCGCGGCTACCCCATTCGCTCGCACGATCTGCGCAATCAACGCCGTTAACCCCCAAACAGGCCCTAAACTGCAATCACACGCCAAAACTTGTGTGGTCGAGGCCTTTCAAGTCATACTTGGGCCGCTCTGAGGTTTAGAGATTGATCGGGTAATTGCCCGGCCAAATCCGTTGGTGAAATTTTCTGGAACACGGCGTTATGACTGAGTCCCAAAAATCGCCCGATCAATCGCCGAGTCAGCGCGCCATTATTGCGGAGCTGAAAAGCATCAGCCACTCGCTCGAAGAAAAGCACGTAAAAGCACAATACGTCGACGACTCGCAAGCAAATCGACCGCAAACGGATAGCCCGCAAATGGATAGTCCGCAGTTGGAGTTTTCCGAGTTTACCCAACGGGCATTAAACGAATTACAAGCACTGCATCAATCTTTGCAAGCCAAACACGCTAGCAAATCGACAAAAACCACCTCGCCACTCGCCAGCCAACGCCAACAAGATTGCTCAAACCCGAACGTGCCAAACGCCAAACCAAACACAAAGTCAAACCCCAAGCCAAACAATAGAAAAGCTCGCAGCAAACCGCTCATTCGTCGCGGTGGCAAGGAGATTCAAGCCTCGTTATTCGACGAACCGCCACAAGGCCCAACGAGCCTTCCTGATTCACAATCGCGCGAGCTGCAATCACCCAGGCAGCAACCGACGGAGTCACGAACAACCTCAGTAGACGCCACGACCAACCAACAAATCGACCAGCTCGTCGACGAGCTGGTGGCCGAATACCTGCCCAAAATCGAAGAGAAACTGAGAACGGAACTCAAGCGCCTGTTAGCCAAGGATTAGCCGCGCTATAATTGCCCGCTTTTTGCGGAGCCGATTGCTTACCGAAAACGAATAACGTTACCCGGTCATCTCAAGTCGTGCGCTCCGCGCCAACGTTTACAACCAATCCTTGATTAAAACTCAGTTGCCCAGAATTATGTCCGATCAGCCATCGTCCGAAACCAACGCCGCACTTGCCAAAACCTATCAGCCCAACGAGATTGAGCAGCCGCTTTATCAACACTGGGAAAGTCAGGGCTATTTTCAGCCCAGAGGCGACGGCGAGCCGTTCTGCATCATGATTCCGCCGCCCAATGTCACCGGTTTTTTGCACATGGGCCACGGTTTTCAGCAGTCGATTATGGATGCGCTGGTGCGCTACAACCGCATGAAAGGCAACCAAACACTGTGGCAAGTGGGCACGGACCACGCCGGTATCGCCACGCAAATGGTGGTGGAGCGATTGCTCGCCGCTGAAGGCACCACGCGCCACGAACTGGGCCGGGAAAAATTCATCGATCGCATTTGGCAGTGGAAAGAACACTCCGGCGGCCAAATTACCCGCCAGTTGCGCCGCCTGGGCGCTTCGCCCGATTGGAGCACCGAGCGCTTTACCATGGACGACGGCTTTTACAAGGCCGTGCAAGAAGTGTTTATCCAGCTCTACGAAGACGGCTTAATTTACCGGGGCAAACGCCTGGTGAACTGGGATCCCGCCTTAAAAACCGCCGTCTCCGATCTGGAAGTGTTAAACGAAGAAGAACAGGGCCATCTCTGGCATCTGCGCTATCCGCTGGCCAAAGCCGACGGCGGCCCGGAGCGCTTTTTAGTGGTGGCCACCACGCGACCGGAAACCATGCTCGGCGATACCGCCGTGGCCGTGAATCCCAACGATGAGCGCTACCGAGATTTAATCGGCAAGACCATCACGCTGCCGCTGGTAGGCCGAGAAATCCCCATCATCGCCGACGATTATGTGGATCAGGAATTCGGCACGGGCTGTGTAAAAATCACACCGGCCCACGACTTTAACGACTACGAAATGGGCCAGCGCCACGATCTGCCCATGATCAACATCCTCGACGAAACCGCCCACCTCAACGACGAGGTACCGAGCAAATACCGCGGCATGGATCGCTTTGAGGCGCGCAAGCAGATCGTCGCCGACTTAGACGCCCTGGGTTTGCTGGAAAAAGTTCAGGATCACACCCTTAAAGTGCCGCGCGGCGATCGCAGCGGCGTGGTGATTGAACCCTACCTCACCGATCAGTGGTACGTAAAAACCGCGCCCCTGGCCGAGCAAGCCATCGCCGCAGTGCAAAATGGCGACGTGGAATTTGTGCCCAAACAGTACGAAAACATGTACTTCTCCTGGATGCGCGACATTCAGGATTGGTGTATTTCCCGCCAGCTCTGGTGGGGTCACCGCATTCCCGCTTGGTACGACGCCGACGGCAACTGCTACGTGGGCCGAGACGAGGCCGAAGTGCGCAGTCGCCACAACCTGGCCGACGACCTAGAAATTCACCAGGACGAAGACGTGCTCGATACCTGGTTCTCCTCCGGCCTGTGGACCTTTGGCACCCTGGGTTGGCCGGAAGACACCGAGCGCCTGAAAACCTTCCACCCCACCTCCGTGCTGGTAACCGGGTTCGATATTATTTTCTTCTGGGTGGCCAGAATGATCATGCTGACCCTGCACTTTAAAAAGCAGGTGCCCTTTAAAACCGTGTACGTACACGGATTGGTGCGCGACAGCCACGGTCAGAAAATGTCCAAGTCCAAAGGCAACGTGCTCGACCCTATCGATTTGATCGACGGCATTGAATTGCCCGAACTCCTGCAAAAACGCACTGCGGGGCTGATGCAACCGCAATTAAAAGCCAAGATCGAAAAACAAACTAAATCCGAATTCGCCGACGGCATTGCCTCCTACGGTACCGACGCCCTACGCTTTACCTACTACTCACTGGCCTCCACGGGTCGCGACATTAATTTTGACGTGGGCCGCATCGAGGGCTTTCGCAACTTTTGCAACAAAATCTGGAACGCCGCCAATTTTGTCATGATGAATTGCGACGGCCAGGACTGCGGCCAAGACGGCAACGACAACTACCAACTGTCGCTCGCCGATCGCTGGATTATCGGTCGCTTGCAGCAAACCGAAGCCGCCGTTAACGAGGGCATCGAAACCTATCGCTTCGATTTGGCCACCCAAGCGCTGTACAGCTTTGTTTGGTCGGAGTACTGCAGTTGGTATTTGGAGCTGTGCAAGCCGGCACTGAACAGCGACGACTACTCGACGGAGCAAAAGCGCGGCACCCGCCGCACATTGGTGCGAGTACTCGAGACGGTGCTGCGACTCACCCACCCGTTTATGCCGTTTATTACCGAAACCATCTGGCAGCGAATTAAAGGTTTGGCCGGCACCAACGGCGACACCATCATGTACGCCCCGTATCCAATTGCCGATACCAGCAAAGTCGATGAGCAGGCCATTGCCGATATCGAGTGGTTACAGGGGGTAATTACTTGTATCCGCAATATTCGCGGCTCGATGAATATTTCTCCGGCGAAGAAACTGCCCGTGCTGTGCGCAAGCCCCGAGCCACAAGATCAAACTCGATTGCTAGCCAACCGCCAGTTTTTGATCAAACTGGCCAATCTGGAATCCGTTACTTGGCTTGAGTCGGGCGCGGAAGTGCCGCCTTCGGCTACGGGTCTGGCCGGTGATATGGAGATTTTGGTGCCCATGGCCGGTGTTATCGACGTACAAGCCGAAGCCTCGCGCCTGCAAAAAGAAATCGACAAGCTCAACAAGGAAATCAAGCGCATCGAAGGCAAACTGGGCAACCAAAAGTTTGTCGCCAACGCGCCCGCCGAGGTCGTGGCCAAAGAACAAGCCAAGCTTGACGAATATCGCTCTTCGCTGGCCAAGTACATCGAGCAGCACGAAAAGATTCAAACGCTGACCAATGAATCTTAAGCGCGATTAATTGACTGAGGTCTGCGTTGATGAGCTTTTGTTCAAACTGCGGCCAAAACGTATATACATCAACAGTTGTTTTTCGATATAATTAGCCTCGTTTGTAATAACTGGCTCAAGGACATTACATGCCGGAAACAAAGCGAAAGCACAAGATTAAAAAGAAAGACAGCCAGTTAATTATTCGCATCAATAGCGACGAGCGTGAGCACTTTATTAATTTGTGCGAACACCTGGATACCAGCGCCGCCCGTGAAGTTCGCCATTTTATTCGCGACTTTATCAAGCGTCACGATCCCAACGACGAGCAGCAGCCCGAGGAAGAGGAAGAATAATTCCAACCAACGGTATTCACCGCCGTTGGCTTAACTGGAATTCGTCCTCAGGTCTTTTGCTTGCCCTCAAGTCTTTACTTGTTTAGCAAAGACAAAAGGCGCAGAAAATAGCTCAGACAAAAAACCCGGCTTTATGGCCGGGTTTTTTATTGGTGATGATTAACGACGGCGAGCAGTGCGGCTTCTAAATTCTTTTGGGAATTGGAAGTCATAACGGCGCGCCAGCCCTTCTACGGAATATTCCGTGCCGGCTTCATCAACCACCGAGAAACGCGATGCTTTGAGTGCTCGGATAGCACTTTTGGAGAATACGCGTTTGGGATGCTCTTCAACCACTTCGATCTCGACGGGTTTGCCCGAGGCATTTAAGTCGTAGGACAATACCACATAGCCCTCCACGCCGGTTTTTATCGCGAGCGCTGGGTATTTGGGTTCCACATCCCGTACCGTTTCAATATCGGCAACATTGGTAAAGTTCGCTGTCACAGCGGCGGGTGATTCGGCCTGAGCCTGTTGAAAACCCAAAATCGCACAGGCCAGTAGCAGTGTTTTTGATACGTTCTTCATTATAGTCTTGCCTCCTGTGTAGAGTGCGTCCTGCTTTTTTACCCGGTTTTTCAACGAATTTGAATACCGGTGCCCATCCTTAGGCTCGGCAGTTGGCCATAAAACTTCTTCTACAGCTTACTGCGTATCTATTTAGTATATACATAATATATTCTATTGCAATCTACGAATGATACATTTGGCAATAATAGTTTGAAATAAAATGGCAATCCTTTATAGAAGTAAGTAATCATTATTCTAATAACTGGGAGTTATTTGGAGGTTGCCATGCTCAATTGCACCACAAAGCAGATAAGCCTTTGCAAGCGCGAGAACGCCAGCCCAATGCAATGGCCGGAGCAATAAACCATCTGCTAAACTCCGCTCCATTCTCACAAAGGTATGCCTATGAACCCAGCCGACCAAATCCTCGCGGTTAACGACAACTTTCCCATTCGCACCCACCTGCCCGTCCACAGCGGCAAGGTAAGATCGGTGTATTGGCTCACCGAAGAGGATTCGCGCCGCTTGATTTTGTCTCGCAACTATCCAGTGCCCGAGGACGCCCCGCTGGCGGTGATGATCATCAGTGATCGGCTGTCGGCGTTTGATTGTGTTTGGCACGCCGAAGGCGGTTTAGACGGCGTAGTCGGCAAAGGCGCGGCTTTAAACACCATCGCGGCCCATTGGTTTGCGCTGTTTCGTCAACACAATTTAGCCCCCAGCCACATTTTGGAAGTACCCCACCCGCTGGTGTGGATTGTTCAAAAAGCGCGCCCCATTAAAATCGAGGCCATCGCCCGCCAGTACATCACCGGCTCCATGTGGCGCGCCTACCAAAAAGGCGAACGTGAGTTTTGCGGCCAGCAATTGCCCGAGGGATTAAACGCCAACCAGCGATTGCCGAAGCTTCTGATTACACCGTCGACGAAAGGGGTATTGCGCGGTATTCCCGGAGTGCCCGAGGCCGATGACGTTAATATTGGTCGGGACGATATCGAAAACCATTACCAGTCCTTCAACTTTAACAGTCAGGCCGACATCACCACCTACGAAACCCTGCTCACCCAGGGTTTTGCGGTGATTTCCGAGCAATTGGCCAAGGTGGGACAGATTTTCGTCGACACCAAATTTGAATTTGGCTACGCCCGCGATCGCGAGGGGCACGAACGGATGATTTACATGGATGAAGTGGGCACACCGGATTCGTCCAGACTTTGGGACGCCAAGGCCTACGCCGAGGGCAAAATACAAGAAAACTCCAAGGAATATTTCCGCCAGGCGTTGCTCGACACGGTTGCCGACGCCGATGTGCTGCTCAATAAAAATCGCATGGCCGAACGGCAGCAACTGGCCAGTACAACGGCGTTACCGGCGGAAATTTTCGAGCGGGTAGCCCAAACCTACCAAGCCATGGCCGAAACCATCACCGGCAAGCCCTTGTGCTACACCGACAATCCCCGTCAGGAAATCATTCAAACGCTTAATCAGTCGTTTAAAATTATTGAATAGCGTACCAGGCTTTAAACCCGGCAGTGCTCGTAGGCAGTAAACGCCAGCGGATTGCGCTCGTCGGGCTGGCTGGTCATTAACTCACGCGTTTGCCAGCCGCTAAAATCAAACTCTGGCAGAAAAGCATCGCCGTCGACTTCGGTATCGATTACCGTTTCAAACACGCGATCGGCCATTTCATAGCCTTTGGTAAAAAAGTGCACGCCACCGATAATAAAAATCTCATCGCTGTGCTGCCGGGCCAACTCAATGGCCTGATCCAAATCCGTCACCAATTCAATGCCCTGCAAGGCCTGATAATTGGGGGTGCGAGTAATCACAATATTCAATCGCCCGGGCAACACCGAGTTGTGATCTTCGTAGGTTTTACGCCCCATAATAATCGGGTGGCCGAGTGTGGTTCGCTTAAAGTGGGCGTATTCTTTGGGCAGATGCCAGGGCAGAGAACCTTTTTTGCCAATACAGCGATTCTTGGAGCGGGCATAAATGGTATTAATGCGGGCCATGCTTAGCTTCCTCGGGGCTCGTCGTTTAATTGGATTTTTTAACGAATAGCGTCAATAACACAATGCGTGTGCCGTTAACGCGCCCTTCGATGTGTTCGGGATTGTCAGTTAAACCAATGTTGCGCACCGCCGTGCCGCGCTTAGCCACAAAGCTGGTGCCTTTTACATCCAAATCCTTAACAATCACCACCGAATCACCGGCCGACAACACCGCGCCATTGCAATCGCGAGTCACCACTTCCGGCTCTTGGCTAATGCCCTGTTGCGCCCACTCCCGCGTGTCGTCTTCCATAAACATGGCGTCGAGCAAATCCGCCGCCCAAGATTCTTCGGTTAAGCGGTTTAACAAGCGATAGGCCAATACCTGCACCGGCGCATAGGGACTCCAGGCGCTGGTTTGCAAACACAACCAATATTTACCGTCGAGGGGCTCGGCGGCTAACTGCTCACGGCAGGTATCACACAGTGCGACTGTGGCGTCATCGGCGCTGTAGCCATCGGAGTTGTCGAGCAAAAAATCGGTGAGGAGGGATTGCGAACCGCAGAGTTCACACTGGCCCTGGGCTCTGGATAGTGCAGGAGAAAGAGACATAATTTTATAAACTTCAGTAGCTTAGGAATCTAATCGCCCATTTTGGGCGGGCTAAGCATATCAGAACTGGCACCTAACCGCCGACTTGGGGTACCTAAATTGCACCAAAATCGCCAAATGACCCTAGGGCCTGTTGACACTAATTTAGCGCCTCTGTTGAGCTTGAAAAGAGCTCGATCTAGGCGCGAGCCGC